>NZ_JCACKI010000072.1:0-215350 GCF_059505325.1 Tildeniella sp.
CACCCCACACCCCACACCCCACACCCCACACCCCACACCCCACACCCCACACCCCTCACCCCTTTTTCACCTTGTAGTGCAAAAACACTTCATCGCTGATCGATCGCACCTCCAAAAGCTGCAAGCGGGGTGCTAGTGCTGCCATAATCCCAGCGCCATCAACAGGCGTAGGCGCATCCACTCCACCTAAAAGCAGTGGGCAAACCGTTAGCCACAGTTCATCCACTAAGTTTGCCTCCAGCAAGGATGCTACGAGTGCGCCACCACCCAGCACCGCAAGGTGTTTTAGCCCAGATGCCCAAAGTTGCTCAAACGCTGCTTGCCAAGCAATTTCGCCAGTGGCTGTCTCGACAACAAAAATTCGCTCAAACGCTTCTCCTTCCTGCCATTGCCGTGAACCGATCGTGGTTGTCAGCAGCCAACGCGGTACGGGCTGCTGGAAAAAGGAAAGTTGGGGATTAATGACTGCCGATCGCGAACACACAATCTGCACAGGCTGTAGCGCTTTGTCTCGCTGCTGGCGCTGCACCAACCATTCTGGTTGCACTACCCGCAACGTTGTACCATATGCTCTCAACGTACCTGCGCCAAGCAGCACACCGTCTGCCTTTGCGACCTGTTGCTCTAAATGGGCTTTGTCGAGGGCAGACCCAAAGCGCGCAGCCGCGCGGCTGCGATCGGCAATTTTGCCATCAGCACTCATGGCGAGGATCACCGTTGTGGTCGGGCGATCGCCCCGTTCATCTGCCTCAGCTTTGATATTTAAATCCGCTTCCAACTGGAATAATCGGTGTAACCGTTGTAATAATTGTGGATAGTTCTTCTTTAACCGCAGCTTAGCTGCATCACTAGCGACCGTGGCGCACGTGGATGGGTGTGAAAGAGCAGAGCAGTCTCTCGTTGATCGTGGTTGCTATTGGGTATCGCACTTCAGTTTAAACGTCCTATGGCTAAACCAGGTCAGTCTTCGTTTCGCCGCATCCTTTTGTCGCGTATTTTATTGCTGAGCATTCCCGTCTTGATAACGGGTGAGCTGGTGGCATACAAAAAAGTACGCGACAGTATGCTGGCAACGGCTCGCCAAAACCTGACCGAGAGCGCCGTCAGAAAGGGAGAAAATATCCGCGACCTGATCGAAGTTATGCGATCGAACCTGGTCATTGCCAGCGAAGACTTTTCAACCAAGCTTGACCAGTCGCAGGACGCGCAAGAGTTTGTGACGCGTATCAATCGCTGGTTGCCGAAAGGTGTTCAATGTGTCCAGCTCATCAACGTCCAAACGGGGCAAATTGACGGTAGCACCTGCGGCAATCGCTCCATCAGCCAGGTGCTCGATAACCTTTGGTCAGCTCAAAGCCAGTTCATGCGTGCGCCCCTTGCCAGTGTCCGCGTTTCACCTGTCAGCCGAGCCACAGCAGCCAAGCAATCCACCCCTTTACGACAGCTTGACCGTGTGTTTAGCGCACCTGTCTATGACTCTTTTGGGCGGTTACGCTATGCGTTGAGCATTCAATGGGCGGTTTATCGCCAAGAAACCAGCCAGCCAGGATCGCTATCTGGCTACACAGTCGTCATCGACGAAGATGGCACGATTCTGGCTCACCCCAAAGCCGATCGCATCGGTCGTAATATTCAGCAGGAAGCAGATGCCGATCGCCTACAGGCAATTGTCAACAGCGCGATCGCTGGCAAAGAAGACTTTTTCCACCTCATCTCCTTTGAAGACAGTCAGACCGAATGGCTGGCAGGCTACAATCGCCTTCAGATTTCTGTTACCCCCGGTGAAAGTCGCACCTGGGTTGTGCTCGCTGTCGCCCCTCTCGAAAATGCCCTCTCTGGGCTAGAAGACATTAAGCAAGTGCTCCTGATTCTCACCATAGGGCTGCTAAGTGCGAATTTATTAGCCACTATTTATATTGCCCGTGATCTCGCCCGCCCACTCGAACAACTCGGTGGCTACGCTCTCCATATTTATCAACGTCAGCTCTCTCATCAAGCACCCAAAAACTTTCAGATTAAAGAAATCAATCAACTCGCTGAAGCACTCGACAACATGGTCGAGCGCTTAGAAGAACGGGCGGAAGAACTAGAAACAGCCTGGCAGGAAGCACAAGCCGCAAACCAGATGAAGAGCGAGTTTCTAGCGACCACTTCCCACGAACTGAGAACGCCTCTAAACGCCATTTTTGGCTGCATTGGACTGGTTAAAGATGGCTGCTGTGACAGCCGCGATGAAGAGCTAGAACTGTTACAGCAAGCAGATGATTCAGCCAAGCATCTGCTGAACATCATCAATGATCTGCTGAACATCGCCAAAATTGAAGCGGGTCAACTTGAACTCAGCCTGCAACCAGTTTCCGTACAGGATTTATGTCAGGAGTGCTTGAAAATGGTGCAGCCAGCCGCCGAGAAGAAGCGCTTATCGCTTTCGATCGAGGTCGAAAAGCATCTCAGTCGAGTTGTACTCGATCAACTACGAGTGCGTCAGATGGTGATTAACCTGCTATCGAATGCGGTGAAATTTACGCCAGAAGGCGGACACGTCAAATTAAGCAGCCGCATTGGCTATGGTCATCAGCTAGAGCAGGATGCTCGCCCCGATCGCAGCCCTGTGAATGCCAACACGCCCTATCTCTGCCTTGAAGTTGCTGATTCTGGCATTGGCATTCCACCCGAACGATGGCATCTCTTATTTCGCCCCTTTCAACAGGTCGATTCGTCTTTGACACGCAGACATGAAGGCACTGGGTTAGGTTTAGCCCTGACAAAACGGTTCGCTGAATTGCATGGCGGCACCGTTTCATTTCAATCGACACTTGGTAAAGGCAGTACGTTTCGGATCTGGTTGCCATCGAGTGAGACCAGTTCATCAGTCGAACTAGACAGCAGCCATGACTCGCCTTCTCCTAATGGTCACAATCGAGACACCACAGGCACCACGCTACCGCAAGATATCTCTGATCACTCCATCTCCTCAGTTGGATAGGTGGCAACGGTTAGCACGGCTTCTCACCTGTAGCCTATCTAATGCTACTGATGTTGGCTATAGGCTACTACAAGCGTTTGCTGACCAACGTAAACGCAACTTGGGCGGCGGCTTGCTCTGCTGCTTTGATCGATCGTCCGCTCCCTTGCCCCAGACATTCATTTTGCAGCCAGACTTCAGCCGTAAAACGCTGACCCTGATCTTTGTCCTGAACCTGCCTTGCTTGAATCACTCGATACTCTGGTAGCGTCTTGTAGTGACCCTGACTCCACTCCTGAAGCGCCGCTTTGTAATTTTGGCGAGCGGGGTCGTTAAGGATCTCGGTCACTAACTGTTGAAAGTGATGATCCAGACAGGGACGCACCAATGTCAGCGTCTGTGTACTCAGGTAAAGAGCCGCCAACACCGCTTCAAATGAATCCGCTAGACGCGATTCTTGACCAAGCTTATCCTTCAAGGCGCTATCCGAAACCAGCAAATAATGTTCTAATCTGTACTTAGCAGCAAGTTGTGCCAGAATGCGATCGCTCACCAGCACCGATCGAATGGCTGCAAACTCTCCCACTGGCAGTTCAGGATAGGTTTCTAGTAAGAAAACAGCTGTCGCCAGACGTACGACGGCATCACCCACAAACTCAAGCTGCTCATAGTTTGCAGTCGCCGAGACGGTGGAATGCGTCAGCGCCAGATCGAGTAGCTGCCATTGAATCGGCGTTTGCTCAGGCAAGCCTAGCTTTTGCACCAGATTTTGCAGTTGTTTCTGGCGGTGGGGGTACTGGAGTGTCATGCCTGATAGTTTATCAGGTCTCTGAGAATCAGCACGATACGACTGGTCTGGTTGTCTATCAACACATTAGTCGCTGCTAGGGACGTTATAGAGCGCTTCTAAAAAGCTGGCGCAGGTTTTAGTTGATGGCTGGCTGCTAGCGTAGAGCGATCGCGAATTCAACCTTACAGAGCTGAATTTTATCGGTTCATACGCTGGTGGCAGATCTAGTGCATCCAGTTGTTCTGGCAGACGATAGTGTAACCGTACGGTAGCAATCGTCGACGGCAACACGCCAATCAATAAAGCCAGTACCTCATCGGCTAAACCCGTCAGCGCTTGAGCACCAAAAAACTCTTCAAAGCTGGCAAACAGTTTCTCGGCTCTCTGTATCGGGTCTGTATGTTCTGTAATCTTTTGCAACCAGCGATTCCATTGAATTCTGCGGCTGTAAGCGGTCTGACGTTGTTGATGTGTGACGACTGGTATGATTTCAGGTGCACCGATCGCAATGACGTTCACGCAGGCTTGCTCTACTAGCGTACCGACAACGGCACCAGGACCTGCGAACTCTGCATGATAAGCCTTACAGATGATTAAACCGCTTCGCTTATGCTCACCTACCGCTAGTAGCTGCTGACCACTCAACACTATTTTTGGTTCACTTGCCACTACAATCTGGGAGGTCTGGTTACTCACACCATTGCCCTATAAACGCTGCTATGAAACCCTTTGATGCCTTGGTGCATTCAACAACATCGATTCAGTAACGTTCGTCACTGATGCCATCATCGTAGTGCAGGTTCAAAGTGGCGTACAGCCTACTCAAGCCGCTTTGCTGAATCTATATATTCCTTTGTTGAATCAACAAGGTTCGATAAAACTAAGCAGCGAGTCTGTTCGATATGGGTGGGTTTCGGGAATAGGGGAGAGCAGGACATAAGCCGGGTTCTGTTGCCCTAAACGCTGTGCATTCAAGACGGCAGTTATCTATCTGGGACACTTGTTACCAAGCACCTCAAGCGGACGGGCAGAAACAGGATTTCTCCTTTTTCTACGTGGAACGGGTAAAAGACCAACCGTTGTTCCGCAGCCTTGCTTCCAACCGGGGTTTACCGAGCCAGCACCTCTCGATGCTGCTGGTGCGCTCTTACCGCACCTTTGCACCCTTACCTTGAAAGGCTAAAGGATAAAGTATGAAAGATAAAAGCTTGTTTTAGCCTTTAGCCCTCAGCCTTTAGCCTTTTCATTGGCGGTATTTTTCTGTGGCACTATCCTCACGGTCACCCGCACTGGGCGTTACCCAGCAAGTCTGGTCTTTGGGAAGCCCGGACTTTCCTCGGATTGCAGCCTTGAGCACATGGCTTTTGACTACAGTCCGCAACTGCCTGCGCCTACTCTCCCCTCTGATCAGTCTAGTCGTTAGAGGGCATGGGAGTGCCCTTTACTTTTTGGGATTCCAGGGTAAGCCAGCAGTCCAGGGGAGTTTGTGCATGACAAATTTGCAGAGGACGTAGACCCGATCGCCCCCGATCGAGCGGTTGGGTCCTACAATGCGGAACGCCAGCCCTAGAAAAAATTCCAGATCGGCATAGCGCTTCATAAACTTATCGCTCTTTTTTAGTGCGGCAGGATCAATTAGTGGTTTGGTGATTTCCACTTCCAGATTGAGTGGCGAAGCGGTATCGAGTTTGTCAGCCTTGCGATCGCCTTTGCGTTGCAGCAGATCTTCGGCTGTAATGGCTTCTTTGAGTGTGGTGCTGGGGGCGATCGTGCTAAAGACCTGAGTTTGAAACAGATCAACCGTTGCACCGGGCATTAAGCGAGTGACGCGGCGCGATCGACCCTCCAGATCGGTGAAGGCGCAGTAATCCCAATCCACGTAGATCGAAATGCTGTATGGCTTGTCATCTGTTTTTTCGTGGCTTGCTTTGTTGCTGATGCTAATTGCCAGTTGTTTTAGTTTGTCAAATTCATAGCGGCTATCAAATTTGAAGCTAATAGCAAGTAAATCCTGTAGATTTTGTTCGGTGAGCTGAGTGCTGAGGAAATCCGCATCCAAACGAACTGTGAACTCGTCGTTGAACGCATCAACAATGAGGTACAAAAAATAGGCAATACACAGCAAATATGAAGTTAAAATAATCGGATCAACAACGTTCATCGGCGCAGTGAAGAATGGAGCGATTTTTGATCGGGAGAGGTGTCTTTAGCTTTCACGGTTGAGAAGTTTTCAAACCATCCTCGCCGCCAAAAAAGGAAGACCATACCAAAGGCAATTAGTGCCATGAATCCCATCGCCAATGGATAGCCCCAGTACCAATTGAGTTCAGGCATGTTGAAAGGCGATTTTTCAGTATTAAAGTTCATACCATAAATTCCAGCAATAAATGTTAGAGGAATGAAGATGGACGAGATTACGGTTAAAAGCTTCATGATCTCGTTCATTTTGTTGCTGACTGATGAGAGGTATACGTCCATCAAACTAGCAGCTAATTCTCGATAGGTTTCCACCATATCAAGTACCTGAATAGCATGGTCGTAGCAATCTCGTAGATAGATCGTTACATCAGGACTAATCAAAGCATTGCCATCACGAATGAGTGCATTGATCGCATCACGTTGGGGCCAAATGGCACGCCGTAAACCTAACAATTCGCGTTTGATGGCGTGAATTTTTTCTAAGGTTTGACGCGACGGGTTTTCAACCACTTCAGCTTCCAGGTCTTCAATCTTTTCACCATATTCTTCTAAAACTGGAAAAAACCCATCAATAATTGAGTCCAATAAGGCATAGGCTAAATAGTCTGCGCCGTGCTTACGAATAGTGCCTTTATTGGTACGAATACGTTCGCTAACGGGACCAAAGCAGTCGTAGTCTGGCTCCTCCTGCACAGTCAATAGGTAGTGTCGCCCCAATACTAGACTTACCTGTTCGCTAACAAACCCATTGCCGGATGACTTCATCGTGACCATCCGCGCAATGATCAGCAGTTGCTCATCGTATTCCTCAATTTTAGGTCGCTGCGGGACGTTGACAATATCTTCGAGCACTAGAGGATGAAGGCTAAATACTTTCCCCAAACGGCGCAGCACATCTTCGCTTCCCAAACCTTTGACATCAACCCAAGAGACGGATTCGGTATCCAGAAAAGGGATGCAGTCTTCGGGCGTTTCAACCTCCTGCCGTTCGGCTTGCTCTTCGTTGTAGTCGATCAGCACAATGACAGGCAAGGAGGCATCTGATTCAATGTTGAGCGTGCCTGGCATACTGCCTGGTATGTCGTAGAAGTAGTCGAGGTAGGAACCGTCGTCGAGTGCTTTGTTGGACCGTGGCATAGTAGTTGGGAAGCGATGCTCGACCATTCGGAGTTACCTCATTGACGACTAAGTTAAGGTCTTCCCCAATTTAATCGACTTTGCTCAGCAAACGCTCTTTTTTGTTACTCGATCGCGTCCAAAAACCGTTCTGTGCCAACCACTTTCAGAGACATACTTTCAGCGAGAGCGCTACAACCCACCGGTCTTCTGTGAACGTCTGAGAGGCAAACCCCACTGGTTTAGGCGTTATTCTCAGTTGTCCACGTTACCCAAGTTTGACTGAACTGTTGCAGAGAGAGTAGATGTATTTGTGGCTCGTGTATCACAGAATCACGTTCTGCTGGGGTGTTATAGCCCCAATCGGCTAAGAACAGTTTGACATTGCTTAAATCCGACTGCTGGCGGACGGCTTGTAGTGTTTGCAGGCGATCTTCGACAAACCAGAAGGTTGCCGTGCTGTTATGGGATGCGCTGTTATGGTCTGCGATGAGCGATCGCAGTGTTTCTGGCTTGGAGCGCTTCACCTCTTTGCCAAAAATTTGCAGCCGCGTAAAATCAACGTTTTGCTGCCGCAGGAGTTGCTGGATGAAACGCCCTTCTTTGGTGCTGATGATAACCACCTGTAGAGAAGTGGTCAACCATGCCTGAAGTTGCGGAATAACACCGGGGTAAAATTTTTGCTCTGCCAACCAGCTATCAATATCCTTGTTAATCCAGCGATCGCGGACTCCATCGACTTCAGCGGCGAGTCGAGCAGGCTCTATACCGTCTGTTGCTGCCTGTTGTTTGGCGATCGTAGTCCAATGTAGCAGAATGTCAGCTTCAGGGGTGTCGAGTAGAAGCGATCGTAGCAGTAGGGGCATTTCCCAGCCCGTTTCGACGACTGGACGAGTGCGGTAGAAGCGCTCCGCTAATTCACCTGGTAATGTTGTGTCGTCTGGTTGCCAAATGTTGCAGTAGGCACGCCATGCTGTCTGAAAGTATTCTTTCATGCCATTGCAAAGGACACCATCAAAATCGAGCGCAAGTACGGTGGGAGCATTGACAGACATGGCTGCGGAAGTTTCAACGACATTGCTTACCCTACCGCAACTGGCTCAATGTAGATGCAGTGTGAGGCACAGAGGGTCGCTGTGGGAAGGCAGAGGGCAGAAGGCAGAAGGCAGAAGGCAGAGGGCAGAAGGCAGAAGGCAGAAACATTTTTAGAGACTGACTTTTGTCTTGTGTATGGTGAACCCAAAGATGATGTGTTTTTGGGAAGCTTGGCTAAACGCAGGCTGCTTTTGGTGGTTAATTTCGGCAAGTGTGTAAACGTCGTCTACCTCCACTCTTCTGTGCTTCTGTGCCTCTGGTCGTGGCTTGGAGCCAAACGTCAGAACAATGACCAGTAGCGCTGAGAAAACGATTAGCAGCAGTGAGGGTACGAAAGTGTCAACGGAGCGAAGTTGTTTGAGTTTGGACTTAAGGAAGACGTTTTGCCGTCGTAGGCTGATGAGCCGCTTGACAACAGGTTCTGATTCTGGCTCCTCTGGCGAGTAGCGATCGTGCTGTTCAGAGCCAGCAACGGTTTCGCCTTCCTGCTGGCGAATGAAGCTCACCAGATAATCATGCACAAGCTGATAGCGACTGGCAGGATTTTCGGGTACGAGAAACAGCAACCCAGAACCAACAAGGACTTCTAGCACGAGATCGAGTTTATTGATTTCAGCGGTCAAGCCCAGGTCTACCAGATCGGTTTCCAGATCATCGCGGCTTTTGAGCGGACGAGTGCCGTTTTCGTTAGTTAGCAAAAAGAGCACAATCCGCGCGGCATCTTCGTTCTCAGGACCACAGTCTTCGATCACATTTTCGAGCGATCGGGCAACCAGTTTCTCCTTTGGTCCTTTCTGACGATACTCTGTGAGTGTGGTAATGCCTTCGGTTTGCAGTTGAGCGCCCACTGCTTGCAGTTCGATCGCCCGCACTTCGCCTCCTTCACCTGCCAAATCGGTGACTAACGCATCGACTAGCGCGTCATCCAGGTAAAACTGAGCGCGATCGGTCAGGCTTTTGATAATCGATCGGGCATCGGCTACCGAAAAATCTCCCAGCGGGTAGCGCACATCTTTACCCAGAATGTCGTTGATGCTGTCCAGGTTAATGTTGTCTCGACTGGCAAGACGCTGAAACTCTAGCAGATAGTGGAGATAGTCTTCCCGCACTGTGAGGACGACTTTGACAAAATCAAGATTCAGGCAGTCGCGCAAAAATTCATAAAACGGACGACGCTCCGGCAACGTTTCGTGAACAAAGAAAAACTCCTCAAACTGATCGAAGATGAGGACAGGCGTGAAGTTGAGGCTAGTGGCTTGGCGAAGTTGGGTGAGGAGGGGATGAGGAGTGTAGTTTGCTTCCGCTTCGCGGTGGGGTGAGGAGTGAGGGGCGGATGAGGGATGAAGGATGAAGTTCGGATCTGATGGCTGACGGCTGACGGCTGACGGCTGACGGCTAACGGCTAACTCCTGACTGCTCGACGCTTTTGCCAGTTTTGCTTCTAATGTCGCTTGCCAATCTGTATAAAGATCCAGCAGGATGGGCAAGGCAATGCGATCGCCAATCACCCGATCGTGCAGAGCTGGGACTAACCCCGCATTGACAATCGAACTTTTGCCCACCCCAGAAGGACCGTGGATCACAGTCAGCTTAATATCGTTACGTCCCATGCGGAGGACTAAACGATTAACATCCTGCTGGCGACCAGACGCTCTGATTTCTTGTGCCAGGGGCGCTTCTGGTGGTTGTTGACCGGGAATGAGAGTGAGTAGAGATTGCTGGGGTTCCAGACGGAGTGCGCCAATGAACGCACGAAAGCCATATTGATGTTCGAGCGATCGCCGCATTTGCTTTGTGTGAAACGCTTCTCGATAGCGTCCCTGCTGGAAGTAAAGATCGCGCAACGTTCGGAGGATGGTGATATAGAGCTGAGGATCATCAGGCGGATAGGTTTGGTTTTGAGCAGTTTCCAGGTGAACGATCGCGGTTTCTACCTGTCCCAGCTTTGCTTCTGCTTTAGCGAGCAGCAGCAAATACCAACCGTGATGATAGCGCCACGCCACGTCCAGACTGTATTCCAGATGGGGAGTGGATGGATCAGTTGTCTGTTCTAGCTTCGTTGTGGATGACGTTAAAATTTGGAGCGCCAGTTCCACTTGCTGCTTTGCCTCTACCCAGGCAGAACGGGCTAACGCAACCTCTGCCAGAAAGCCGTGATCACGAGCCTGTCGGACTGGATCGGCATAGAGCTTATGCAGTACTAGCGCGTGTTTGGTCAACGTCTCCAGCTCATGCCACTGCTGGAGTTTCTGCAATGCTTCTGCCTGCGGAATGATGAATCGTGCAACGAGATCCTGACGGTTTGCCTGCTCAAACACTTGCAGCCCACGTCGAAAGTAGTTTCGTGCTTGTTGACAGGCGTAAGCATAGGCTGTGCGCTGCTGCATTGCCTGCGATCGCCACCACAGCCCCAAATGAACCAGTACACACGCCGCCCGTTCACTGGCAGACGGCAACAGCACAAACGACTCTGATAGCTTTTGCGATCGCTGTCGCTGACTTTCTTCGCGCCAAAACGCCAGACTGTGTTCGTAGCAAGTTCGTGCGGTCTCCAATTCACCATGTGCGTGAGCATCCTGCCCTAGCAAGAAATCGAGGCTTGCCTGTAGCGCTGGATGGAGGGTTTGACCACTACTTAGAATGCGATCAAACGCAAATTCCAACTCTGTGCGTCGGAGTGAATTGGTACCCCAGAGGCTGTTATTGCTTTGCTGAAGCAATGCCCAGTTCGGTAGAAACTGCTCATCGCCTGCATCCAGAATCGATGTGAACAGGCGATCGGTGTGCTGATGCAATGCTTTAATCAGGTCGGCAGTCCCCAGTTCAAAGGAAATAACAGTATTGCCTGCCCAACTCTTTAAATCCGGTGCCAGCCGATCGAGCTTCGCCAGAATGCGATCGTTCATCCACAGCACCAGCGGAAACGGAAATTTTTTGCCCAGTTCTTCGCGTACCAGATTGGTCGCTAACAGTACCTGATCGATTGCCGTCACCGACTCTAACCCGTAGATCATGAGGGCGTTGGGAGGCTGACACTGTGATGAAGAATTTTGAGTTGGAGCAGTTTTTAGTTGTTGGTTGTTCGCTGTTAGCGGGTTGTCTTGAGCCTCGACTCCCGACTCCCGACTCCCAACTCCCGACTCCCCCTCCTCACACTCCTGCCCAGTCTCCCTCATCTCTGTCCGAATGCTGGTGTATAGGGTCGTCGCGCTTTCGGGCAGAGTGTATTCATGAATGGGAAGCGGACAGCGTGCTTTGAGCTGCTGCACCATGCGATCGCGCAATTGAGTATAGTTACAGCGTACTAAAATGAGCGCAAACTGATGCTGCGATAGCGTGATAGCGCGAATCAGCGTATCCAGCGATCGTTCATTCTCTCGTTCCACATCTTGTTGGGGTTGCTCGGTCGTACTCATAACTGGTACAGCCCTTTGGATACCCTATATGTTCCACGTTACACGCTGGAGTGAGAATGGGGAGTTGGGAGTCGGGAATGGGGAGTTGGGAGTCGGGAATGGGGAGTCGGGAGTCGGGAGTTGGGAATGGGAGATAGATTCCAGCTTGCAGATAATGCAGTAGACTGCCCGTGCCAAGCTGATAGTTCCTCATCTTCTCATTCCACCACTCCTCCGCCTCTGCTTCCCCTTCACCCCTCACTCCTCACTCCTCACTCCTCTCTCCCCTCTCCCCTCCGCCCACGCCTGATACCGTTTCGTCTCCACCAACATAGGGTTAATGCCAAACCAGCCGCCCTGCTGATCCTGATACTCGAAGATAAACATGCTGCGAAGAAGCGTCTGGTACTCAACTTCGCCTCTGGCGCTTTGCTGTTCAACGACCTGAAAGATCAGTGCCCATTCGCGATCATCGATCGTCCTCACCAGTGCATCGCGTTGCCCACGAATAACATGCTCTATAGCATCGTGAGAAAAGGGTGGATCGCCCTGCTGAACGCAGTTACGCAGCAAACCCAGTAGGTTACGGACGTGACCACCACTGACGAGACAAAGGCGATCGAGGGTTTCCACGCGATCGAACACGTCCTGGCTACGGGCAAGGCGTTGAGCAGCATCAATGTTGGGGAAAGCCCTTGCTAAGACCATTTGCCGTAGCAGCGCAATACCCTCGTTACAATGGCTGCCATCACGGCGGCGGACAGGCACCATCGGCAGAATTTTGGGCGACACACCACCACCAAACCATTGTTTCAAAATCTCGACTTCATTGGAAAAGACCAATGCAAGTGGAATGGTATAAACGACATGGCAGTTGAGTTTGGAGAGTTGTTCTCCCCGATCGACAAACAGATATTCTGGCTGTGTTCGTCCTGATGGTAGTTGGCGGGCATCGACGCGATCGAGGTTGTCAATGATTACCACCAAGCCCTGGTTACCACGCTGCTTGAGTTGCAGGTTTGCCTGTCCCAGCAGCTCAGTGTTCAGCGATTGCAAAATACCATTAGTGCGCGGTTCCATGTATTGCCGAAGCTGGTTTCGTAAGCGCGGACTGTCTTTGGTACGGGCAGTAATTTTACTGATGCCAACCGAGAAATCAACTTGAGAAATTTCGATCGGCGTTTGTAGAATTTCGCCAATTTCAGTGAACAAATTGGCGAAATATTTAGGCTTCAGTTTGATTTGATCGGTTTCTAATTTCTCGCTGACCTGATGGGCGATCGCAATCAAAATGTCGGTCACATCCACATCCGACATATCCAGATCTTCAGTCGAAACAAAATAAACGACATAGAAACCTAGCTGTTCTAGCTCGTTTTTCAGTCGCAGTAATTCAGTCGATTTGCCGCAGCCAATGTGTCCCGTAAACAACTGACAGGTGCCTTCGTCGGGGAGCAGGGCGATCGTGCGCTTCAACTCCTGAATGATATTGCTGCCTCGCACAGGCGCAAAATCGATGTAATAGTCCCGGTCTTGCGGATTGCTAATGGACAGTGCCCGACTGGGATCGCAGGCTTTGAGAAACTCAGACGCGTTGATAGGCATATGTAACAGGATGTCTCAGACGATTACAACGATTACTGATTGGGTAAGCCACAGTCAAGTGAATATGGGTGTGGGGTGTGGGGGATAGGGTGTGGTGAATGCGAACGAAAATGGCTGCAAGTAACGTATCAATGTGATGCACTTGACAATGGCACCGCTGAGCAATGGTTGAGAGTTTGCCTGTCTCTGGAGCCGTCAGCCGTCAGCCGTCAGTCGTCAGCGAAAGCTGATAGCTGATCCAAAAGTGTGCAGTTGTTTTTTAGCAAGCTTCAAGCAACATCATCAGCACAATCATAGCGAGCCTTACCACAGACATCGTGCCGCTAGTTTTACAGCTATTTAGAGAGTGATCGTGTTTTTGCCGTGGTGCCTTTGCAGCTCTACGCAGCGCTGTAAGGTATAGCCACAGGCATATCTGTTAGGACGGGGTGCAGGGGTGAAACCCCTGGCTGGGGGCAAAGCCCCCACACCCCTTTTGATCCAAATGTCCTAAGCGTCTTAGCGACAGCTATAGTCTGTGAATGTTTGCCTGTGTTTGACTCAATACTTGACCCAGTAGCGCGGCGGTCTTATGGCTCACCTTATCCTAAAACTAATCAATGCCCGTTTGCCCGATCGCGTGGGGTTGCAGCAGCTTTCGATTGAGGAAAATATCATCCGGTCGATCGCGCCTATGAGTGCACCAGTATCGCTACCATCAACTGCGATCGAAAGCGCCATTGAACACATCGATCTTGCAGGTGACTGGGTTTCGCTGGGGGGCATCGACTTGCAAATCAACGGCGCGTTAGGGCTGGCGTTTCCTGATTTGAGTGCCAATAACCGCGATCAACTCCATACGATCGGTCAATTTCTCTGGCAGCAAGGCGTAGATGGCTTCCTACCCACGATCGTCACCACCTCTATCGAAAACATTCAGCGATCGCTCGCCATTCTCTCCCACTACACCCCACACCCCACACCCCACACCCCGTTTGCACAAATCCTCGGCATCCACCTAGAAGGTCCCTGCCTCAACCACACGAAGCGCGGTGCCCATCCTGCCGAATACCTGCTGCCGCTGACGATTGACACGATCAAGCGCATCCTTGGCGATTATGCCAGCATCGTTAAAGTGATGACCTTAGCGCCTGAATTGGATACGACGGGAACGGTCATTCCCTATCTGCGATCGCTCGGCATTACCGTCAGTCTGGGACATTCACAAGCAACGGCTGCTCAGGCACAGCAGGCATTCGATCAGGGCGCAACGATGGTCACACATGCCTTTAACGCGATGCCAGTCCTGCATCATCGTGAGCCAGGTTTATTGGGTGTGGCGATCGTCCATCCCAACGTCTTCTGTGGACTGATTGCCGATGGTCAGCACGTTTCACCGATCATGATGGATATTCTGCTGAAGGCAAGCCAATACGATCGCGGTATCTTCCTTGTCAGCGATGCCCTCTCACCCTTGGGATTGCCCGATGGCACCTATCCCTGGGACACTCGCCAGATTGAAGTGAAAGACGGCACAGCTCGGTTGCCCGATGGCACGCTCTCTGGGACAACGCTACCGCTGTTAGTCGGAGCGCAAAATCTCGTGAAATGGGGGCTTTGTGATGTGGAGCAGGCGATCGCCCTTGCTACCACTGCGCCTCGTCGGGCGATCGGTTTACCCACCGACTACATCGGACAGCCTGCTAACCTTCTCCGCTGGCACCAAGCAGACAATGGAGAGCTTACCTGGCAACGCTTGTAAAGGGCGTTTTGAATCAGTAAAATCCGATCAGACTTGAGTCATGTTAATGTCCATCATTCAGCCCAATCGTAAAACTTTAGACATTCTGCTGCCGCTGCGGGCATACCTCCAACAAGAGTATCAAGACCGTTTCGATCGCGCGATTCTGTTTGGCTCACAGGCATGAGGTGACGCAACCGCAACATCAGATGTAGACGTGCTAATCGTGCTCCAAGATCCGGTGAATGCCAGTGAGGAACTCGATCGCACCAGTCAATTTATTGCTCAACTATGCCTGGAGCACAATCTTCTGATCTCTCGACTTTTTATGCCACGCTCACGCTTTGAAACTGAGAACTCACCGCTGTTACGAAACATTCGGTCTGATGGTATCGTCCTGTGACTCCCGAACAACAAGCCTTGCTTGCTAAAGCACAGCGCAGCCTGGAAGCCGCCCAAAGTCTTACTGAACAAGGCTTTTATGACTTTGCTGTTTCCCGTGCCTACTATGCGATGTTCTAGGTTGCGGAAGCACTACTCGATCAAGAAGGGCTGTCTTTTTCCACTCACGCTGCGGTCATTAGCGCCTTTGGACAACACCTGGTTCGCCTTGACAAAGTTCCTACCGTATTCCATCGTCAATTGATCGATGCTCAGGCTCAACGCACCCGCGCCGATTATGACCTTGATCCAGATCTGTCCCAGTTGGATGCCCAAACGCTGATGAACCAAGCCCAAGCCTTTCTCATGACCGCTCGGCAGAATCTAGACTTCAACTAAACCATTCTTTGCGCCCGCGCCCCCTTGGTTTCCGTCCCACACAGTAATAGGATGAAGCTGTTAGCAAAACCATGTAAGCCGAACTTATGACTGCTGTTGACGATAAGACTGTTGTGCGCGAATACTTCAATGCCACCGGGTTCGATCGCTGGCGCAGAATTTATGGCGATGGCGAAGTCAACAAAGTCCAACTCGACATTCGCACTGGGCACCAGCAAACCGTTGATACCGTGCTGAGTTGGCTGAGAACAGATGGTAATCTGGCGCAACTGTCCATTTGCGATGCGGGTTGTGGCGTAGGCAGTCTTAGCATTCCGCTAGCAGAAGCAGGCGCGACCGTTTTTGCCAGCGATATTTCTGAGAAAATGGTGGGCGAAGCGAAGGAGCGATCGCAGGCGACGTTAGGACAAACCACTAACCCAACCTTTGCCGTTCAAGATTTGGAAACCCTGAGCGGTCGCTATCACACCGTCATTTGCCTGGATGTGCTAATCCACTATCCTCAAGACAAAGCGGCTGATATGATTTCCCATCTCAGTTCCTTAGCCGAATCGCGCCTCATTCTCAGCTTTGCGCCCAAAACCCTCGCGTATAGCCTCTTAAAAAAGATTGGCGACTTCTTTCCAGGACCCAGCAAAGCCACTCGCGCTTACCTGCACCGTGAAGCTACTGTCGTGAAAATTCTCGAAAGCCAAGGCTGGACCGTGCAGCGCAACGCGATGACCAAAACCAGCTTCTACTTTTCGCGCTTGCTGGAAGTGACAAGGGAGAAAGGCTAAAGGCTAAATTTTTATCCTTCATACTTCATACTTTAGACTTTCCAAGAGCTAAGATCGCGGCATCACTGGGTCTGAATCTTGGGTCTATGAAGCTCATCACGAAACTCACAGCAGGTGTATTGTTGGGCATTGGCTTGCCGATCGCTTTGCTGGCTGTGACCGATATAGCGAATCCGACAGCAAAGAATAAAGAAGGCGCTGTAGCGGCGTTATGCCTGTTTGGGTTGCCAACAACTGCGCTTGGCGGCTGGCTTGTTTTGAGTGCGCGCCGTAAAGACCAGCAAGAAATGAGCGATCGCCTCCAAACCTCTTTCTTCAAGCTGCTTAAACAAGGAAACGGGCGGATTACTTCACTGGGCTTTGCAATGGAAACCGGACTCACAGGCGAAATGGCAAAAGCATACCTGGATGAGCGCGCCAGAGAATTTAGCGCCAATTTTGATGTGGATGACGAAGGCAATATGTTCTATTGCTTTAATCTAGGCAGTGCGAGCCTCCCAGGTAGCAGTGCTAGTAAGGTTCAACCACAAAAACAGCGGCTTGTAGTTGGTCAACCGATCGCCGCTTACGGTCACTTTGATGTCATTTTAGAAGCGGTACCAGGCGTTCACAAAATTGCTGCCATTAAAATTGTGCGGGAAATCACCGGATTAGGACTCAAGGAGGCAAAAGATCTGGTGGAAGCGGCACCAACACCACTGACAACAGGCGTGAGTGAGGCGATCGCGCAGCAGTACAAAAGGCAACTGGAGGCGATCGGTGCGACGGTGATGGTGATCGAAAATTAAGATATGGCAAGAAATCGGGTTTCTGATGTTATGGCGGTTCCTAATCCAGGAAGTACAGTCGCAAAGAGGCAGAAGGCAGAGGGCAGAGGGCAGAAGTGAAAGAGCACGGCGGCTTTCCTCCTGCCTTAAAACCTCAGCCCTTGTACCGCACTCTAATGGGAACCGCTATAAATCAGGAAGCGAGTCTCTTGGTTGGGAAATTGTTGGGAAACCCGATTTCTATTGATTTTTAACCAACTGCCAAGGTTCTAAATGCTGTTAACGCGCATCTTTCTAACCACTGCTGCCATTTTCGCGGGGCTTTCCGTCGCAGCCGGAGCCTTTGCCTCTCATGCCTTGAAAGAGCGGTTGACAGAACGTGCGCTGGAAATCTTTGAAACGGCTGCCCGGTATCAGATATACCATGCGCTGGCGCTGTTTCTGGTCGCGGTGCTGCTCAGTCGAACCGAAAGCGATTCGTCAACGCTGAGTGCCGCAGGGTATGCGTTCATCGCTGGCATAGCGATTTTCTCTGGCAGTTTATATGCGCTCAGTCTTACGGGAATCCAATGGCTGGGTGCCATAACACCTCTAGGTGGGGTAGCGTTTCTAGTCGGTTGGAGTTGCGTGGCGATCGCTGCGTGGAGCTTTAAATAACGATCCCAGCCCCATTAGCTTGCTAATGGGGCGATCGCTTTTCTATGCCTGGCACATAGCTTTAAGACGTGGACATTCATTCGATCGGCAGAGTGAAGGCTTACCCCTTAGACAGAGAAATAATCAGGTCAGGCTTTCTAACCTTTAGTGGTAAAAGAACAGCAATGAAGTTTGTCCCTGCCTGAATATACATCAGCTCGTTCTATTACGTTTGCAATTAATGGAATGGCTACAAATTCAGGCATACAAATCAGTCTTTAGCTGTTTGAAAGTTGCCGATCGTTCGTCTCAAATGAGACCAAAAAGGAAAAACAAATGAACAAAAACAACTCTAAGACTTTACTTGTTAAAGCGGCTGGCTTTCTAGGTGTCGCTGGCTTGAGCGTTCTGATTAGCCTTCCCGGTTTCTCGCAGCAATCTCCAGGCAACACCAACCCAAATGTGCCCTCCACCGTAAAGCCAACTAATCCAGGTGGTCAAGATGCTGGCACAACCAATGGTGGAGAAGATTTGAATCGGGTGCCCAGCAGCGGCAATCAGGTTCCCAGCACGGGAAATAATGCGCCCAACAGTGGCTCAACAATGCAGCAGAACAATAGTTCAGACCCTATCAATCGGGTTGAAGGGCGTGACCAGGGTACTCCAGGTCAGATGAATTCTTCACCCAACGGTAGCAATGGTCAGCGCGGCACGAATCAGCCCGGAGCGAACCAGCCAGGTTCAACCACAGGTGGCGATTCAAGCCAGCAGGTTGAGCAGAACCGAGACGGCTCGAATATGCAACGGAATCAGGCAGCTCCTCAAGGCAGCACGCAATCCTCACCACAAAGCCCACAGTCTGATAGCAATTCAGGCTCATCGACCAGCGACACGAGCACCTCACAGCAGCAACCAACAGATAGCAGTGTGCGAGCTCTCTGGTAAGAACTGTGGTTTCAGTCAGGTACTGGGTGACGTTGACTGATCTGTAAAACTTCGAGGCATGAACAGAGTGCAGAGTCGGGGAATTTTGTTTCCCTGGTTCTGCACTTTTGCTATTAAGAGCATGGGCTTTACTCACTCGATCGAAGAATAAACTTCTAGAAAATAATGCGCCATTACCACTTCCTGATGCTGCTCTACCAGAGCGATTCTAGATGAAGCGTGAGAAGCACTATGACTCTCTTTAGCAGTCAGCGAACCCGGTTAGAGAAAAGCTGGTGGCTGACCGCTGACCGCTGACCGCTGACGGCTGAAAGCTGACCGCTCAATTTCCATACCTGCTAATCCAAATGTATGAACTAACTCTTCAGAAAGACCTGGATTTTAGGCGTAGTAGGGGCGAAGCATTCAAACATCCTTTAACAAAGGATCAGGTATCTGTTTACTTGCGTTGACAGACCGATTTCCAGAGCGGATGGCTACGTCCTTGAAGGCGAATCCGTTGCACCTGTTGTTCTAATTGCTGTCGATCGTGCTCCGATAGTCCAAAAAGAACATTGCGGCTTTGCCAAAGCAACACTGCAACCGTGAAGCCAATGCAGGTAGCCAACCCGATCGCGGGCAAACGGTTAAATGCCAGCCCATAGCGCACGGCTGACCACGTAAAATAATCCAGCAGGAGTGAAATAGGATAGCGCAAACCCCACACGCTGAGGGTGCCAACCGTTAACCACAGCCCTGCAACCATGCACCAGCGACTGTAGAGGGTTAGTTGGTAGAGCCGCTCAACTTCTTGCTGGAAGTCACTATCGGTAGGCGCTACAGCTATTTCAGTTGATCTATGTTCGTCAGGCTGGTTCATCTACAGTTGCTCGATTACGCTTCGTCTGAGCTACCAGAGATATCGCTAGAGGCACGATCGCCCGTATCACCATCAACGAGCGCTGGCACGATTGGGGCAGATTTCTCCGTTCGCTCACGCCACCAAGTTAACAGGGTTGTGGCAATGAAGATGCTGGTGTAGATGCCTGTAGTAAAACCGATAATTTGGGCAAGGGCGAAGTACTTTAAGGTGTCTCCTCCAAAGAGCAGCAGCGCAAAGAGGGTGAGCAGAACGATGAAAGCAATGTTGAGCGATCGCTGTAGCGTTTGGTTAACGGCATCATCTACCGTTTCGCTGAAAGAGCGGTCGGGGTTGATTTCCATCAGCTCGCGGATACGATCGTAGATCACCACAGTGTCGTTCACCGAGAAGCCCGTAATCGTCAGCAGAGCCACAACAAAGAGACTGTCAACTTCAACCTGTAACGGCGACAGTCCTAAAAGTGCAAAAATGCCCAACGTGATCAAGATATTGTGCAGTAGCGCCACGATCGCGAAGATCGCGAAGTCTATTTGGTAGCGCAGACTAATGTAAATCACGATGCCAACAAAGGAAACCAGTAACGCCATTAACCCAGAGGACAAGAGCTGCCGACCAATGGTTGGACCAACTGTATCAATTTGAGTTTTCTTGATATCAAAGGTGCCGACTTCAGTACTCAAGGCATTGGTCAAAGCAGTGCGCTGGTCTACCCCTAGATCTTTCGTGCGAATTGAGAAAGCACGCTGGTCATTCCCCAGAATTTGCACACTACTATTCTTGTCAATTCCCTGTTCGCTCAACACGTCGCGCACTGCATCAAGCGAAATCGGACGGCAATTCTGCGGCTGAGTACAGTCCAACTCAAACTGTAGCCTTGTACCGCCGATAAACTCTAGACTTGGACGTAAGGGGCTTCCCAATTGCTGCCAAGAGATACCCATCGCAATCAACCCGCCGAGAATGGCGATTGTTGAGACAGTCCACCAACGCTTACGGGTGCGGTTAACGCTAATTTTTCGCGTGCGGCTCTCAATTTCTGCCGCCGTCGCTGATGGATTGCGAATGAAGAATTTGGGCTGACGCAACTCAGGTGAACTAATTGATACCATCAAAAACGTACGAGTGCAGGTAACAGCCGTGAAGAAGCTGATAGCCACCCCGATCGCCAAGGTGAGAGCAAAGCCCTTCACCAAACCTGAGCCTAGCCAGAATAAGGAAACACACGCGATCGCAACCGTCACATTGCCGTCTAAAATGCTCGAAAAAGCCCGGTAGAAACCAGCCTCAACCGAGCGGTACAACGATTTACCAGCACGCAGTTCTTCACGAGTACGCTCAAAGATCAGCACATTCGCATCGACCGCCATTCCAATACTAAGAATAAAACCAGCCACTCCAGGCAGCGTCATGGTCACACCCAACAAGGCAAAGCTAGCCCACGACAAGAGAGCGTAGATGACCAGCGCCAGGTCGGCGATCGTGCCTGGCAGCAGGTAATAAATGCCCAAGAAGAGGAGAACTAGAATCAAGCTACCGACGCTGGCGTAAATACTGCGTTCAATACTGTCTCGTCCTAACGTTGCGCCTACCGTTCGGTTCTCAACCACTTCGACGGGGACAGGCAAGGCACCACCTCGGAGTTGAACGGCAATGTCGCTGGCGCGTTCAGCCGTGAAGTTACCCTCAATCACTGCACCACCGCCCGTAATGCCTGTTTGAGCATACTGAACGTCTACTGTGTAGGCAAAGTCAGCGCTAATCGGCGCATTATCCAAAAAAATTCCCAGGGTGCGCCCTGTACCTGCAATACTCTTCGTTAGTTCTGCAAATAGTTCGCCGCCGCGCGGGTCAAACTTCAACCCGACGTGCCAATTCTGACTGGCACCCACTGGTTCTGGGTAGGCATCTTTAAGGTTTTTGCCCGTCAATTCGGTTTTGTCAAACAGGTCGGCGATCGCTCCATTCGTGGCTTTCAGTTCCGCCTGATTTTTGGCGATCGCGGCTTGATCGGGTGTCTTTTTCAGTTGTGCCTGCGTCTCCAGCTTTTCGCGTAGGTTTTGCTTTTCAATTTGTAGCTGCGTTTCTGTCCCCGACTTCTGTTTGCGGAAATCTAATTGAGCGGTTCCACCTAACACTCGCTCTGCCTGCTGTGGGTCGTTTACGCCCGGTAGCTGGACTAAAATCTGGTCTTTGCCAACCGTTTGCACCACAGGTTCTGATACGCCTAGCCCATTCACCCGACCTTCAATGACCTTGAGAACGGCTTCGAGTTCTCGCTCTGTAATCTCTTTAACCTCTTGGGTCGTCTTTACCTGAAGTGTGAGCTGAGAACCACCCTGCAAGTCTAAACCGAGACGCGTTGGGATCTTGACGATGATCACCACGGCGGCAATGAGCAGAACCAAAATTAAGCCTAAGAGCGATCGCTGTCTTCCCATACTGTGACCCCTGTAACAAACGCTATGATAGCGCTTTAAAGTATTTGAATTTTGGGTTTCGAGGGACGAATTTGACTAGCGCGTGCTGCTCACCAGCAGTCAAAGACCGAGTTCCCCAAAGTTTGCCCCTTTATAGAGCCTTTACACGGCAACCGTCGTAGATTTTTTGCTGGAGACACGCTGAAAGCCTGTAAACCCACTGAATTCAACCATTCGCTCAACAATTACTTAATTTTAGCCAATGCTCATTTAGTGAAGTCTCCGTGATTGCACTAGGCAACCCGATCGCGCATTGGTTAGCTTACAAACATCATAAATCCTGCTTGAGTAAAACATTTAAGCTCCCAGTTCTGAACCTCCTAGCCCTAAACCGTAGCATCCTGCTAAATCAGACGTGAGTTGCCATTAAGCCTAGCCATCTTTTGGGTTCAATCAATCAATGAGCCGCCAATAAAGATTTTAAAGGCAATCTCTTTTATCTAAATGGATGTGCATCATCGCAAGCTTTAACACGAAACGAGCTGAGAGAGCCAAGCGTGTCTCTCGCTAAGGTCATTGTGATTATGTCAAACCATCAGCATAGAAACATTAACGTGGTGATGCTTGCTACGCAGAAAGCGATTGCTAAAGTCCTTTTTAAATCTACTGGGGCGGCGATCGTTGGTTTCACCACTCTTAGCTTTGCAACAACGATCCAGCCCGCTCATGCCTTTAGCGTTACGTACAATTTTGCGGTGAAGATTAACAGTAATGCTTACGAAACACAGGGCTTAAGCAAAGGGTCAATTGAGCAAGGAAGCTTTACGTATGATACTGCTGGTTTGAAGCCTTATCCTACTGGTGACAATACTGGCTCAACGGGAATTCGCAGCGAATATGTCTCTGCTTCACAAGGAAATTTGACCCTTTTATTTAACTTTCTAAACAATATTTATACTGAGAAAAACGACCTGAATTATAGCGGACAGCGGTACTTTACTGACTATCCAGTTGCACTTTTTGCCAATGGTCAGTTAGTAGGACTCGATTTTCTTGTTGTACCTTCCCAGTTTCAGCCACCCCAAAAGGCGCTAGGCTTTCGTATTTTTAACAATGATTTTTACGTTGGCGCAACCGATAACAATAACAGTGGAAATCTGGTTGGTGCTGTCACGTACAGCGACACTACTATTTTACCGGACGCGCCACTACCTGGCGCTGGTGTCGCAGCGGTTCCTGAACCCTCCGAACTGGGCGGCGCGATCGCTGCTTTTGGTTGCTTGGGCGTTTGGGCGCTGAAAAAGGTGAAAGGGCAAAAGAAATAGGGGTAGAAGGCAGGAGGCAGAAGGCAGAAGGCAGAAGGCAGGAGGCAGAAGGCAGGAGGCAGAAGCAAAGGAGCAGGGGAAGCAAGGGAGCAGGGGAAGCAAGGGAGCAGGGGAAGCAAGGGAAGCAAGCAGGGCAGGGAACAATTCAAAACTCAAAACTCTCTGCCTTTTACTCTTCACCCCTCACTCTTCACTCCTCTCCCTCCTACGCTGGATGGAAGTAAAACGCGGCTCCTAGAACGGTGTACGTTGCCAGCAGCAAAACGCCTTCTAGCCAGTTGGAGCGTCCGTCAAGGCTGATTAAGTTAGCGATCGCTACGGCAATAATCACAGCAACCACTTCAAACAAGTTGAAGCTCAAGTCCATCGGTTGCCCGATCGCTTGCCCGACCAGCACTAAAACGGGTGCAACCAGTAGCGCGACGAGCAAACTTGACCCCATCGCCACAGAAACAGATAGATCCATATTATTTTTCATGGCGACTCGCACCGCTGTGACGTACTCTGCGGCACCACCGACTAAGGGCAGCAGGATGACACCTGTAAAGAGCGGTGTTAAACCCAGTCCTTTGGTAGCTTCTTCTACAGCACCCACAAAAATTTCGGACTCGAAGGCAACAGCGATCGTGGCAACGAGCAGCACCCCGATCCAGAGCGGCAGATTGGGCTTGTGTGCAGGGTGAGTGCTTGCTTCGCCATCAGCATCCGCTTCTAGCTCCACTACACTCACATCGTAAAGGTAGCTGTGCGTTTTGAGGGAAAAGAGCAGAGTGAGCGCGTAGACAACAATCAGGACGATCGCCACGGTGATCGAGAGGCGACTGATGGCAACCTGATCCACCACATTTGAGGTCGAAATAACCATCGCCGGAAGCACGATCGCGGTGACCGCCAGCGTCATAGTCGAACCGCTCACTCGCGCCACGATCGGTTGAAATGCCTGTTCTTTATAGCGCAACCCTCCCAGGAACATCGACAGTCCCATGACCAGCAGCAAATTACTGATAATGGTGCCAGTAATGCTGGCTTTTACAATGTCAAGCAAGCCTGCCCGCAACGCCGAGAGCGCAATAATTAACTCGGTCGCGTTGCCAAAGATGGCATTTAACAAACCGCCGATCGACGGTCCCGTTGCCACAGCTACTTCTTCGGTTGCGGTACTGAGCCAGATGGCAAGCGGCACAATAGCGATTGCGGACGTGATGAATACTATTAACGCATCCCATTCCAACCGCTCTGCCGCGATCGAAATCGGGATAAAAACGAGCAAGCCTAGAGAAACAAGGTTCTTAATTGACATAGTGTCAGTAGGAGAAAGAGTAGGTGAATGGGCTTGTGAAGTAAACCATCATCAGTGAACGGCGTTCTCAGTTTAACTACGGTTGAAAAACGCCTTGTCCATCATAGAAGCCAAGTCTCGTTCTGACCCAAAGCAAAGGCGGTCACTCAAGACCAAAGGTTCGCACCGTAAAGTGTTGCTTTAGTCAATCTTCCCTTAGTTGGATGGTTCAGCGACAGAGCAGATTAAGGTAGTTACGTGGTCATCACTGTCAGGATGGCAAAACACTAACTTGATCGTTTTGACTGTGCGCTAGATAACCGTATGACACTGTATGCAACCCAAAGCCAAGCCAGAGCAGCCCATCTGAGGCTGAGCATCTTGCAACTAACCAGGCATCGCTGGCGGGCGCTTAGTCTTGGGTTAGGGCTTCTTACGGCAATGCAGATTGTTACAGCAGGCTCAATAAGCTTAGGGCAGAGCGTGGTGCCTTCTTACCTGCAAGCGCCCAATGGTGCTGCACCCAAGATTGCCGCTGCGCCAAGTCCATCCGCTTCTACTGCACCGACGATCGCGACAGCCGATATCACACTGGATGGGCGAACACTGTTTACGATCGCCGCTCCAAACGTTGCGTCTCAACCGGGCAATCGAGCGGACGGCAAGCCGCCGATTAAAGAGCGGGTCGAAAAAATCGAGGAGACACTTAACCGGATTGCTGCCAGCAACACCGAACCTAAAACCTTAGATGTGAAGTCGATCGTCGATGAGCAAAGTCGATTGCCCGTCATTTCAGTAGGAGCGCGCTACCTGATGACAGTGACAACCCTGGATGCCCAACTTCAGGGACAAGATCCTGAGCAACGGGCAACCGAGCTAACTCAGATCACTAAAGACGCATTAGTCACTGCCAGACAGGAGCGTCAGCCACAGTACCTGCTGAAACAAGGTTCGCTAGCTGGGCAGCTTGCGATCGGCGTGGTTGCTGTCAGCGGTATTTTGGCATTGCTACAGCGCTGGCTGAAGTTACAACGACAGCGACTGCACGCTCAGGCTGCCGCTGCGATCGAGATTTCAGCAGAGACTGAACCCACCAGCACCGCAGCAATGGCAGTAGTGCAAGAGCAAATCAACCAGCGACGGCAGCGTAACCTGAACGATATACAGCGCCGACTGCTGCAAGTGATCCAGCTGAGTCTTTGGTTAGGCGGCATTTTTTTCATCTTGGGGCTGTTTCCCTACACCCGTTGGGTACAGTCGCTCATACTGTCGGGACCGTTGAAGATCTTGGGAGTCGTGATCGCTACCTACCTTCTCATTCGGGTGAGTGATACGTTTATCGATCGCCTTTTCAGCGCTCTGACCACCAACGAACTCCTGTCTCCCGACACGTCTCAACGTGTGGCACAGCGCGTCACCACGTTTTCACGAGTGCTACGGAGCGTCGTTGCCACCGTTTGGGTCAGTATGGGTGTTCTCAGTGCGCTGTCAATCATTGGTGTTGAACTGGGACCAGTGCTTGCGGGTGCAGGCATTCTGGGCTTAGCCATTTCGTTCGCATCCCAAAACTTAATTAAGGATGTCATCAATGGCTTGCTGATTCTGTGGGAAGACCAGTACGCCGTAGGTGATGTGATCCAGATTGGCAAAGCGTCGGGGCTAGTGGAAGTGATGAATCTTCGCATCACTCAACTCCGCAATTCCGAAGGACGTTTGATCACCATTCCCAACAGCTCGATTACAGTAGTCGAAAACCTCTCGAAGGATTGGTCGCGCGTTGATCTGGGCATCACGATCGCCTACGACGCGAATGTCGATCGTGCGATCGCCGTCGTCAAGGAAGTAGGCGAAGCGATGACCAGCGATCCTGATTGGAAAAACAGAATCCCCGAACCGCCCGACGTTCTGGGTGTGGATGAAATTGGCAACGACGGTATCACCTTGCGCGTGTGGATTAAAACCCTGCCACTCCAACAATGGAACGTTGCCCGCGAATTTCGCCGTCGTCTGAAACGTGCCCTTGATGAAGAAGGCATTGCGATCGGGCTGCCACAGCAATCGCTCTGGTTCCACACCTCGTCAGACCTACCGCATCTTACAGATGGCAATAATCGCGTGCATGGCATCAAAAGCAACACTCCACAACAAGCTCAGGTGAAGAGTGAGGATGAGTAAGGAGTTTTGATTGAATCAATCCTACTCCCTCTGCTCCCTTTGCCTCCTCTGCTCCCTTTGCCTCCTCTGCTCCCTTTGCCTGTGCTCTATTCCATCCCCTGCCCATCCCGTCGTCCCAGTTCATAAATGCCACAGCTAATGCAGGCAAGCATACCCACGCTGATTGCCCAACTGCGCCCTAGAGTCAGCTCCACAGTGTAGTTGCAGAGTGCGCCTACAAGGAAGAATGGCACAATGCTAAAAATAGAAGCATAAAAAGCATTCTGAGCTTCTCTGCCTTTACGAGTCCGTTCAAACTCTTCGATCGACGTGTACAGCGATCGCTCGGCGAAATTGAACCACCGATTGAGCTGATGCGTCACCCAATCACTAATCGTTGAAAACCCCAGATACAAAGACAATGACCACAGACCTGTGCCCGCGATCGCAACTGCGCTCAGGTGAAGATCAAACGGGAAAAGGTCAAACATACTAAAGCTAGCGTGAAATTAGGGATACATCTCAGTCAACAAGGCTTGCAAGCGATCGATATCACCGTGAATGCTGATCTAATTGCTTGTTAGGTATCTTAACGAAAATTAAACCACTGAACCATTCGTTCGCTATCGCAGCGGAGACAACTGTAGAGAACCCACTTGTTTCCGGGCATGTTTGAATGAAGAAGGCAGAAGGCAGGCTTCGACGTGTCACTCCCCACTCCCTACTCCCCACTCCCCACCCCTCACCCGTGGAAATCTACCCTGCTCAGATCAACATCTCCCAAACGCTGGCTGCTGCCACTGCCCATCATCAAGCAGGACGGTTGCCCCAGGCAGAACAACTCTACCGTCAAATCTTGCAGCAGCAACCGCAGCAACTCGATGCGCTGAATTTGCTGGGCGTGATCGCGTGTCAGAAAGGTCGGCTGGATGAAGGCATTGCGCTGTATCGACAGGCATTGACGCTGCGTCCGGGGTATGTAGGCGCGCGGGAAAATCTGAGTGTTGCCCTCTGGAAGCAAGGTAAACAACTGATTGAAGAGGCGATCGCCTCCTACAGCCAAATCATCACCTTTCAACCAGAGAACGGGCAGGCATACCATAACCTGGGTGTCATTCTGGTCGAGCAAGGCAAGCTAGACGAAGCGTTGAGTTATTACCTGCAAGCCCTGTCTGTGCAACCCAACGATGCTGTGGCACTGAACACGATCGGCACCATTTTGCAGCAGCAAGGCAAAGCCACTACTGCGATCGAGTATCACCGTCGAGCGCTGATAGTGCGACCAGATTACCCGGACGCACTCAACAGCTTGGGGACAGCACTGCAACACCAGGGCAATTTCCAAGAAGCCATGCTGTGCTTCGATCAGGCGTTAACACTCAACCCAGAGGATGCCAGTGCCCGTTACAATCGATCGCTAATCTTGCTCACCGAGGGCAATTACCACCAGGGGTTTCCAGAGTATGAGTGGCGCTTAAAGACTCAAGAGTTTCCACCCTGCCCCTTTCGACAGCCTCTCTGGGATGGCTCCGATCTGACGGGACGCACCATTTTGCTTCATGCCGAGCAGGGTTTGGGCGATACGATTCAGTTCATTCGATATGCCGCGATCGTGGCGCAACGGGGTGGACGCATTGTGTTGACCTGTCATCAGCCCTTGATGCGTTTACTGTCAACCGTGCCAGAGATCGCGCAGCTAGTGCCGTTGGGCTATCCTGTTCCCAACTTCGACGTTTATGCCCCGCTCATGAGCCTCCCAGGCATTTTGGGCACAACGCTAGAAACGGTTCCGGCTCAAATACCGTATCTAACGCCGCCCGCAGAAAGCCGGGTGCAACTTGCAATCCCACCTCGCTTGAAGGAACTCGCAAAACAACCTGATCAGAGCCATCAGCCACCGCTCAAAGTCGGCATTGTCTGGTCTGGCGGACATTTGTACAAGAAAAATCAGAGCCGCTCTTGCCCGCTGATGCACTTTCAACGCTTGCTGCAATTGCCTGATATTGCTTACTACAGTTTGCAAAAGGGCATTGCCCAGATAAATCTGGCAGAACTAGGCTGGGAGTCTCAAGTACAGGATTTGAGCAGCCAACTGAGTGATCTGGCAGATACTGCCGCTGCGATCGCCCAATTAGATTTGGTCATTACTGTTGATACGTCGATCGCTCATCTGGCTGGCGCTCTTGGCAAACCTGTATGGGTCTTGCTCACCTTCTTACCCGACTGGCGCTGGATGCTGCACCGTGAAGATACGCCCTGGTATCCCACCATGCGGTTGTTCCGCCAAACTCAACCGGACGATTGGCAGGGCGTACTCGATCGCCTCTCGCAGGCATTGCTCCGTCGCGATTTGCCTAACCCGCTGGGAGAGGGAACCAGCTAAAATTCATTCCTCTCTCCCAGTAGGAAAAGGGTGTTCAGTTTAGGAGTGCCTATTAACCTAAGTTGCGGGTCAATCAACATAAGCCAAGCCAGCAAAGGATTGGCAAGCGAAAGGTGCCCAACGTTCACGCCCTTGGGCAGGCAGCGACTTAATACCTGGCTCAAGCGATAAAGGCGGACTCCACCGTCAAGGTAACAACGAACGCCACCAACTTGAGTAAAAAACCATCAATGGTCACGGCATGAATCGACTTGGGAAAGCGAGCGGTCATGGTGCTAAACACGGTTTCGATGTCATGGCGGGTCGTTTGTTTGCTGTACGCCCAAGCCGATGAATCGGGACGTGTGGAATTGCGCTTACGAGCGACCTGTAAGGTAATGCCATTGGTAGTGTGGAGGTCATCCTCTGCTTGATAATCAGTGTAAGCAGCATCGGCGTAGATCTCACTACGAGGCGGTAGGGCTAAGCCCTCAGCGCACACGGGAAATGCGAATGTTGTCGCAAAGGGGCACGGGGAAGGAATTGAGCCAGTATTCCGTGGTGGGTTTGAGATCAGTCTGTGCCAGACGCTGATTGCTGCCAAAGAAGCGGGCAGCGAAAGGCAGTCGTGATCACTTCGGCATCGCTCAGTTGCAATCGGCAATCTTCGTGATGTCCGATGGCTTTGCGCAGGTCATCGGTGATGGCATGAATCGCTATAGGGTTCGGTAATCATTTTTTCTTCTCTCCAGGCTTTCGGACTTCTGGGGAGATTTTATTTGCTTCGCTGCCACCGCCGCTTCTTACTAGCAACTTGAGTTAATAGGGTTCTGTCCTTCAGTATCAAGCAGCAAGCAACATTAAAACAGTGAGTCCGGTCATAATTTCCTAACAGTGGTGACAGCATGATGAACGAAAGCCTGACTGGGTGGCACCTATTTTAAACCCTGGCACAGTTTCAGCCACCTTCTGGTAATTTTGTAAAGCCCGGTTGCTGTTGCTCGACATCTCCTGTTGCCAAAGAAAAATTGTGATCAGACATGAATATGCATAAGTGGTCTAAGTTATCTGCACACTCAGCGCACTACCCGTTTCAGCGATCGTGGCTCCCTCGCTGCTTGCTCCTCATTGCGGGAGCGCTCTACTTCGGTTGTCTCAGCCAACTGAGTGAGTATGCGATCGCAGCGCCGGAGTACAGCCAAGCCTCATTGAGCCAGCGCGATCGTATCAGTCAGGCAACTCCACTGCCTGCGCCAAGCCAACAGGGTAATCAAATTCTGCTGAACGGTCGTACTTTATCCGCAGCCTGGGTGCAGTGGTCAACCAATGGGCAGCGTTTTGGCATCAGTGATGCAGGACTCTCACAAGTGATCGGAGTCGAGCTACTCAACACAGCCGATGCCACGAGACAGCCCGTGCAATGGTTTTCTGATCCTACTACCGCTCCTCTCAACCTTCCAACGTGGCTCACGAGAACCCTGCGCTATTTGGATATTACCGAACTGGCACAGCGATCGGGTTGGCAACTGCAAGCCAACGGTGCCACGCTGCAAATTACTTCCCCATCCGCCACTGTCCTGGGTATCCGTCAGAGTAGACAGCCTTGGGGCGATCGGCTGGTGCTTGACCTTGATCGATCCGCTCCCTGGCAAGTCGATCAGCAAAACCAGGAAGTCATTTTGACTCTCGATGCCCAGATCCCTGCTGCTCTGCTGCAAAACTTTAAACCTGGTATGGGCAATCAACTCAAAGCGATTAGTGTCGAACCAAGTGCTAATCAAACTCGAATTCGGCTGAGCCTCTCCAGTCCAATGCGCCCCCGTGTATGGAGTCTGCCTAATGCCAACCGTTTAATTGTGGATGTGCGTCCGGATGCGATGGTCGATCGCGACATTCTCTGGGCACCAGGGTTACGCTGGCGTACCCAAACGCTTACTGTTGGCACCGCACGCTTCCCAGTCATCTGGCTAGCGATTGATCCCCGGCAGCCTGGAGTCAGCCTGAAGCCGATTCTGCCCAACCTTGCCAGTCTTGCAGGAATCGCCCCTTTGCTTCGCACGGCACAACAAGCACAGGTCGCTGCTGCTATCAATGGTGGGTTTTTTAATCGTAATAATCAGTTTCCGTTGGGTGCGGTGCGGTTGGATGGACGGTGGCTTTCTGGTCCCATTTTGGGACGTGGTGCGATCGCCTGGAATGCAAGTGGAGACACGAAGTTCGATCGCCTCATGCTCCAGGAAGCCCTCATAACTCCTAATGGACAGCGCCTAACGCTCACCCATCTCAACAGCGCCTACATTCAGGCTGGTATTGCCCGTTATACAGGCGATTGGGGCACACGCTACAGCCCCATCAGCGATAACGAAATTCTGGTGACTGTGCAGAACGATCGCGTGATCAACCAACTGTCCAGCGGAGCAGTGGGAAGCACTGAGTTGCCTATTCCTACTAACGGCTATCTATTAGTGCTGCGATCGAATCGTAACGCCCTTGCTTCACTTCCCGTAGGCGCGTCTTTACGCCTGGAAACAATGGTCACGCCTCCAGAGTTCAGTCGCTACGAGCAAATCATTGGCGGAGGACCACTGCTTGTGCGAAACCGTCAAATTGTCCTGAACCCCAAAGCCGAACAATTCAGTAACGCCTTTGCGATCGAGCAAGCAAACCGTAGCGCGATCGGGCAAGCAGCCGATGGCAACCTGCTGCTTGTCACGGTTCACAACAATCTTGATGGTACTGGTGCCACACTCACCGACATTGCCCAAATCATGCAGCAGATGGGTGCCGTCAACGCACTTAACCTTGACGGCGGTAGCTCAACGACACTCTATCTCGGTGGGCAACTGCTCGATCGACTGCCCCGTACTGCTGCCCGCGTCCATAATGGCATTGGCGTGTTGATTCAACCCAACCGATAAACCGATGCCTTAGAGCTTGCTAAAAAATAATTGCACACTTTTGGATCAGCGATCGGCTTTTCGCTGACGGCTGACGGCTGACGGCTACAGACCATGCTGTTATTTCTGTACAACTCCTTCGTTAAGGTTGGCTTCAGCAATTGACTTAGATGTAAAGCTTTTGTATGGATTGGGGTATGCGAGTTCTCGCAGGCAGACGTGCGGCTAGGAATTTGCTAGGTTTGCAAGCGACGATATAGCATCTGTCCGCTAGAGCTTCATTCCGTACGCGTCACTCGTCTGTCATTACTTGCTCATCAAACACCTTATTTAGTCCTCGTAGAACATCCTCTAAGAAGATAGCAGTCATGGTTCAACCTCAAGAAAATCACCAAACCACCTCCCTGGCATTGCCGCTTGCCAGCGCACAAAAAACACTTGCAGCTACAGAACTACGACCTTGGGGTTCGTTTACCATTCTGGAAGAAGGTCGAGGCTACAAAATCAAACGCATTGAGGTTAAATCTGGTCACCGCCTAAGCTTACAAATGCACCACCACCGTAGCGAGCACTGGATTGTAGTATCTGGAACGGCAAAAGTCGTTTGCGGCGATCGAGAACACATTCTCAGCAGCAATCAGTCCACCTATGTGCCTCAATGCACTACCCATCGGTTAGAGAATCCCGGTGTAATTCCACTCGTGCTCATCGAAGTGCAAAATGGAGAATATCTAGGCGAAGATGATATTGTTCGCTTTCAGGATGATTACGCACGCTCCAAATAGACCCTGGTGGCTGTAATCAGCGCACGACGATCGCGTCGTGCGCTCAGTGTTTTCAGAACGCTATTCTGAGCCATTCGTCTCAGCAATATCGCCTCAACTTGCTGTAAGGTAAGCTCAGAATAGTTTTTCAGAATCTTTAAGATGATACGTCTCAGCCATGCTGCTACCAGCGAAGTCTTACGCTTGAGAGCAAAGCGGAGCGATCCCCAACTTTTATTTCGCCTCAGCGCTCAACCAACTGGCTGCTTAGAGCTTTCTTACACCATGACGTTTGATGCAGTCATACACCCAGGCGATCGCCTCTTCGACTGCAACGGTATACAAACCGTCATCGATGCCCAGAGTCTTCCAGCAATTGACGGTCTCTCACTAGACTACTCAGAAGACCTAATGGGAGGCGGTTTTCGGTTTCATAACCCTAATGCTATGCAAAGCTGCGGTTGTGGCAATTCCTTCTCCCTCGGCAACTCAACGGTGTGAGCTAGTTGCCCTTGGCTGAGTTCAGTCGAGTACAAGTTCAGTCGAGTACAACAGAGCAGTCTCATGCTTGCAACAGTGTCCTGAAAATTGTGTTGACGTGAACTGGGTATTGTCAGTATGATTAGAGTTTGTAAAAAGTTAGTTCACGGAACCGCACACGTCTCATACCATGCCCACTATTCAGCAACTCATTCGCACTGAGCGTCAGAAAACGCAGAAGAAAACCAAATCCCCCGCTTTGAAGAGTTGCCCTCAGCGTCGTGGTGTCTGCACGCGAGTCTATACAACAACACCGAAGAAGCCCAACTCAGCGCTCCGTAAGGTGGCTAGGGTTCGCTTAACGTCTGGTTATGAGGTTACCGCTTACATTCCAGGTATCGGGCATAACCTGCAGGAGCATTCCGTTGTAATGATTCGGGGCGGTCGTGTAAAAGACCTTCCGGGGGTACGTTATCACATTATTCGAGGCACCCTAGACACCGCTGGAGTCAAAGATCGTAAGCAAGGTCGCTCCAAATACGGTGCTAAGCGTCCTAAAAAAGCCAGTTAGGTCTCTAGTACTACAGTGCTAAGTTGCCACTACTCTGTGGCACAGTAGCTCCCTTAGCTCTTTTTGCCATTCGACCTAGCTGTCTGGCTGGCAGCATCGCTGTTAAGCAGTGGTCCACTCTAATCTGATTGATTGTTTCGCTGGTCTGTGCAACTGAATTTGTTACTGATTGCTACCGACCAAATTCAGCGCTGATTCTTCACGTTTTACTTTTTCAAGGTCTATCTTTTTCAAGGTCTATTATGTCTCGTCGTACCGCTATTCAAAAACGCTCCGTTCCTCCCGATCCTGTCCACAATTCTCGGTTGGTTAGTATGATGGTTCGACGCATCATGCATCATGGAAAGAAGTCAGTCGCTTCTCATATCATCTATGATGCCTTTGAGGCGATCGCACAGCGTACCGGCTCTGATCCAATCGAAGTTTTTGAGCGGGCGGTGAAGAACGCGACCCCGTTGGTAGAAGTAAAAGCGCGACGTGTTGGCGGCGCAACGTATCAGGTGCCTATGGAGGTTCGCTCTGAACGAGGTACAGCCCTGGCGCTGCGTTGGCTGATTCAGTATTCGCGCCAGCGTCCTGGTCGCACGATGGCAAGCAAGCTCGCCAATGAGTTAATGGACGCAGCGAATGAGACGGGGAGCGCCATCCGTAAACGTGAAGAAACGCATCGGATGGCTGAAGCAAACAAAGCATTCGCTCACTACCGCTATTAACTCCATGGTGTGGGTATCACTCCCCTTAACCCAGCCTGGAAAGTATAAAATTTTAATAGACGCAGTAATGCAGTAAGAGCTGCGGTAGAGACCAAGGAGGTAGTTGTGCCACGTACCATCCCAATTGAACGAGTGCGAAATATTGGGATCGCAGCCCACATTGATGCTGGCAAAACCACAACCACTGAGCGAATTTTGTTTTACTCTGGTGTGGTTCACAAGATCGGCGAAGTTCACGAAGGGACTGCCACTACTGACTGGATGGCTCAAGAGCGTGAGCGCGGTATTACGATTACCGCTGCTGCGATCAGCACAAGCTGGAAAGACCACCAAATTAATATCATCGATACGCCTGGTCACGTCGATTTCACGATCGAAGTTGAGCGTTCGATGCGAGTTTTGGATGGCGTGATCGCCGTTTTTTGCTCGGTTGGTGGCGTACAGCCACAATCGGAAACCGTCTGGCGGCAGGCTGACCGCTATAAAGTACCCCGGATCGTCTTTGTCAATAAGATGGATCGAACCGGAGCGAACTTCTACAAGGTCTACGCGCAAATTCGCGATCGGCTGCGGGCGAACGCTGTACCGATTCAGTTACCGATCGGCAGTGAAAGTGCCTTGAGAGGCATTGTTGACCTGGTGCGAATGCGTGCCTTTATCTACAACAATGACTTGGGGACGGACATTGAAGAGGTAGCGATCCCTGAAGATGTTCAAGCTTTGGCTGCCGAATATCGTCTTAAATTAGTTGAATCTGTTGCAGAAACGGATGATGCCTTAACCGCAAAATACCTGGATGGTGAAGAGCTGACTGAGGCTGAAATTAAAGCAGCCTTACGAAACGGTACGATTGCTGGCACGATCGTGCCCATGCTCTGTGGCTCTGCCTTCAAAAACAAAGGCATTCAACTCATGCTGGATGCTGTCATTGACTATTTGCCTGCGCCGACCGACGTGCCTCCGATTCAGGGTCTCCTACCCGCTGGCGGTACGGTTGAGCGGCACGCTGACGATTCGGAGCCAATGGCTGCCCTGGCGTTCAAGATCATGGCTGATCCCTACGGTCGTCTGACATTCATTCGGGTCTATTCCGGCGTTTTGAAAAAAGGCAGCTATGTTCTGAACTCGACTAAGGACAAGAAGGAACGCGTGTCTCGTCTGATTATTTTGAAAGCGGACGATCGCATCGAAGTCGATGAAATGAGAGCTGGTGACTTAGGGGCTGTTTTAGGACTTAAGGATACTTTTACAGGCGACACAATCTGCGATGATGATGCTCCTGTGATTTTAGAATCGCTCTTTATCCCGGAGCCAGTCATTTCAGTTGCGGTAGAGCCTAAGACAAAGCAAGATATGGAGAAGCTGTCGAAAGCGCTTCAATCTTTGTCTGAAGAAGACCCTACGTTCAGAGTGAATGTTGATCCCGAAACAAATCAAACGGTCATCGCGGGTATGGGTGAACTGCACCTGGAAATCCTGGTCGATCGCATGCTGCGCGAGTTCAAAGTTGAAGCTAACGTTGGTGCCCCTCAGGTCGCTTATCGGGAAACTGTCCGCAAAGCTGTTAAGGCAGAAGGAAAGTTTGTTCGTCAAAGTGGCGGCAAAGGTCAATACGGTCATGTTGTTATTGAGTTGGAGCCAACTGAATCAGGTAGCGGTCTTGAGTTTGTCTCGAAAATTGTTGGCGGGTCGGTGCCCAAAGAGTACATCGGTCCAGCCGAACAAGGCATGAAGGAAGCCTGTGAGTCGGGCATCTTAGCTGGTTATCCAGTGATTGATCTTAAAGCAACGCTGGTTGATGGCTCCTATCACGATGTTGATTCTTCTGAAATGGCATTCAAGATTGCTGGCTCAATGGCAATCAAGAGCGCCGTAATGAAAGCTTCACCTGTTCTACTAGAGCCTATGATGAAGGTTGAGGTTGAGGTTCCCGAAGACTTCCTTGGTCCTGTCATGGGTAATTTAATCTCGCGTAGAGGTCAAATTGAAGCACAGGGAGTTGAGCAGGGGCTTGCCAAAGTAACCACAAAGGTTCCATTGGCAGAAATGTTTGGATATGCTACAGATATACGGTCAATGACGCAGGGTCGGGGCATATTCACGATGGAGTTCAGTCACTATGATGAGGTGCCTCGCAGTGTGGCTGAAACGATCATCGCTAAAAGTAAAGGGAACGCATAATCAGGAAGAGGAATAACTAAGTCATGGCACGTGCAAAGTTTGAACGGAATAAACCCCACGTTAACATCGGTACCATTGGTCACGTTGACCATGGCAAGACAACGCTAACGGCTGCAATCACGATGACCCTATCGGCACTAGGGCAGGCGGCGGCTAAAAAGTACGACGAAATTGATGCTGCACCAGAAGAGAAGGCACGGGGCATCACGATCAATACGGCTCACGTTGAGTACGAGACAGCCGATCGGCACTACGCTCACGTAGACTGCCCCGGGCATGCTGACTATGTGAAAAACATGATCACTGGGGCAGCACAGATGGATGGCGGTATCCTCGTTGTATCAGCCGCAGACGGTCCAATGCCTCAAACCCGTGAGCACATTCTTCTAGCAAAGCAGGTCGGTGTGCCTCAGCTAGTTGTCTTCCTCAATAAGAAAGACATGGTCGATGACGATGAGCTTCTGGAGTTGGTTGAGTTGGAAGTGCGTGAACTGCTAAGTTCGTATGACTTCCCTGGCGACGATATTCCGATCGTGGCTGGTTCGGCGTTGCAAGCGTTAGAAGCGATGACCGCCAACCCAAAGACCAAGCGCGGTGACAACGAATGGGTTGACAAAATCTACGAACTGATGGACAACGTAGACTCGTACATCCCTACGCCAGAGCGTGACATTGACAAGCCGTTTTTGATGGCAGTAGAGGATGTTTTTTCGATCACTGGTCGGGGAACTGTTGCAACTGGTCGCATTGAACGGGGCGAAGTCAAGGTGGGCGACACGGTTGAGCTAATTGGCATTCGTGATACTCGTTCGACGACCGTAACGGGTATCGAAATGTTCAAGAAGAGCCTTGATAAAGGCATGGCTGGCGACAATGCGGGCGTACTGCTGCGGGGTCTGCAAAAAGATGACATTGAGCGCGGTATGGTCATTGCCAAACCAAAGTCGATTACGCCTCACACAAAATTTGAGTCTGAAGTATACATTCTGAAGAAGGAAGAAGGGGGTCGTCACACGCCATTCTTTCCTGGCTACCGCCCTCAATTTTATGTGCGAACCACTGACGTGACTGGCACGATCAGCGACTTCACTACCGACGAAGGCGGCGAAGCCGAAATGGTGATGCCTGGCGATCGCATCAAGATGACGGTTGAACTCATCAACCCGATCGCCATTGAGCAAGGAATGCGCTTTGCGATTCGTGAAGGCGGACGTACGGTCGGTGCTGGAGTGGTTGCTAAAATCCTCAAGTAGTTGCGTTATGAGCGGTCAGCTATCAGCAGTCAGCGTTGGCTTTGACTGCTGATAGCTTCTGCTTCTAGGTGATCAGGCAAAAGATTTAGTCCACATCCGTTTCAAACAGAAAAAGCTGATAGCTGACCGCTGACTGCTGACTGCTATCCGTTAAACAGAACCTTGACAATTTAGAGTGATTCCAATGGCAACTATTCAGCAACAAAAGATTCGTATCCGACTGAAAGCGTTTGATCGCCGTTTGCTTGACACATCTTGTGAAAAGATTGTGGATACTGCAAACCGTACGAATGCTACTGCGATCGGTCCGATTCCGCTTCCTACGAGACGTCGAATCTATTGTGTGCTTCGTTCTCCCCACGTCGATAAAGACTCCCGTGAGCATTTTGAAACGCGCACCCATCAGCGCATCATTGACATTTACCAACCTTCTTCAAAGACGATCGATGCTTTGATGAAACTGGATTTACCCGCTGGTGTTGATATTGAGGTCAAACTCTAGAAGCTTCAGAGGGCAGGCAAGAACTGCCCTTTGAGGGAATAGAAGTGGTCTTGTGAGATTACGATGTATTTACACAGCTAGCTTTATTAGACTGATACGTTCTATACTTCCACGCTGTCAAAACCTGTCCCAGGCAGCCATCCTTCAGTCTAGATGCGGTACAGTAAAGGTAGAAGTACTGTCTCTTACCTGATAACTAATGGCATCTTCTTCATCGATCGCGGTTCGAGAATTACCTCTTTTTCCTTTGCCTGAAGTGGTCTTATTTCCGGGGCGACCCCTTCCACTTCATATTTTTGAGTTTCGCTATCGGATCATGATGAATACGATCCTGGAAGGCGATCGCCGCTTTGGCGTTGTGATGTGGGATCAGTTACAGGGTAAGCCTGCTGCGATCGGCTGCTGCGCTGAGATCATTGAGTTTCAGCGATTGCCCGATGATCGTATGAAAGTCTTGACGCTGGGGCAGCAACGCTTCAGAGTCCTAGAATATGTCCGTGAGAAGCCTTATCGGGTTGGGTTAGTCGAGTGGATTGAGGATACCCCCCCCGAAAGCGATTTAAATTCCTTGGCAACCAACGTGTCGGAACTTTTACAGGATGTTGTTCGCCTTTCAGCAAAGCTGACTGGTCAAGAGATAGAACTGCCCGACACGATGCCAGAGCATCCGATCGAATTATCTTACTGGATCGCCAGCAACCTGTATGGCGTTGCGGATGAGCAGCAAGCACTTTTGGAGATGCAGGACACTGCCGCTCGATTAGGGCGCGAGGCGGAGATTTTAACCTCGACTCGGAACCATCTTGCAGCGCGAACGGTGTTGAAAGACACGCTGAAATAACATTATTGCTAGCCACCTTTCGCTTTCGGTAAGCGATTACTTGTGCAGTATCTGGTGCTACATAAAGTAAAAAGGGTTACCAGTTGGTGTCCTCGCGTACTTTTAGGTGAAACTGCTTAATCAGAACTTTAACTACTTGAGGTTAGGGCATAAAGTTTCCACTAACTAGGGGTTAGTCATTAGTCATAACCGAGAATCTACGGTTATGGTTGGGTGCATGAGACGAAATTCTCTTGGTTACTACTCCCAGTTAAGGTTTTCTTATGCAGAATGTACTCGTTCGTCCTCAAACTACTGCGGTTATTCAACCTCTTGGTTCTCTTCACTCTGAAAACATAACTACCTTTCAACATCAGCTAAACACAGCTATTTTGTCCGAAGAGCATTCAAGTGTGTTAGTTGATATGTCTCAGGTGGAGTCGATCGACAGTGATGGCTTGATGGCTTTGGTTGCTGCATTAAGCATGTCACAGCGCCTGAATCAGCGGTTTAGCCTCTGCTCCATTTCGCATTCTGTCCGAATCATTTTTGAGTTGACGCAACTCGATCGCGCCTTCGAGATTTTGAATGAGCGTCAGGCGCTTAGTGAAGCGATTGCTTGAGTAGCGTGTAAGTTTGAGATTCTTCTTAATCTTTGGACGGTGATAAAGCTGACAGGAATAAGCACCTTTAATTGTACCTGCTGGCTTTATGGGTTAAGCGCTTAACTCATGCAGGCGTTAGTCTACGCAACATTGGTATACTAAGCGGTACCAGAGTTCGATTGACGCTTTAAACGTAAGAGGAAAGTCTGCTGTGACGGTTGCTGTTGAAGCATTGCTAACCCCAGAAATTCTGAAACCTGCTCGGTATCTGGGTAACGAGTTGGGTTCAGTTCACAAACCCTGGGATGCAGCAGCAATCCATTGGGTACTCACGTATCCAGAGGTCTATGAGGTGGGTGCGTCCAACCTGGGACACATCATCCTTTACAACATCTTGAATACTCAGCCTCGGCAGTTGTGCGATCGAGCCTACCTGCCTGCTCCTGACCTGGCAACGAAACTGCGGTCAACGCAAACACCGCTGTTTGCAGTGGAATCACGTCGGTCTTTAATTGACTTTGACATTCTGGGCTTCAGCCTTAGCTATGAGTTAGGTGCAACCAATATCCTTGAAATGCTGACCTTGGCTGGCATACCCCTGACCTGGCGTGAGCGGCAGCATGCAGGCAACCTAGCCTATCCATTGATCTTTGCTGGGGGGCAAACGGCGACTTCCAACCCAGAGCCTTACGCTGACTTCTTTGATTTCATTGCCTTGGGGGATGGTGAGGAACTGTTACCAGAAATTGGGCTCATTCTAGAAGAAGGAAAAGCTGCTGGCTTGAGTCGAGAAGCAGTTTTGTTGGATTTGGCTCAGGTGCCAGGTGTTTATGTACCCCGTTTTTATAACATGGCTCCTGATGGGTCGGTGCAGCCCAATCGTCCGGATGTGCCTGCTCGTCTCTTGAGACGGGTTGCTGACCCGATGCCAGCGTATTCCGTCGGTCTGGTGCCGTATGTGGAAACGGTGCACGATCGCTTAACTGTGGAAATTCGGCGTGGCTGTACGCGCGGCTGCCGCTTTTGCCAACCAGGGATGCTGACACGCCCAGCACGCGATGTGGAGCCAGCGGTTGTAGTAGACGCGATCGAGCAAGGGATGCGAGCGACGGGTTACAACGAGTTCTCGCTACTGTCGCTCAGTTGCTCAGACTACCTGGCGTTGCCTGCTGTGGGCATGGAGATTAAAAATCGACTCAAAGATGAAAATATCTCGCTGTTGTTGCCGAGTCAACGGGTCGATCGCTTTGACGAAAACATTGCGAACATTCTAGGCGGTACGCGCCAATCTGGACTAACCTTCGCGCCCGAAGCGGGTACTCAACGCCTGCGGGATATTATCAATAAAGGCTTAACCAACGAAGAACTCCTGCGGGGGGTTAAAACTGCCTGGGAGCAAGGTTGGGATAAAGTCAAGCTTTATTTTATGATTGGTCTCCCAGGTGAGACGGATGTCGATGTTGTAGGTATTGCCGAAACGGTGCGTTGGCTCCAGCAAGCGTGCAGCGCTAGAGGTAGAAAGCGGCTCCAGTTCAACATCACCATTTCTAATTTCACGCCGAAGCCTCACACCCCCTTTCAATGGCATTCGGTCTCGACGGCAGAATTTGCCCGGAAGCAACGGTTGCTCAAAGAGGAGTTTTATCGCATTCGAGGTTTAAAGGTCAATTTCACGGATGTGCGTCTCTCGGCGATGGAAGATTTTGTAGGCAGGGGCGATCGACGACTGTCCTCAGTCATTCAACGCGCCTGGGAACTGGGAGCTGGGATGGATGCCTGGTGGGAAAGTTTGGAACGCGCTCATGCTGCCTGGGCACAGGCGATCGCAGAATCAGGATTGGACTGGAAATATCGCCAGGTTGAGAACGGTGAGTGGAATGTGTTTGAGGAAAAGGCTAAAGGCTTAGGAATAAAGGATGAAAAGGACGTTGAGCTATCCCTAAGCTCCTCTCCTTCCCTTGACGCTCCTCTTCCCTGGGATCATCTGGATACAGGCATTGATAAACAGTGGCTCAAAGAAGACCTACAGCGAGCGTTGCAGGCGGCTACCGTGCCAGATTGCTCGTTTGATGGCTGCTCTCATTGTGGGGTTTGCGGCACGGACTTTGGGCATAACGTAGTCGTGCCACCACTAGAAATACCAGCGTTTGCTGGGCACTTTGTACCCAATCAGCAGCGAGTCCAACGATTGCGGGTCTGGTTGGGCAAGCAGGGCGAAATGGCTTTGGTGAGTCATCTTGACTTAATTCGTCTCTTTGACCGTGCTGTGCGTCGGGCAGGTCTACCGATCGCCTTTACAGGTGGCTTTCACCCTGGACCTCGCATTATTCCTGCCAGTGCGCTGCCGCTTGGTGTCACGAGCTCCGGTGAGATCGTCGATTTTGAACTCACTGAAGTCATGGAGGTCGCAACCTTTCGATCGCAGCTAGAAGCGCAGCTTCCGGCTGCAATGCCGATCTATCACGTCGAAACGGTTGCGGTCAGTGCGCCTGCGGCTACGCAGCTACTAGAGAACGCAGAGTATGTCATCACCGTTGGCGTAGCTCAGCTAGACGAAACGACCACGTCTATGCAGTTTCCGGCTTTGTGCGCATGGCAGCAGTGGGTGGATGCCATTCAAGCCAGCGACACGCTCTGGTTTGAGCACACGACCAAAGCCGGTAAAACGCAAACTGTGAATCTGCGCGATCGCCTGGTTCGCTTAACAGTAGAGGCAGCGGTGAATGATGCAGCGATCGCGCTTCGCTACACGGGCAGTTGCCGCAACGATGGGACGTTACTCCGTCCCGATCACGTTGTTTTCATGCTGGAACAGGTCTCCAACCGTGAATTGCAGCTCTTGCAAGTGCATCGCGATCGGTTGCTTTTGGCAACGATCGAGTCTTAATGCTTTGAACTTTAAGCCAAGGCTCCTAGTCGTTTAGAGTTAGACAACACAGGTATTGTGACGATCAGTTCCTAGCGGCAACTTCTTAGAAGCCGTTGGGGGTTAAGGCTGACTTGAGTTTTAGCATTACAAGCTTTTCCCTGCATATCCACATCTTTTCTCTGTAATGCTCCAGTTATCGATTCTTGAATTTTAGTGGCAGAGAAATCTGTACACGCTATAATGCAACTCAACAGAGGCTACTGCGGGTTGAAGACTCTTAGGGGTACCGCTAAGTGAACCAGCGCTTGGCGCTGGATGTAGCTTTCTTTGCCAGACTTCCATTTCATTTTTACAGAGTCTGCTACCGTCTCTTGTAGATCGGCGGCAGTCCGATTTGATTGATTGCTACTTCAGCGGTCTTTACCATACTTAACCATTCTGAGGCTGCTAGAGCAGGCTTCGTCTCAGAATCGGCACAGCTTCATTCCCACTGCGTAACCACAGAGTTTACACGCTATGCAGTGGCATACATATACGAGCAAACGCGAGAGGACTACTCATTTATACTCTCCCGCTGCCGTCAATCCTTGAGGAAATTGAATGTCCAAGCAAATTGTTATCGCGGAGCAGCACCGCATTGCTGCAGTTTTTTCGGAAGATCAGATTCAAGAGCTGATTGTTGCAACAGGTAGCCATCAAGTTAGTGATGTGTATCTGGGTATCGTCGAAAACGTCTTACCAGGCATTGATGCCGCGTTTGTCAACATTGGTGATAGCGAGCGCAACGGTTTTATCCACGTCACCGATTTAGGTCCGTTGAAGCTTCGTCGGATGGCTGGCTCCATTACTGAGTTGCTCGCACCGCAGCAAAAAGTGCTGGTGCAAATCATGAAGGAGCCGACGGGCAACAAAGGACCGCGTTTGACAGGCAACATTTCGCTGCCAGGACGTTACCTGGTGCTCATGCCCTATGGGAAAGGGGTAAATCTTTCTCGCCGCATTCGTAGTGAGAACGAACGGAACCGCTTACGGGCGCTGGCAATCTTGGTGAAACCAGCAGGTATGGGCATTGTTGTGCGTACTGAAGCAGAAAATATGCCTGAAGATGCCATCATTGAAGACTTAGAAGTACTGCAAAAGCAGTGGGAACAAGTTTTACAAGAGGCAACGACGACCCGTGCGCCTGCATTGCTGAACCGGGATGATGACTTTATTCAACGAGTGCTGCGCGATGTCTATAGCGCCGATGTCAATCGTATTGTAGTGGATTCCCATACAGGGTTAAAACGGGTCAGGCAGCAGTTGACCAACTGGGGTGGCGGTGACCTGCCACGCGGTGTGTTGATTGATCACCATCGCGATCGTGCCCCTATTATGGAGTACTTTCGCATCAACGCCGCGATCCGCGAGGCGCTTAAACCGAGAACCGATTTGCCGTCTGGTGGCTATGTCATTATCGAGCGTACCGAAGCCTTGACTGTCATTGATGTCAACTCTGGTTCCTTTACCCGCTCTGCCACTGCCCGCGAAACAGTGCTTTGGACGAACTGTGAAGCGGCGACTGAGATTGCTCGTCAACTCCGACTGCGTAACATTGCTGGCATCATTGTGGTTGATTTCATTGACATGGATCAGCGCCGCGACCAGCTGCAGGTGCTGGAACACTTTAACAAGGCATTGAGAGCCGACAAGTCACGCCCTCAGATTGCCCAACTGACTGAACTCGGGTTGGTGGAACTAACGCGGAAACGACAGGGCAAAAATATCTACGAAATCTTTGGTCGTGCTTGCCCTACCTGCGGCGGCTTGGGACATTTGGTACATTTACCAGGTGATGGCGACACGGCAGAGGGCGAAATTGTGGAGCGTCCGACAGCCGTATCGCTGCGAGACTCACGAACCAGCGATCGCAGTATCAGCGGACGAGGGCGCGGACGCGATTTAGTGTTGCCGAGCATACCCAGCGTGTTGGAACCAACCTGGGAGGATCGCAGCGAAGATCTGGATGATTCAGACGATGTGCAGCAGGATCTTGGTCTTAACCATCCCAGCTATCAAGAACTGGGCGGCAACAACCGTCGCCGTCGCCGTCGTCGCCCAGGTGATGAGGTTCGTACAGGTAGCCCGTCCTATCCCAGCGCTCCTACGCTCAAACTCGATCCAGTGAGCGATGGGGAATCACCGCCATCCGACCTACCGTTCATTAGTCGTTCTGATCGCCCGGAGCGTCCGGCTCGTGGTCGCGGTCGTGGTCGCGGTGGTCGTGAGAGTACCCCGCAAGAATTACTGCCCAGTCGGGAGGGTTTGCCTGCTCATGAGCCAGGAACCGCATTAGACGAAACATACGTACCAGAAAGCGTTGCACCGGAAAGCGTCCCAGAGCTTGGCTATCCGGAAGAACGGCGTGGGCGATCGAGGCGTGAGACATCACGAGCACCGCAAGAGCCGCCGGAAGTTGTTGCGGTTGAAATGACACCAGAAGAGCAAGATATCTATGCCTGGATGGGGATTTCGCCGCTGGTACTGTCCAGTCAGGAAGTGAAAAATCCCAAAGCAGCCATTATCTCGGTTGTTTTGCCAGGAGAAGTGCCTGCAATAACGGAACCAGAACAAATGACTCTGACACCACAGTTAGAACCCGTCGGAATGCCCTTAAAGCCGAAGCAACGGTTTGTCGAAACGGTTCTTACAGAACCGGAACCGGAGCAAGACTCCATCATCCAGCCTGAGGTCGAAGCTAGCCCCGAAGCTAGCCCAAATGCCGAGCTTTATGCAGTAGAGCCACCGGAACTCGATCAACTTGATGCCAACGGTGATCAACTTGATGCTAACGGTGCGCCGATTACCCGTCGTCGCCGTCGTCGTTCTTCGGCAGTCACATCAGACTGATAGCCCAACTGTGCCTAGTGATAGCAGCAACCCGGTATCAACTCTCCTAGCCGAAAGATGACGAGGAGAGATCTATGCTATGCGAAACGTCTCAGCGCGCATGGTCTCTACGCGTACAATCTTTACCATGACACGTAACGTCAGCCTTTGGGCAGAGCAACTAGACTTACCTAGTGAACTACAAGCCTACCCGCCTACAAGCATCATTGCTGGGGTAGACGAAGTAGGGCGCGGTGCCTTATTTGGTCCTGTTGTAGCGGCAGCTGTTGTTTTGCCTGTCGATGCCATTGACGTGCTTGCTGCTGCAGGTGTTACTGACAGCAAGCTTCTGTCGGCAGGACGACGGCTTGCTTTAGCAGACCAGATTCGCGCTGGCGCTTTAGCGTATCAAATCTGCTATGCCTCTGTTTGGGAAATCGATCGCCTTAACATTCTGCAAGCGTCTCTGCTAGCAATGAAGCGCGCCATGCTCAAGCTGAAATTAACGCCAGATTTATGCTTAGTCGATGGCAACCAACGAATTCCTGGTCTGGCAGTGCCACAGCAAACGCTTGTCAAAGGAGACCAGCGATCGATTGCGATTGCCTCTGCCAGCATCCTTGCTAAAGTATGGCGTGATGCTTTGATGGTGCGCCTGGCAGCGAAGTATCACCACTATGATTTAGCAGCGAATAAAGGTTACGGTACACCAACTCATCGAGCAGCGCTGCAATTGTATGGACCATCGCGCTGGCATCGGCGATCGTTTAGACCCTGCCATCCCACACTAGACCTTTGAGTTTGTTACGTTCGCGCTTCAGAACTCATTCGCGCTTTAGAGCTTAGGGTCAAAAATAGGAATGCTCACCTCAAGCAGTGGGGCTGTGCGGCAAAATTGGGGTAGCTGCGGTGGTTGTAAAGGCTGGCTTTGAAACTGCCCATGCACGATAATCTGCCAGCAAATGGTGCATCAAACGCTGTTTGACAGTCAGCAGAACGCTTTTGAGCAAGCCGTTGCCAGTTGCCTCAAGGAACGGCTTTGGTGTCAGCGCGATCGGCATCGGTATATCGACCTGCACCTCCAAATCTGCTTTACCTCTTAAAATTGTTATGCCATTCGACTGAACGGGTTGCAGCTTGCCGATCAGACTTAACTTGAACCGTTGGTTAATATACTCAACGCCCTTAATCTCACAACCAACAGACTGCACATGCACGGTGCCATCTGACTCTGCCCAAACTCTCAAATCGACGATCGGCTGCACAGTCAGCGCCATGAAGGTTAACGGGCGCATCTTCAGGCGAAAGCGTTCGTCCTCTAACTGCTCGATTTGGCTGGATGCTGCTAAAGCATTAACCACTCGCTGCGGCTGACGCAAATAGTGCTGAATGGGAACAAGCTGCTCTGAAACTACCATTTCGACAGCTTGAGCGGCAGTGAAGCGAGTGTACATAGCTAATCAACCAAGGAGAGATAGCAGGTATTGTCTACGTAGATATGTCTAATTCTAAACAAATGTAAAGGAGTGGAACTACATCATTTTAAGTAGATACACGCTCCACCCTATGACAGACTATTCTTGCAGAATTCCTGAGTTACCAATGCCTTTTGTCTGAGAAGTGTGAGAAGAATTGTTGCTATGGTGAGTTTTAGTTCAGGCTGATTCAGGGAATAGACGCTATGGCAGTATCGATCGCCCACCTGGGACCCTCTGGCACCTATGCGGAAGCCGCAGCGCTCTTGTATGCAAACTGGCTGGCGCAAACAACCGCGCAAGAAACCGTGCTGTGCCCTTATCCCAGCATTGCTCTATCGCTGCGGGCGGTTGCAGAAGGAACGGTACCTGTAGCTGTGGTTCCGGTCGAAAACTCTACCGAAGGTAGCGTCCCTATGACGCTGGATGGTTTGTGGGAGTTGGGTAGCTTACAAGTTCAGTGGGCGTTAGTCTTACCGATCGCTCACGCACTCCTATCTCATGCAACGGTAATGGAAACCGTTCGGACTGTTTACTCCCATCCACAGGCATTAGCCCAATGCCAGGAATGGTTAGAAACCTTCTTGCCCAGCGCTCATCTCATCCCTACGAACTCGACGACTGAGGCATTGCAATATCTGAAGGCAGATCTAACGAGCGCCGCGATCGCGTCTCAGCGCGCTGCTCAACTTTACCGTCTGCCGATTCTGGCTGATGCGATTAACGACCAACCCGATAACTGCACTCGCTTTTGGGTGCTCAGCCAGCAGCCCTCTCCCGGCGGTCGTCATACATCGCTAGCCTTCACTGTGCATGATTTGCCCGGTTCTCTAGTCAAGCCACTGCAAGTTTTTGCCAGTCAGGGCATTAACCTTAGTCGAATTGAGTCTCGCCCAACGAAGCGATCGCTGGGCGACTACCTGTTTTTCATCGACCTGGAAGCCGATGCCCGTGAACCCGCCGTTAAAAAAACATTGGCAGAACTCGCAGACAACACACAAACCTTGAAAGTATTCGGCAGTTACGATGTTTTGCCAGCAGAGGTGAGGGGCAAGGGGTGAAGTGAGTTTTGAGTTAATTCTGATAACTGACTTCTATCGCTCTACTCCCTACTCCCCACTCCCTACTCCCTATTACCCAGTACCGCTGCTTGAACGCTGACACCCAAAAACTCTCGGACAAGCTGAAGATAGGTTGGTGCATCCTCTAGCATTGGGAAGTGAGCTGTGTCAGGAATGACGACATACTGGATGTTATCGTTCAACGCTGCCGCTTGCCGACCCATTTCAGCGGGGATGATAATGTCTCGATCGCCTGAAACAAGCAGCGTAGGCACTGTGAGCCGTGCAAACTCTTGAGGCATCACTTCCGTTGCCTTCTTACTCACACACGTAAAGATTGTTCCCAGCGCGGCATCGTAGTCCGCCATCAAAAAGTCGTCGAGAAACGATCGACTTACCGCACCTGGCAGCGATCGATGGAGAAAGCGTTGCATAAACAGCCGATCGACAAACGGCAGCCCATACAGCCAGCGAGGGCGAAATTTGACGACATAGCCACCAAACTTATAGAACGCATTGAACGCTTTTTCGTCGTACTCAAAAATGCCGCTACAGGTGAGAATGGCACGCTCGACGCGATCGGGGTACAGATTCAAAAAGAACGTTGCAACAGACGCACCCATTGAGTGAGCGTTGAGATAAACGCGCTGCAACCCTAAAGCACTCAAAAGACCATTCAGATCGTCGGCGTAGGTTTCTAGCTCGTAGCTCAGTTCGGCTGCGGTTTCAGGTGGGTTCGCCAACGGCGATGGTTCGCTGGCATTTGAGCGCGATCGCCCGAACCCGCGCATGTCGTAGAGGAGACAGTCGAAGCGATCGCAAAGCGCTCTCGCCGTGCTTTCCCAATAGCGGGCAGAGCCACCCCATCCATGCAGAAAAACAAGCACAGGCTTACCAGAAGGTTCTGGACTTCCCGACTCTGTGATCCATTCGTAGTAGTGACTAAAGCCGCAAACGATAGCGTAAGACATTTGAAAACAAGAGTTTTTAGTTATTGGTTTCTAGATCTAACAACTAAAAACCAACAACTAGCAACTAAGCCGATTCAGGTTTTGGTAAAGAAGATGGATGAATGATCAACTCTGCGGTCGATCGCTTCTCGACCATTTCGCGGGTGATGCTACAGCGAGTCACATCTTTGCGCGATGGCAATTCGTACATGATATCCAGCATGAGTTCTTCAACGATGCTGCGGAGGGCACGAGCGCCTGTTTTGCGACGATACGCCTCTTGGGCGATCGCCCGTATTGCCTCTTGTCGAAACTCTAGCGTCACGTTGTCCATCTTCAAGAGCTTTTGGTACTGCTTCACCAGCGCATTACGCGGTTCTGTCAGAATCTCGGTGAGAGCATCCTCGTCCAGTGGATTCACGACTGCCATCACAGGTACACGTCCAATAAATTCTGGAATCATGCCAAACTTGACCAGATCGTCGGGTTCCATGTGACGCAGCACGTCTGCTGTCCGCTTTTCTTTCGGCTGGGCTTCTCCGGGTTGGATAAAGCCCATTGATTTCTTACCAATCCGCTGTTCTACAGCTTTGTCTAATCCAACAAACGCGCCACCGCAGATGAAGAGAATATTACTGGTGTCGATCTGAATACAATCCTGATAGGGATGCTTCCGTCCACCCTGTGGCGGCACATTAGCAACTGTTCCCTCTAGCATTTTCAGCAACGCTTGCTGAACGCCTTCACCAGAGACATCACGGGTGATGGATGGGTTCTCGCTTTTGCGGGCAATCTTATCGATTTCATCAATGTAAATGATGCCGCGCTGTGCTTCTTCGACATCTAAATCGGCGACTTGTAGCAAGCGCAAAAGAATGTTCTCCACATCCTCGCCAACATAGCCCGCTTCCGTCAGCGTCGTCGCGTCAGCAACGGCAAAAGGCACATCTAAAATCTCCGCCAGGGTTTGCGCTAGTAGCGTCTTGCCACAGCCTGTTGGTCCAATCAAAAGAATGTTGGACTTTTGTAGTTCAACTGGATCTTCAGACGCTGCTTTAGCGTTGCCCTTCGGCTGCATAAAGCTGAGGCGCTTGTAATGGTTGTAGACCGCTACTGAAAGCACTTTTTTAGCATCATCCTGACCAATGACATGCTCATCAAGGTACTTTTTGATCTCTCTGGGCTTCGGAATTTGACCGAGAGAGAGGTTTGCAGACCGAGCTTTGCGCTTTTCAGGCGATTGTTCGCGCCGTGGCACAGGTTGTGGTGCCGCAGCACTGGAATCAAACAGCTCTTCATCCAGAATTTCGTTGCACAGATCGACACACTCGTCGCAAATGTAAACCCCTGGTCCAGCTATGAGTTTGCGAACCTGCTCCTGAGACTTACCACAGAAGGAACATTTGAGATGGGAGTCGTATTTAGACATACCTGCCTCTTAATTAACTGCAGCAACAGCCTCTCCCGCTTTAGGAAGATTTTGTCTGGAAATGACCTGATCAACTAACCCGTACTCTTTGGCTTCGGCAGCAGACATAAAAAAGTCGCGCTCGGTATCCATCTCTACCCGTTCCAATGGTTGACCTGTATGGTGCGCTAGCAGTTCGCTCAGCTTGCGCTTATGGTAGAGAATTTCTTTTGCCTGAATCTCGATATCGACGGCTTGACCTTGAGCGCCACCCAGGGGTTGGTGAATCATGATGCGTGAGTTGGGTAAAGACATGCGCTTACCCTGGGCACCTGCTGCCAGCAGAAATGCACCCATACTCGCCGCCAGACCAAAGCAAATGGTAACAACATCAGAGCGAACTTGCTGCATGGTGTCATAGATTGCCATGCCAGCGGTAACAGAGCCGCCAGGAGAATTGATGTAGAGCTGAATATCTTTCTCTGGTTCTTCAGCTTCTAGAAACAGCAGTTGAGCCACGATCGAGTCAGAAACCGTGTCATCGATCGGAGTGCCCAGAAACACGATGCGTTCTCTAAGCAAACGCGAATAGATATCGAAGGCTCGATCGCCACGACCAGATTGCTCAACCACCATTGGTACGACGTTATGAGTACCCGTTGAGGTAACGTCGAGGGGGTTCAAGCTGTTAATAGAGTAGTCAGCGGAGCGGGATACAAACATAGTTGGTGTTATCGCCTGAATCACTGTAGACCGGATTGTGGGTCAGCAGACGCGATTCGCTGGTGGAATCGCATGTGTATATCCAAACATTATGCCTCAACTAACCAGGGACTTGTGGACACCCCAAGTGAAATGCTCCGCTATTGTAACCCTGGTATTTCAAGGCGCAACGCATTCCCTTTACAGATAGAGACAAAACGTTAGGGCTGGCGCAAACCTCGGAGGTTTAACCAAGTATCAAGCATAGTCACCAATGTAGTTGCTTAAACTCCGAGGTTTTCAACTTTTTCAGATAGAGATAGACAAAATGTTATTCGTCTGGTGACTCTGCTTTTGTCTTTGCCGTTTTACGCGGTTTTTTCGGCTTTTCAGTTTCGGCAGCCTCAGCCGATTCAGCGAGTTCAGGATCGGCTTCGGCATCAGCCGCGATCGCTGGAGCGTCAGAAGTAGAATCCCTAGATGGTTCAGTCTCTGTTGTTGGTTCAACGACCGATGCGGTGACATCTACCGTATTAGCGTCTGTCGCGTCAGTTTCAACGGTCGCTGCTAGAGTCTCCTCTGCTTCCTCAGCCTCCCCTCCTTCCGCCGCTTCCGGTTTTGCTAATGTCCCTTCGGGCACAAGCTCGATCGTCGATCGTTCAATCAGCCAGTCAACAATTTTCTCTTTCAGCAGATCCTCGGCGACTACTGCCTGGAGCCGATCGGGGTCAATCTCACGATCGCCCAACTCTGCCAGCAGTTCAGTGACTTTTACACTAATTTCTTCAGGTTCAACCTTAAGAGACTCGCGTTTGGCGACTTCACCCAGTGCCAGTGTGCGTTTGATGCGATCAATTGCTTCAGGGCGCGATCGCTCTTTGAGCATCGCAACGGTTTCTTGATTGAACAGGCGTTTGACATCAATGCCCTGGTTTTGCAGTTGCGCTGCTGTCTGGTTCAGGAGGTAGGTTGATTCCCGTTCGACGAGCGTTTCTGGCAGCTCAACCTCAATGTGCTTGAGCAGTTCATCCAGAATTGCCTGCTCTTTGTTTGCCGTTGTTTTTGCATCGGCTTCTTCGTTGTAGCGGGTTTCCAGGGACGATCGCAGCTCTGTCAGCGTTTCAAACTCACTCACCTCTTGAGCAAAGTCATCGTCAAGGTCAGGTAGCTCCTTTTCCTTGATCTCTTTCAGAGTGATGGTAAAGCGGGCTGCCCGACCCGCCAGCGTTTCTTGTGGATAGTCGTCCGGGAAAGGTACAGAAACATCTTTCGTTTCACCCGGTGTCATTCCCACAATGCCGTCGATAAAGCCTTCAATGAACTTTCCTTCCGTCAGCTCGACCTGAAAGTCTTCGGCTTCACCGCCGGGAAAGGGTTCGGCTTCGGCTTCCGGGTCATCAGCCACCAGTACGCCTTTGTAGTCCACGATGGTCGTGTCGCCTAGTTGGGCAGCGCGTCCTTCAACTGGGATCAAGGTCGCGGTTTGCTCTTGGTATTGCAGCAACACTTTGTCTACCTGTTCAGCATCAGGCTTTACTTCTTCTGCTTGAAGTTGAAAGCCAGTGTACTGAGCCAGCGCTACGTCTGGCTGCACGTCAACAGAGGCGGAAAACGTGAGTGCTGAACCGGGCACAAACTGGCTTACCAAGTCATCAAACGACGATCGCAGTTGAAAGTTACCCAGTGCGTCAATTTTTTCTTGCTCGATCGCCTGCTTTAACGTCTCGTCGATGAGTTCTTCTAACGCGGTCGCTTTGAGTTGCACCGAGCCAAAGCGCTGAATCAACACCTGTCGTGGCACTTTGCCCTTACGAAACCCAGGAATATTGGCTGAGCGGGTAAACTTCTGAATGACCTGCTCGTAAGCCTTTTGAGACATTTCCGGCGTAATTTCGATTTCCAAGCCAATCTGACTGGCGGGAAGCTTTTCCTGGGTAACTTTCATCGGTATATTCGCTACAGACACTTACTTTAGTGGGTTAACAGCCTGACGAGCCGCTCAAGGGGCGTAGAATCACTCACTCAACGGTCTGATTAACAGACAGTCCAAGGTGGCGATCGCATTCACTGCATCGCCGCAATACGTAATCGTAACTGATCCTGCTTGACGGTTGCTCATTAATGTAAGCGAATCTTAAAGATCGGGCTTAACGTTGGGTTTACGAAAAATTTCGTTAGAACTCTGGCATTCCCTGAGAGCGTATGCTGAACTTATGACGTGGGTAAGATTTACAACGCTAAGAGTAGAGAAGCTGAACTTCTAAATTGAGCTGGAAAGTCTTTGCTGCCGAGCATTTCAGGAAGAAGGGACAATAAATAGCTTCTACTAAGCGTTTTAACCTCACCCCTCTTTAAAATTTCGCCTTTTCATACTTATTGTCTGGAGGAGAGTACGTTGGTTCATCCCTATCGAGTCGCTATTTTAGGGGCGACAGGCGCAGTCGGTACAGAGCTGTTGGCACTGCTTGAGCAGCGAGACTTTCCGATCGCAAGCTTGAAATTACTGGCATCGGCACGATCGGCAGGGCAAACGCTTTCGTTTAAAGGTGAACCTCTGCCCATCGAAGCGGTTGAGGACAAAAGCTTTAAAAACGTCGATCTGGTACTGGCATCGGCGGGTGCGTCGGTGTCGAAGGCGTGGGTGGCAACTGCGATCGCTGCTGGAGCAGTATTTATTGACAATTCCAGCGCCTTTCGGATGGATCCAACCGTCCCGCTAGTGGTGCCAGAGGTGAACCCTCAGGCGGCAGCTACTCACCGAGGACTCATCGCCAACCCCAACTGCACGACAATTTTGATGGCAGTTGCGGTTTACCCCCTGCACCAGGTACAGCCCATTCGACGCATCGTTGCAGCAACCTATCAGTCTGCCAGTGGTGCTGGGGCGCGAGCAATGGCAGAGGTGAAAACTCAGGCTCAGGCAATTTTGCAGGGGCAAGAGCCAGTGGCAGAGCTGTTTCCCTATCCGTTAGCATTCAACCTGTTCCCGCATAACTCCGCGCTTGACGAGCAGGGATACTGTGAAGAAGAAATGAAGATGGTCAACGAAACGCGCAAAATTTTCGGGACACCCGATTTGCGGATAACGGCGACTTGCATACGGGTTCCCGTATTGCGGGCACACTCTGAAGCGCTTAATCTGGAATTTGAACACCCGTTTGATGTGGCGCACGCGCGGAGCGTTCTGAGTCATGCTCCGGGTGTAACGCTGGTAGAAGACTGGAAGGCAAACTACTTTCCGATGCCGATCGATGCCAGTGGTAAAGACAACGTACTCGTTGGACGCATCCGTCAGGATCTCTCTCATCCTAAAGGATTGGAACTTTGGCTCTGCGGCGACCAGATTCGTAAGGGCGCAGCGCTCAATGCGATACAGATTGCCGAACTATTGGCACAGCAAAATCTGATTCAACCGTCGATCGCTCTTGCAAATTAGAGCCGTTAGCGATTAGCTAGTAAGCAGCGCTTGTACCCTCGTGTTGAAGCCTGCCTCCCATGAAAGACTAAACGATGTGGCTAAAAGCTCCGCAGCCAACAACTAAAAACCAACAACTAGCAACCGTAACCGTGTGGTGAATTTTGGACGTGTTTTAACTGCAATGGTCACGCCATTCAAAGACGATGGCAGAGTAGACTTTGCGATCGCCGAGAAGTTGGCGTACCATCTCGCTGAGCATGGCACCGATACCCTTGTCGTCTGTGGCACGACGGGAGAATCGCCCACCCTAACCTGGGATGAGGAGTACGAACTTTTCCAGGTGGTGCAGCGGACGGTAGCAGGCAAAGCAAAAGTGATCGCAGGTACTGGCTCAAACTCGACGCGAGAAGCGATCGCAGCAACCCAAAAAGCAGCTAAACTAGGATTAGATGGTTCTTTACAAGTCGTTCCCTACTACAACAAGCCTCCTCAAGAAGGGCTTTATCAGCACTTTAAGGCGATCGCGGAAGCTGCGCCTGAACTGCCGATGATGCTCTACAACGTACCGGGGCGCACCGGGCAGAACATGCAGGCTGAAACAGTCGGTCGCCTTGCTACGATCGAGAACATTGTTGCGATCAAAGAGTCAACGGGGAATCTTGATCAGGCGAGTGAAATTCAACGTTTGACACCACCCGAATTTGCACTCTACTCTGGAGATGACTCCATCACATTGCCACTGCTAGCGATCGGTGGAAAAGGTATCGTTAGTGTTGCCAGTCACTTGGTGGGTTTACAGCTTCAACAAATGATTCAGGCATTTGAAGCGGGTCAGCATCAAGTCGCTACCAAGATTCATATTGAGCTTTTTCCTTTATTTAAAGCTTTGTTTGTGACTGCTAATCCGATTCCAATTAAGGCAGCACTGAGACTACAGGGTTGGCAAGTCGGCTCTACCCGTCCCCCGCTGGCAGATTCTTCAACTGATTTGACGACTACCTTAACGTCAGTGATGAAACGTCTGGCTCTACTCTAGGCATCTACAGCCCATAAAGTTTCTAGACAACTGAATACGCTCACTACCTGTACAAGGTTTGTGCCGAGGACGTTAAGTAGCTGGCGATCGTACAGTGCTTGCTGATTCATACAGCTTTTGCACACTGACGTTGGTTAGCCACCCCAGCGCTCCTACTTGCAGGTTTCCAACCGCTCGACAACTGAATCGAGCGGTTGGCTGTAACCGCTTCAACTATTCTCAACCAACCAATTTTCTTTACTCTCTACACGTTCGATAAGGATGCCAATGACTCAAAACAATACTTCACCCGCGCTGAAAATCATCCCCCTTGGTGGCTTGCATGAAATCGGCAAAAACACCTGCGTCTTTGAAATTAATGACGAAATTATTTTGCTTGATGCAGGGCTTGCATTCCCGACAGATGGGATGCATGGGGTGAACATCGTCCTGCCAGACATGACCTATCTGCGGGAAAATCGTCACAAAATTAAGGGCATGATCGTCACGCATGGTCACGAAGACCATATTGGCGGTATTGCTTTTCACCTCAAGCAATTTGAAATTCCTATCATCTACGGTCCTCGCCTAGCAATGGCGTTGCTCAAAGATAAGCTGAGCGAGGCAGGCGTGACCAAGCGGACGGAACTGCGCACTGTTGGACCGCGTGAAACGGTTCGCCTCGGCAAATCGTTTTTTGTGGAGTTTATCCGCAATACGCACTCAATGGCAGATAGCTTCACCGTTGCCATTCGTACCCCAGTCGGTGTGGTCATTCATACAGGCGACTTTAAAGTTGATCACACGCCTGTTGATGGCGAGTACTTTGACTTTCAACGATTGGCAGAATATGGCGAAAAAGGCGTTCAGTGCCTGATCAGCGACTCGACCAACTCAGAAATTCCAGGCAGTACCCCTTCCGAGCGATCGGTGTATCCCAACCTCGATCGCATTTTTGCTCAGGCGAAGGGGCGTTTGCTAGTCACAACGTTTGCATCGTCAGTCCACCGCATCAACATGATTCTGGATCTGGCAAAGAAGAATGGGCGTGTGGTTTCGGTCGTCGGGCGATCGATGCTGAACCTTATTGCTCATGCTCGTACCCTGGGTTATATCAAGTGCGAAGACAGCTTGTTTCAGCCGCTGCAAGTACTCCAAAAACTAGCGGACGAACACGTTTTGATTCTTACCACTGGTTCGCAGGGTGAGCCGATGTCAGCGATGACTCGCATCTCGAATGGCGACCATCGTCAGGTTAAAATCCGTGAGGGCGACACGGTTGTCTTTTCGGCGAATCCGATTCCTGGCAATACGATCGCCGTTGTTAACACGATCGATCGGCTCATGATGAAGGGTGCCAAGGTGATCTACGGCAAGGAGCATGGCATCCACGTTTCTGGACACGGTTGCCAGGAAGACCAAAAACTTATGCTTGGCTTAACCCGACCCAAATTCTTTCTGCCTGTCCACGGTGAACACCGAATGCTGGTGAAGCATTCTCAGACGGCTCAAAGTGTGGGCGTACCTGCTGAGAACATGGTGATTATTGACAACGGAGATGTAGTTGAGCTGACTGCAACCTCAATGCGGATTGCAGGTAAAGTGCCGTCGGGCATTGAGCTTGTGGATACATCTCGCTCTGGTGTGGTAAACAGCAAAGTGCTGCGTGAACGCCAGCAACTAGCAGGTGATGGCATTGTGACCGTCGCTGCTGCGATCGGCTGGACAGGAGCACTGATGGCGAAGCCTCAAATTCACCTGAGCGGTGTGGTGACATCGCTAGAGCGATCTAAGCTCCAAACCGCTATCGAAACTGCGATTGATACCGTCCTGCGCGATCGCTGGCATGAATTTGCCCGTCCAGTTGGTCATGATGGACAGCTTGAGATCGACTGGGTAGGACTGCAAACTCAGATCGACCGCGAAATCCAGCGGACGTTGCGACGCGATTTGCAAAGTAACCCACTGCTCGTCTTTTTGATGCAGAATCCTGAAGAGCCACCCGTGCGAGAAGTAAGCCTTGAGCGACGCACACCCGCGATCGCGTCGTAACTGTCTCACTGAAGATCTGTAAGCTGATGACTGTGAAGCAGAGCATTGATGTAATGCTCTGCTTCGTTGTTCATGCCATGACGCGATCGTCCCGTTCACGCGATTCCTGCCGGACAGAGCCAGACATTGCTGCTTGTTGCAGTAGCATAAACGCCTTTAAGTCTTTGGCATCATACTTAGTTCGTAAGAGCTGACGCAATTGGTTTTCTGCCTCGATCGTCAGGCAGCCAGTTATAAAAGCATGTTGGACGATTTCTCGAATCAAAAGCATGGCAGAACCCCAGATCTTACCGATACCGCAAACGGGCAGCTAATCCCCATGTGGCATGAAGTTGTTTATTGACAGACAATAATTAAAATACGCTTCTTTAACAGAGAATAGATTTATCTTTATGAAGCCAATAATATAAAGGTTTTGTAAAAAGTTCCTGTTAGCCAGGTAACAAAACGCTGGTTATGCCAATTCGATCTGAGCCTGCACAGGACTAACTACTGTAAGTTAAGGGGCTTAAACCCACTGCTCAAACCCATTGTTCAATGCTGCTTCACGCAAAGTTTGTTTTAGTGAGCTGTGGATTTAATCGATCGATCTCACGTCTCGCTAGAGCTACTCGTCGATATGGGCATGAAACTCCTATCACAGCATCTGCTTACTCACAAAACCTCCTCGCTCACTGTGCCTTGACCTGTGAAAGACACACTAAGCGTCGGTACTACTCACGTCTCACATACCTTGGTGGCTAGTAGTGTATGACAACTAGCAGGAGACTACCGCCCCATACAAAGCGGAATGATCAGTTGAAAATACCTGAGTAGGAAAGTTCAATTAAATACAAAATCTGCGTCGGATTGGTATAGCCTTCGGCATTCAAGAAAAGTGAAGCGTAACCTATGCTGCTCAAGGTTCTGATGCGTTATGGCTACGCCCAACACATCCTACGTTTAATTCCACCTAGCTACTTAATCACGCTGGGTTGTCTTGTTTGGTAAAGATAGAGAGAAACAAGGCTCCCTCAATCACCAGCTCAATGCCACAGTATCAGTATGTTGTCGTCATGCAAAAGCGGTCAAGCAGCGCACACTGTTTGGTTCCTGGCACTTTCATTGGGGCTACTCAACCAATGGGCGACCACAAGCACGGTCTTTATAGTTTTGGTTGCCCCACTGTGCGGTGCCATTTTTTCATGCTGCCATCGGAGCCACAGTTAGGAAAGCGGATAAAGGGATGGTTGACATAGGCGCTGAAAAGAACGATTACTGCCTACTTCCCTCTACCCTTTACGAAGGAGCACTACTCACGTTGAAAGGCTGCTTGACGGATTACGATTACTGAGGCATTATGAAGAATGCATCAGGGGCTATAGCGCAGTTGGTAGCGCATCTCAATGGCATTGAGAGGGTCAGCGGTTCGAATCCGCTTAGCTCCATTGTAGAGCGATGTCAGCAGTTCTGGTTTCTGGTGGGACAACAAGCATTAATTGCCACAATTGCCACTTAATGCTTGTAACTGCTCGTGGTCACTTAATGCTTGTAAAAGTTTCTGCTACTCCAAACAATGAATTCGGCTGTACTATAAGACTACCTTATCATTTCCTTCAACACCTCCGAGGGGCTAAAAGATTATGCTTAAAGCCCTTTAGCCTTAGAGTTATCTGACTAAAGCTCTCCTACTACGGATGAATAGCCAGTCGTCTTAGGTGAGGCTAACAGCAGCAAAACTAACTCATACCTAAATTTTTGCTTTCGGTGCTAGAGTCCAGCTTTGCCTCTTCTATGGCTGCACGTACCTGTTTATATCGTAAGTAACCAGGTTTACTGATAAGTTGAGCCACCCGTTCTTCAGATGGCTACAAGCCCTCACTGTAAAGTTTTAGAACAGCCTGCTTGACTTCCTGGCGAGTCTGCTCAATGGCTTGACGATGACAGACCTTTTTGAATTTATCGTACTTGGCAGAAATCGCCTGACACAGTTCTGGAAAGAGCCTAAAGATCGTCCTTCTATGAATCTCCAGTCGTCTAGAAATTTCCTCCATTGGCAATGGTGGACACTCATGGCTAAGGAGGAAAGCGGTAGTGCTGAATAGTAATGGTCAAGAACGAAGAGAGGCATTGTAATGATGCACAAAATACCAAATTGCCCCAATGTGGTTACTCAACTTCTTGGAGAACGACAAGGTTTGACGCACCAAGCGCCCGACCCGCTGCCGCAAGGTATTGTTGAAGCGCTCAATATAGCTGGTTTTGCCAGTTTCTTTGCCCACCGCCCGATGTCGTTTGCTCGGTAGGATCTGCTCATACGCCTCCCAAAAATCGGTGTAGCCAAGCGCGCACTGGCGGTACACTGCTGGTAGGGATTGCCAAAGTCCCTTTGCGCCCTGTCGAGAGCGATCACCCACGAAGACTCCAACCATCTCACGGCTATCGGCATCAATTGCCAACCAGATCCATTGCTTGTTCGCTTTAGAGCCAACAAACGACCACATCTCGTCGAGTTGAATGGTCAACCGACCCGGTTTTTTGGGGTGACTTCGATGGTTTGGGGAGTCTGGTAAAAGTTCTGATTGACGTACAGTTGTAACCATCGCTCAGACACACCTGTGACTCGCGCGATCGCTGCTAGTGCCAAGCGTTTAAGCAACAACTGATCAATTAATTGACGCGTTGCCTCATCAATCGGTTGTCGGGTTGCATCCGCTACAAACTGCCGCCCACAGTCTCGACACTGGAATCGTGGTTTGCCGTAATGAGTATGCCCGTACTTGATCACTTGAGTCGATTGGCACTTGGGGCAGTTCATCGAATCGCTTGCAATGGTTGGAAATTCTGGTTTATCAGTTTACCATTACTATGCATTGCTACCCTGACTTTGTTTACACCGATAGTCTTGCCCTGGGGGATGATGCTCGGAATCAGGCGATCGCCAACGCTCAAGTTGCCCTAAAAGCTTTGGTTGCACAAGGATGGAAATCTATAGGAGAAAATTATGCCCGATCGTGACTTAGTATTTTATGTTCAGTTTCAAGTCAAACCTGACTGCGTACAAGAGTGGAAGGATGCGGTCGTAGAGGTAATTAATCACATGGCGAAGGAAAACACCTTCGTGACCTGTTATATGCACCAAGACACGCAGGATGCGAATCGATTCACCCTGTATGAGCGATGGTGCGAATCCTCTGTTGAAGCATTTGTTCAGAATCAGTTGCAAGCCAAAAGCTATCGAAAGGCGTATGAAGAGAAACTACCAAATTGGCTTGAACTACTTAGGGAAACCTCTGTGTTGAGTTGTGTCAATGAGTGGCAGCAGATTCAGTAGTGTTCAAAATTGACTAGAAGCTGCATAAAGTTGCAGTTCGGTAGTAAAGCCAGAGATGGCTATGAAGGTATCGCTCATTAAATGGGAACTAACAAGTATGCCGATGCCAGCTGAATATCAACGAGCTGCGATTGAATTTGAAAAATTTCTGTTGGATGCCCGTGAAGCCTCTGGTCTAATCACAACCAATCAAACTTACACGATGGTGCAAGGCGTTCTGCAAACCTTTCGGCGGCGGCTCACACTTCCAGAAGCAATTCACTTTGCTGGGGTTCTTCCACCCGTTCTGCGAGCCATATTTGTTGCGAACTGGGATACCAGTGAGCCGCGTCGTAGTTTTGCCGACCGCATAGAAATGACTCAAGAAGTTCAGGGGTTGCGGGCAGATCATAACTTTGCCCCTGAGATAGCCATTCAAGCCGTTGCCGTAGCACTCAGGAAGAACATTGACGAAGCGAAACTTGACAATGTACTGAGCCGTCTACCAGCCCCAGCCCACGACTTTTGGTGTCCATGACTCATCCTCTAAATTCGACAGTTTCAGGATGCCAGTCTTCTCGATTCAGGCGATACACAAAGCAATCATCGTCATCAAATTGGCGGCGATCAATACATTGAAAACCCAATCGTTCGTAGAAGGGGTGAACGCGAGTATTGCTGACCAGTGGATCAACCAGCACAGCCGCTACAGTCGGATCAGCAAAACATCTGTCCAGGGCAAGCCGCATCATTTTTGTGCCATAGCCTTTGCCTAAATCAGTCGCTTCACCAATCCAAATATCAATGGCACGAAGGTTGTCTGCAACCTCTCCCCAGTAGTGGCTTTCTTCTCGTGCCGGATCAATGATTTGCATAAATCCGATCGCCCGCCCATCGAGTTCAGCAATCAATTGTTCGCGCCAATCTGGAGTGCGATCGAGTTCTTCCTCCCAATGCCAGTCATCATTCGGGTCTGAGGCAATCACATGGGGTTGCTCATCCCAATGTTGCAGGAGTGTCAGGTCAGCGATCGTAGCAGTGCGTAAGGTGATCATGATTTTAGTTAAAGGAGTCCCAGGTTTTGGAGACTGCGGCGAGTCAGTTCTAACCGTTTGCCAGCATCTTTGATCGTTGCCATATCCATGCTTGTGGCATAGAAATAGACGTTGTTGTTCTGTTCTAGATAACCGACAATCCAGCCAATATTCGGAGTCACACTGTTGAGCCAACCCGTTTTACCGCGCAGAGTATAGTCGGGTGTTCTCTCGATGATCATCATGTCTTTGATCAGATCGATCGCGCGTTGTGAAAATGGCAGATCGTTGCGCTCCAATTTTTGCAGGAACTCAATTTCCTGTTTCGGCGTAATTTGCAACGGACCCTCTAGCCAGAACCGATCAATTCGATCCGCAGCCCCAATTTGACGGTTACCATAACTCACCTGCTCAACAAACTTCTGCATCCGCTCATGCCCGTTCTTGCGTGCTAGAACTTGATAAAACCAAACGGTAGAGTCTTTGAAGGCTTGTCGTAAGTTTGTATCCCGGTTCCAGGCAGGAATCTCGCGCGTGACACCATCCCAGGTTAAAACGGCAACATCATCTGAAATTACCCCCGTTTCCAGCGAGATCAGCGCATTCAGAATTTTGAAGGTAGAACCCGGAAAAAAGGCAGTGACATTACGAGATGGATTGTGTTCGTAGAAGCGTTGGTTGTTTTTGTCGTAGATGACGATCGAGCCATTCACCCCCAGTTCCTGAAAAGCTCGACTCAAATTGGAGGCTTGTGCAGTGAGTGCAGATTGCGATTGCTTTGCAGTTGCGCTTTGCGCTAAACGCACTCCAAACATCGTTGAATTCCAGGCGAACCAGAGCGAGATCGCGCAACTGATCAAGAGAGAAAACCTGATAAATTTGGGGTAGCGCATTTCTTTCTTAAAGCAAGAGTAGAACTTGCAAGACTACATTGGAACCAAAGTAGATTCCAGACAATGCGGCGAGAAATCTAGGCGGACTTGCTCACATAAACGAACGCCGCTCTAGATGGTAGTGTTCTCTAGTTCTTCTATATAGTTCTCTCGTCTGGTTAGCGATCGCTTTTATGTACTTCATAGTGCAACTCAATTTAACCTGAGTCCGTTCGTCGCTTCAGAGGCTATGTTGGGTTGCAGATTGATCAAAAGGGGCTGTGGGTGTGCCTTGGTGAAACACCATTTGCCAGCCTGACGCATCAAGCCGCCAAATCGACGATCGGTTCGTGTGATGGAACAACTCTCCCGATGGGTTTACGTGAGCCGATTGGTAGGTGAGTAACGCGATCGAATCCGAGAGTTTGTTCACAGCAAAGTTTTGAGCGTGGATCTGTGGTGGTTCTGGATCAGTCGGCAACAACATTAGAGTGTGGTCGCGCGTGTAGGTCGCTCCTGATCGTCCGAACTCCATGAAGTCAGGAGCTAGCAACTGTATCAAGCGCTCTCGATCGCCTCGACACTTCGGCTGATGTAGCTCGCACTCTAATTGGCAGAGCGTGGACAGTAGTGACATATAGATTCATTCCTCCACTCGCGATCGCCGTCTAGAGCAGCAGTCAATTCCTTTTCTAAGTGAGCTTTCTGACTCAATGGTTTACAAAACAAGCTTCCCTTCATGTCATCACAGCTTGCACCTTTCCAAGGCTAGGCAAATATTCTAGTCCAGGCTGTCAAATTCTTGTGGCACTGTCAAATTCCTGTGATCGATCTTCAAATGTGAAGATAGCTAATCAAGCAATGTAGCAGCCATTATTTCTCATTTTGGTGTAACAGGATGATCAGGCGGCGGAAGGACACACTGCGTAATGACTCGATCGACGATCGGTAATCCGGCTGCCATTTCTTTGAGCCTAATTTGTTGAAAACCAGTCGTCAGTTCAGTTTCGTCAACAGCGCAAAACCCTAGCTTTGAGTAAAAAGGAGCATTCCAGGGAAGCGTAAGGAATCGCATCGGGATAACAAGCTTGCCCCAAATCGTGTCCAGCATGGAGAGCATCAGTGCGGTGATCTCTCCTTTTGCGTCGATTTCGGCAACGTCTTGCTACGTATTCATAGACCCAAATTTGGCTGCCCTGAGTCACTTCTAGCCAAACCATAATTCTTCCTCCATTAGCTCAAAAAACGCACAAGCGGGAGTTGATGCGGGAGTTTGGATTGTACCTCTTATCTTGCCAAGCTTGGGTAAGGGGTTCATGGCTGTATTTACCGCTGTGTCGGGGTCGATAAGTCTCGTTATACAAACAAAGGCTATTGGGATGTTTCATCACAAATTGCATCATCTGCCGATGGGGTTCCCCTTGGAAGAACTGTTTTAAGTCCTGTTCTGAACGCCAGTAGCTGACCGTGATCACTTCGTCGGGTCTGCAAATTCCAGCTTTCACTTGTACGCAGCCTGTTGCTTTGGCAGTGGCATTTCTGATCCACAGCAAGCAGATGTTGCCACATCCAGAAAAAGCCCGCGCGATTATAAAATCACGGCTCAATACGGGTTCATGATGTAGGGATTGTTAATCGTGTTGTTTCCAGAGCCACCTCAATTGATTAGATGTTGTTGAAAGAACTGAGTGAGTTTTTGCCAAGCGTCTGCTGCGGCTGAAGGATGGTAATCCGATCGCTCATTGCAGAAAAATCCATGTCCTGCTTCAGGGTAAACTGTTAGGGTGTAGTCTTTGTCTAGCTCCCGGAAGCGATCGTCGATTTGCTGGATGCGATCGCCCGAGATAAAGACATCACGCCTTCCAAAAAACAACAGCACCGGCACAGTAATCTCCTTCACCGCATCAATCCACTCGTCCAGAACCATGCCGTAGAACGGGGCTGCTGCTGCGATTTCACTGGACAATCTGCAAGCGGTAAAAAAGGTTAAGCCGCCACCCAAACAAAAACCTGTAACCCCAATGTGTTTAGCGTTCACATTCGGTTGAGTCTTCAAGAACGTTAAGGCGGCTCGAAGGTCGTTTTCCATTGACTGACCAAAATCTAAGCGCCACATCATTGCCATTGCCTGCTCAACCTTATCATAGCCAAACGTGTTGTTGGGCAATTCACGGTAGTAAAGATCGGGCGTGAGGACGACGTATCCTTCCTGGGCAATTCGTTTCGCCACATCACGAATGTGGGGTGTTACGCCAAATGCCTCCATGAGAAGTAGAATCGCAGGTTTGCGGTCGAGTTTCTCCGGAACAAACAGTACGGCAGGCATTTGTCCATCAGGAGCGGGAATGAAGATTTCATTTTCTTGAATGTGCATGATCTCGTCCCAGTTCTATTTCTAAACAGCTTAAAAAACTGGCAATGGAAACCTCTAGAAAGAAGTTGCGGAGTTTTTGGATAATCTTGCGATCGCACTATCAGAGCAAATCGTGGAGCTATCCAGGAAGAAATCACGAGTCGAGCGTCAGGATTTCAGAAACTGGTTCGGAGTCACGCCAAAGATGTGCTTAAAGCTCCGCGTTAGATGACTCTGGTCACAAAATCCAACCCTGACCGCGATCTCGGCAAGACTAAGTTGACTGTGTTGCAGCAAATGTTTTGCCTGCTCAACCCGGCATCGCAAAATGTACTGGTGGGGTGTTACTTTCATTTGCTGCTTGAATAGACGCAGAAAATGGTAGGGACTGAGTTGGGCGATCGCGCTCAAGTCACTCAATTTCAAGTTCTGATGCAGATGCTCATGAATATACTCCTATCTGGACTTTGGATGTGGAAAGGACAGGTGATTCGACAGTGGTTTAGACGTTAAAACAGGCAGTCTAAGGTTAATAGACTGCCTCTATGCAACATAGGCTAGTCCGTCAAACTGACATTAATCCATAGGAGGCTTATGGCAACTGCTAACAATTTGCGCTTCCTCTTAATGCTTGTCGCCGCACTCGGCTGCGGGTTGATGGCAGGAGTCTTCTTCGCCTTCTCCACGTTTGTCATGCCTGCGCTAGCTCGACTTCAGCCATCTCAAGGGATTGCCGCAATGCAATCGATCAATATTACGGCGATTAATCCGTTGTTCATGATTGCCCTGTTTGGAACGGCTTTCGCTTGTCTCGTTCTAGCAGTTTCCGTTCTGCTCAAATGGCAGCAATCGGGTGCTGTCTCCTTACTCGTTGGTACCTGCTCTATCTTGTTGGCACAATCGGCGTGACGATCGCCTGCAATGTAACGCTCAATGATGCCCTGGCGTTGGTCTCTGACCTGCCTTCGGCACTCGCGAAACCCGACAGCCCAGAAGGCGCAACTCTCTGGGCAAAATACCTGAACGATTGGACTTTCTGGAACCATGTACGGACGATCGCAGCACTGGCAGCAGCGGCATTATTTACGGTTATCCCTTTGAAATAGAACTTCAATACAAAAGTTCATCAAAACAATGAAGATTGCCCTTGACAGAGCAGAGTAGTACAATTAACCTAGTGGTTAATTAACTGCGCGGTTAAATACTCTTGGGTTAAATGTCCACTGATCAACTGAGTGTTACTCTATCTGCCCTGGCTGACCCCACCCGTCGGGCAATTCTGGCACAACTTGTACAAGGAGAAGCCACCGTCACAGAACTTGCTGAACCCTTTGAGATCAGCCTGCCTGCCATCTCCAAACATCTCAAAGTTCTGGAACGTGCTCACCTGATTACCCGCAGCCGAGATGCCCAATGGCGACCCTGCCAACTTAATCCAGAACCGCTGAAGGATGTCGCAAACTGGCTGGAACACTATTGCCAATTCTGGGAACAACGTTTCGATCGCCTGGATCAGTATCTCCAGGAATTACAGATAGAGGAGAAAAGGAGCGATCGCTAGTCGAAAGGAGAAGTTATGACAACTCAGATTTTTGTGAATTTACCTGTGAAAGCGCTTGATCAATCAGTGCAGTTCTTCACACAACTCGGCTTCAAATTCAATCCTGAGTTTACAGATGAAACAACAACTTGCATGATTGTGGATGACAATATCTTTGTGATGCTATTGATGCACGACAGATTCAAAACATTTACACCGAATGCAATCTGTGATGCAACGAAAAGTACTGAAGTGCTCATTTGCTTGTCTAGGGAAAGTCGAGCCGCTGTGGATGAAATGGTGAAAACAGCCGTTGCAGCAGGTGGCAATACGTACAAAGAACCTGAAGATCATGGATTTATGTATGGACACGGCTTTCAGGACTTAGATGGGCACATTTGGGAGTGGGTATACATGGAACCCAGCCCAGAGCAGAGAAATTAAAGGACTTGCAAAGAAATAGGAGAAGACGTTATGCAAAAAATCGTCCCTTGTTTATGGTTCGACGGCAACGCCGAAGAAGCGGCTGAGTTCTATGTCTCGCTGCTGCCAGGTTCGCGCATCGACCGGATTTTGAAGTCTCCCGCTGACACGCCGAGTGGTCCCGCCGGAATGGTCTTGACGGTCGAATTTACTTTGGCTGGTGCGCAATATGTGGGGCTAAACGGCGGCTCGCAGTTTCCGTTCACTGAAGCCGTGTCGTTTCAAATCCATTGTGATGATCAGCCTGAAGTCGATCGCCTATGGACTGCGATCGCAGAGGGTGGAGCGGAAGTCGCCTGTGGCTGGGTCAAAGATCGTTGGGGGTTTTCCTGGCAGATCGTACCCAAGCGGATGATCGAATTACTCAATGACCCCGACACAGACCGTGCTCGACGTGCCCAAGAGGCGATGATGCAAATGGTCAAGCTCGATATTGCCACGATCGAGCGTGCAGCGGACGGTATCCGTTAGCCAAATCAACAATCGTCATTGCTTTATTGCAAGTAGGAGTCTTATGTGGGAACACGATCATTCCACCACAAATCAATCCGATCGCGAAATCATTATCACTCGTATCTTCAATGCACCTCGTGAACTTGTGTTTAAAGCCTGGACAGAACCCAAGCATATTGAGCAGTGGTTTGGTCCCGCAGGCTTCACGACTCGTGTCGAGGAACTGGATTTTCGCCCGCTCGGACACTGGCGCTATGTGATGATCGGTACTGATGGCACCGAGTATCCATCAGAAGGAGTATTTCGTGAAATTGTTCCGCCCGAACGAATTGTGACGACTGATGAATTTGGCGAGGGCATTGAGCAAGTGCTGGATGCAGACCTACCTCAGGGAATGGTTGTCACCGTCCTATTTGAAGATTTAGGTGGAAAGACGAAGCTGACAATTCAGGTTATGCATGAGACGGTGAGCGATCGCCGCAAACACGAAGAAATGGGCGTTATTGCTGGCTGGAACTCTAGCCTCGACTGCCTGAGTGAATACCTCCAGGGTAGCTCTATTTCTTAAAGGATGAAGAATAATCGCCATTTTTAGAAGGCTTGCTAGATAAAGCTCTCAGAATTAGGCTTTTTTCTCTGTCCTTTACGTAAGGGCACTACCCCGATTCTCTATCCAAGCAGGGCTTAGAGAAGGTTCGCCAGCGCAAACTGGAGCCTCAATTGGAGAAGTTGAGAAAGAAACAAGAAGAATTAGAGGAAAAGCAGCAACTTTTACAGAGCATAGAGGAAGTACCCGAAGCCCTCAGAAGTAAAGCCCAGTCCAAAAAGATGAGATCTCTGACAAAGGCAATTCAGGAGCTTCAAGATGATCTGGCAAAACCGCGTCCAAAGCTAGACTGCCTACAAAATTCCCTCTTGTTCGATCGTCCCGATCGCCCACTTTATGAAGGTGTTCCCAATATCTTTGTCGGTGTTCTTCTGGATCTCGATAAACACTTAGTCGTTACTGTTGTAGATACAATGCGCCGTAAAATCCTAGCGATTTGGAATGCTAGCAGTATTTCAAAGGAGGGATACGATCTACTACAAAGCTATTTTCACCAGCGGAGAGAAAGGGACACAGGTTCACGACCTACTTCAATCATAGTCTGTGCAACCCAGATAAGTGAGTATGATCCGCAAGGATCTAAACGCCTTTAGCAGAGCAGTTCTTCTGATTTGTTAAGGGTAGGGCTTGGTTCTCCAAGGTGGCTACGAATTCTTCTCGATATTTTGGCAAACGGGAGCGGGAGTTATATTCCTGGTACCTTTGCCAATTTCTAATTCCTGAGTGGCTGTGGGTTTCACAATCTCTCTTGTTCACATACCTTTGTACAGAAGGGTAAAGGTGATACGAGAGAGGAGCTTTGCCAAAATAAAGCTTGAAACTGTTACAAATCAAGGGTTTTAGTTGTCAAGGGTTGCAATGACCAATTTGGCGTGAGACGGAATGAAACGCCATTTTTTCTTGACAAAAGAAGAGGCAAAAGAATGTTGCAATGACCAACTTGGCGTGAGACGGAATGAAAGTTTTGAGACGTGACACAAATTCAACAGGGCTTCCTGGTTGCAATGACCAATTTGGCGTGAGACCGAATGAAAGGTCGCCTTTGAATTCCAGCGTCTCGAAACCGATCCCGTCGCAATGACCAATTTAGCGTGGGATGGAATGAAAGGACTAAAACCGTGAATGATGGCTGAAAGTTCTGGATTAAGTCGCAATGACAAGTTTGGCGTGAGACGGAATGAAAAATGCGTCAGGAAGGAGTATGTATGACTAATCTGGTGTGAGATGGAATGAAAGTCCATGCGGAGATCAATCATGCACACGCAGCGACAGTATCACGTTTGAATTTTGAATAGATAGGACTAATTTCGCTACAATTTTATTGATCGAGAAGGATGAAAGAGGCAGAGGTCTGCAAACTTCTGCACCTACCAGATAAAAGCAGCAGGACAACTAAATTGATAGCTGTCCTGCGCTCAAGGGACAAGCTTGAGCGCGTGTTGTTTTATAAAGTCAAAAATGCTCTCTCTAGTAAAACCCTATCTCTGAAAGCTTTGCCTATTCTAGGCTCGATCGTTTTTTGTGTCTCGCAAGGGTCGCTAAACTACGAGAATTAGCGACATGATCGTGCGAATCGCGATAAGACACTGCTATAGAAGTAGCCAACACGGAAACGCAAACAAAAAGCAGCTAATGAATAGCTGCTTTTTTATTCGTAAAACGAAGGTTTTTAAAGCGGATGGACTACATCATGCCCATGCCGCCCATGCCACCCATACCACCCATGCCGCCCATGCCGCCCATGCCGCCCATGCCGCCCATATCAGGAGCACCACCGCCAGCGCCTTTGGGTTCAGGCTTCTCAACGACTAGCGCTTCGGTGGTGAGCACCATGCCTGCGATCGACGCTGCATCCTGGATCGCAGAGCGCACCACTTTAGCCGGATCGACAATCCCTGCTGCAATCAGGTCTTCATACACATCGGTGAGCGCGTTGTAGCCGATGTTGAAATCAGAGTGGCGGACTTTTTCGACCACAACAGTGCCTTCAACGCCGGAGTTGTCCGCAATCTGACGTAGAGGCGCTTCCAGTGCTTTGATCACAATGTCGGCTCCAATTTGCTCCTCTGCACTCAAGCCTGCTCTGAACTCAAGCAGTTTGGGAATGAGGTGAATGAGCGTAGTGCCACCACCGGGAACGATGCCTTCTTCAACGGCTGCTTTGGTCGCGTTGAGAGCGTCTTCAATGCGAAGTTTGCGGCTTTTTAGTTCCGTTTCCGTTGCTGCACCGACTTTGATCACTGCAACGCCGCCTGCCAGTTTAGCAATACGTTCTTGCAGTTTCTCTTTGTCATATTCGGAATCGCTGCGATCGAGTTCCTTACGCAGTTGAGCCACGCGCTGGTCGATGTCCTTTTTGTTTTCGATGCCAGAAACGATCGTGGTGGAGTCTTTGGTGACGGTGATTTTCTGCGCTTTGCCGAGCATTTCGAGCGTGACAGTATCAAGGCTGAGACCAATTTCTTCGGAAACGACCGAGCCACCTGTCAGTACGGCAATGTCTTGCAGCATGGCTTTGCGGCGATCGCCAAAACCAGGTGCTTTAATGGCGGTTGCATTCAACACGCCGCGCAGACGGTTAACGACGAGGGTTGCCAGCGCTTCGCCTTCTACATCTTCAGCAATGATGAGAAGGGGTTGAGCCGATCGCGCAATTTTCTCTAGCACTGGGATCAGATCCTGGATGGAGCTAATTTTCTTGTCGGCAAGTAGAATCAGCACATCGTCAAGCTCGGTGATCATGCGCTCAGCATCGGTCACAAAGTAAGGCGAGATGTAGCCGCGATCGATCTGCATCCCTTCGACCAAATCCAGCTCGGTGTTGAGCGATTTGGATTCTTCGACGGTGATCACGCCGTCTTTGCCGACTTTATCCATTGCTTCGGCGATCATGGCTCCCACTTCTTCATCGTTGCCAGATGAAACGGTCGCAACCTGGGCGATCGCGTTGCCTTCCACGGGCTTCGCAACTGCCTTGATTTCGTCTACCAGTTTGATGACGGCTTTTTCAATGCCGCGACGTAGGGCAACTGGATTTGTCCCAGCCGCCACGTTCTTCATGCCTTCTCGGATCATTGCCTGTGCCAGCACGGTAGCAGTGGTGGTGCCATCGCCTGCCAGGTCTTTCGTTTTAGAGGCAACTTCCCGAATGAGGGCAGCCCCTGTGTTTTCGAGCGGATCTTCTAGTTCAATTTCGCGTGCGATCGTGACACCATCGTTCACAATCTGAGGCGCACCATATTTCTTTTCCAGAAGGACGTTACGACCCTTTGGTCCCAAGGTCACGCGAACGGCATCTGCCAGCGCATTCACGCCTCGCTCTAATGCCTGCCGCGATTCGTCATTAAAGACAACAATTTTTGCCATAACTACTCGCTCAGTTCTTCACATTGACTTTAGCACTCAATGGCAGAGAGTGCTAAATGATTACCTGTGATTCATACTCGTAGACACGTTTCTACGCCATCACCATGCCACCATCGACGTTCATCACCTGCCCTGTGATGTAGGCAGCAGCGGGATCAGCAGCGAGAAAGCGGATCAGCCCTGCCACTTCTTCAGGTTTGCCGTAGCGTCCCAGCGGGATAAATTGCAGGATACCTTCTGCTTTGACATCAGCCGTCATATCAGTGGTGATGAAGCCCGGAGCAACCGCGTTGACCGTGATACCACGAGTTGCCAGTTCTTTCGCTACGGTTTTGGTAAAACCGATGACTCCTGCCTTTGCAGCGCTGTAGTTTGCCTGCCCAGGGTTGCCCATTTGCCCTGCAACAGAAGTAATGCTGACAATGCGTCCCGATCGCTGCTTCAGCATAATTTTGCTCACGGCACGAGTACACAAAAAGACCCCAGTTAAGTTGAGGTCAATGACTGCCTGCCAATCCTCTGGTTTCATCCGCAGCAGCAGTGTATCGCGGGTAATCCCGGCATTGTTCACGAGGACATCCACCTGCCCCCACTTCTCCATGACCGCGTTGACTAACTCATCCACTTGATCGGCTTTCGACACATCAGCGGGAAGCGCGATCGCCTGACTCCCCATCGCCTCAACCTCAGCGACTACGCGATCGGCAGACTCACGAGAACTGGCATAGTTCACCACAACCTTTGCCCCTTCTGCTGCCAATGCCAGCGCCGTCGCACGACCGATCCCGCGTGAACCGCCTGTGACGATCGCCACTTTTCCCTGGAGCCGTTGCAGGTTGGTTGGCAGTGCTTCCATAGTTATCTCTCCAAATGTCGCTTAATGATCATAGAGGAAAGGGGGAGTGGGGAGGGAGAGGAGTGAGGGGTGATAGGAAGCATGGGGAGCAGGGGAAGCAGGGGGGCAGAGGGAGCAGGGGGATGAAGGCTAAAGGCTAAAGGCTAAAAAGCTGACCGCTGACCGCTGACCGCTGATTGCTGACCGCTGACCAAACTGTGCGTCTGGAAACAGCAGTAGAAAGACCGCGATCGCAAGGATTAAGAAAGTGTTGAGTTTTGGTGGGAGGAGGGGTGGGAGGGGCGATCGTAGTTAGCAACACTAGAATCGCCAGCAGGCGATCGGAGAATTCCTATGGCGGTTAAAAAGCAGTTTGATAGCTTTCAAGAATTGCTCTCTGGCTCAGAATTGCCTGTTTTGGTTGATTTTTACGCGACGTGGTGCGGTCCTTGTCAAATGATGGCGGGCATTTTGGAGCAGGTAAATGCTCAGATGAAGCATCAGGTGAAGGTGATCAAGATCGATACTGACAAATATCCGCAAATTGCGACAGAGCACCAAATCCATGCACTGCCAACGCTGGTGCTCTTTAAAGACGGACAGCCTGTGGAACGCATTGAAGGTGTGGTGCCTGCGGAGAAGCTGATTCAGCGGCTGCAAGCGTTGGTGTAGGAGGTGAGGAGAGAGGAGAGAGGAGTAAGGGGTGAGGAGTGAGGATGAAGTTTGCTTCAAAGGCTTGGCTCACCATCTTCTTCGTCAACTCTTCATCACAAGTTTAGGGATTTTTCTATTGATACGGGAATTCTTTAAACAGAACTCACCCGGTCAAATCATGAAACTTTTTCGTTGGGCTGTTGTACCAGCCGTCGCCGCTATGCTCCTTTTGCCTGCTGTTCGGGCTGCAAATGCATCGACTGAGCCTGATTATCCCTGCTATATGAGGACGTTGTCGGGGCGTGTGATTAACCTGACAACTCTTTGTGCTGGTAAACCAGTCGCCATTGACTTAGACAAAACTCCGACGAACCAGATGGCTAGTCTGCGACCTCAGAAAAAAGCTGCTAACAGTGGTCAAGTCGTGGAAACAGCGCGTGAGATTAAAGATAACGGCTCTGGTAGTTGGACTCTCTCTGGCAAAATACAGAATCAAACACAGCAAAGAATTAGTGGCATGTCAGTGACGCTTATAGTTCAAGCGGGATCGCAGACATTAACGCCGCGTACCCGGACAGATCAATTTTCCCTTGCACCTGGGGGATACGCTGATTTTCAGGCAAGTGTGACCGACAAAGATCATCGCCCTGATTTTCGCGTTGCTTCTGTGGAGTGGAGAAACGAAGATGGTACGGCTGGCAATTACCCTTAAACCGTAAGCTCACTTTTTCATTTCACCCCGATCGCCCCATCGGGGTATTTTTATGCGCGATCGCACCTTTCTACTCCCCACTACCCACTACTCCCACCTTCTGCCCTCTGCCCTCTGCCTTCCGCCTTCTACCCCCCCACTCCCCACTCCCCTTCTTCATATGCCTTCCTTATCGCTCCAGGCATTAAGAATCAGCAAAAAAGTCTCAAAAGCCATATATCTTAAAGGTTTCGTGGATCAAGAGCCAGGGGAACGCTTTAGAATAGGGCATTGAAAGTTAGATTTCACGGGTGTTTCAGCCTTTTTACCAAGTCTTTTGCTGGAATTTCGGTAGAAAGTCTTTCACCCAAAACTCTGATCAACCATGCATTGTGCCCTCAGAACCCAAGGAGAATCTATGAACAAGGGAGAGCTAGTGGATGCGGTGGCAGACAAAGCCAGCATGACGAAGAAACAGGCAGATGCAGTGTTGACGGCTGCTTTAGACGCGATCGTCGAAGCCGTGAGTGGTGGCGATAAAGTCACGCTGGTTGGCTTTGGCTCGTTTGAATCACGGGAACGAAAGGCACGCGAAGGGCGTAACCCTAAAACAGGTGACAAGATGGATATTCCAGCTACAAAAGTACCCGCGTTTTCGGCTGGAAAGTTATTTAGAGAGAAGGTCGCCCCTGAGAAGAAAGCATGACGCTTTGATTGACCAAGTAGCCGATCGCCCGATACATGGGGGAAACTTAGTCTGGGCAGCGTCACTCGCAAACTGCTCCCCTTCTGCCATCCTGGATTTTTCTGCCAGCATCAATCCATTAGGACCACCAGCATCTGCGATCGCCGCTATTCAGGCTAACTTAGGCGCACTGAAGGCGTACCCTGATCCCCAGTATGGTGAGTTGCGATCAGCGCTAGGTGCGTTCCACCAGATTCCTCCAGAATACATTCTGCCCGGAAACGGTGCGGCTGAGCTTTTGACCTGGGCGTGTCGTGACTTAGCCGCCCTTGATGCAACGTGCCTCATTACTCCTGCGTTTAGCGATTATCGACGGGCGCTGAAGGCATTTAACGCCACGATCTGGAACTATCCTTTAGAGCCTTTGGACGATCGAGCGTGGGCAGTCGATCGAGCCTTGCTGTCTGATCGGCTCCATCCAGGTGCATCGCCTCAAGCAGTGGGTGTACTGCTGAATAATCCTCACAATCCCACTGGAGGCGTTGTACCAGAAGCATTTATACCTGCGCTTCTGGCACATTACGCACTGGTGGTAGTAGATGAAGCGTTTATGGACTTCTTACCACCAGACCAACAGCAGAGTGTCATGCATCTGGTGTTGAAGCATCCTCATCTAATCGTCTTGCGATCGCTCACCAAGTTTTACAGTTTGCCAGGGCTACGATTGGGGTATGCGATCGCCCATCCCGATCGGCTCAAGCGGTGGCAAGAGTGGCGCGATCCCTGGTCGGTAAACGCACTAGCCGTCGCAGCGGGTGCAGTGATTGTGCAAGATACCGCGTTTCAACAGCAAACGTGGGCATGGTTGGCAGCAGCAAAACCACAGTTATTTCAAGGGCTTTCTAGCTTACCAGGATTGCACCCGTCTCCTGGTGCGGCAAATTTTTTGTTGGTTAAGTCGGCGCGATCGGTTATGCAACTGCAAACAGAACTCTTGAAACAGCATCAAATTCTGATTCGAGATTGTGTCAGTTTTCCAGAGTTGGGCGATCGTTACTTTCGCGTCGCTATCCGCACTGAAGCTGAAAACCAGCAATTACTAGACGGATTGAGTCAAATCCTCTCAAATGGAGAATAGGGTTACTGTTGAGTCGTGCTTTTCTCTGCAACTTCTTACTCCTCACCCCTCACCCCTTACCCTGCCTTTATGCCAGTTGATTACGATCTGGTTGTCGTCGGTAGTAGTGCGGCTGGCATCTACGCAGCCCTTTCTGCTGCCCATCTAAACGCTCGTGTGGTGCTGGTCGACCAAGGCTGTGCCACCGTTGGTGCAGGATTCGGCACCCGTGTTTTAACCGAAGTTGGGCAGATCTTGCACTGTGGAGCATGGGCAGCTCAGCTAGGCTTTTGGGACACTGCTGCTTCATCTACCGCAACGTGGGCAGCGGCAAAGCGCTGGTCAGACACAGTAGCGCTGGCGATCGCCGAAACCTTCTCTCCTGCCGTCCTCACATCGCTGGGAATTGAGGTTATCTCTGACTGTGGTGCGTTTCATCGGAAACCCAGAATGGGGTTTATGGTCAACGGTCGATCGCTACGATCGCGTGCTTACCTGCTTGCGATCGAGCAGCTCCCCGTGGTTGCTATGTACCAGCAGCCAACACCAACGCCGCTCCCTCTTTTAGACATTGATGGCTTGGCAGCAGTCAGCTATTTGAATGCTCATGCAGTGCTGCAAAAAATTTCAGCGCTGGAGCCATTGTCGCGGCTGGTCATTATTGGCAGTGACGCGATCGGCGTTGAACTGGCTCAAAGCCTGGCTCGGCTTGGGCGATCGGTCACGCTCATCGTCTCAACGCCTCATATCCTCCCCTACGAAGATTTTGAAGCCGCTTTTTTGATTCAGGCGCAGCTAGAAGCAGAAGGAGTCCAGGTTTTAACGGGTACCACTGTTACTCAAGTACGGCAAATTAATGACAAGAAGTGGGTGCAAGCAGGCAATCGAGCGATCGAAACGGATGAAATCATACTGACAGCCACAACGCCATTTGATTGGCGAACGCTTAACCTTGAAGCCGTCAAGGTCGATGCGTCTGCTTCCGGTATTTTAGTGAATACCAAACTGCAAACGACCAATCCTCGTATCTATGCCTGTCGCGGACAAGTGGGTGGTGGCGACAGTCCTCATCTGGCGATTGCCGACGCTAAAATTGCGCTCAAAAACGCACTCTTTCTGCCGATCGCCAAAAGCACCGATCGCCCGGTTCCCTGGGTTGTTTCTACGGCTCCAGCATTAGCACGAATCGGACATACAGAAGCCTCTGCGAGGCAGCAGTTTAAAGATGTGGTTATCCTTAAACAACCTTTCAAGACGTTAATTAAAGCCCAACTTCAGGACGAAACAACCGGATTCTGTAAACTCATTGTGCATCGTAACGGGACGCTATTGGGCGCACACATCGTTGGTTCGCAAGCTGAAGAGCTGATCGGTATAATCGCTCTTACCATGCAGCAAAACCTCAAGATTCAGGCGATCGCCAATCTCGTCTTGCCGTCGTCTTCCCTCGCCGCAATTATTCAACAGACTGCCGCTGAATGGCATCGCCTTAAATTTCAGAAAAACACGAGGCTGCAAGACTTTCTGGAAGGTTTTTTTAACTGGCGGCGATCGGTGAAGTAGGAAAGTAACAGGAAAAAGCAAAGACATAGTGTCCTACCTGTCTGCTGAGTACACTATAATCACTCAGCGATATTATACAGCGACAAAACAAACAGAACAATGAGTGTTATCCCATTTATATTGGCTGATGACGGTAGGACGGTAGTAGAGAGTAGGCAAGACTTTGACGATGCAGGTGGTATCAGTGGAAAAGTAATTTACATACAAAATCTTGATCGAGACCAAATTGTTAATACAAGTTCTAGCAACGCAAGTTATGACCTAAGAGTCGGTAACGAATACAGAGACCATAGAGATTTTAATAAAACTGATCTATCGGATGGTAACGAAATATGCCTTCAACCTGGATCTGCCGTCATCATTGAAACAGCCGAATTCGTTCAATTTCCAAAGTTTCGATTTGGACATATAGTTCCTAAAGTATCTCTTTTGCAGGATGGTTTGTCTAATACTTCCTCCAAAGTGGATCCTGGATATTGCGGAAAACTTTCCATAACAGTTTTTAATTTAGGGAAAAGGACTATTGCTCTTAAGAAAGGACAAAAGTTTTGTACCCTTTATGTCCTTGACGTTCAAGGTGGTGTTATTCCCTACAACAAAGAGCCTAAAAGGATCGCTGGTAGCTCTAGAGTTAGAGTGTGGGGTAGAGTTAGGGACCTCATTGAAACAAATCAGGCACTTCTTATTTGTCTATCTCTGATTGTAAGCAGCCTTGTAGGTGCAGTTCAAATTTGGCAAGTTTTACAAGAACAAAAAGCGAAAACGCAACCTCCTCAAAGAGTAGAAAATCTTCAAAAATAGACGCTTTGCAGACTACTAAACTTTGGCAAGGGTCACTGTTTGAGGCTGACCTTGATATTTCCCGAAACGATCAGCGTAAGTTGTTTGGCATGGTTCTCCTTCTAAGAAAAGAAGTTGTAGAACACCTTCTCTAGCGTAGATTCGGCAGTCAGCACTAGCAGCATTGCTGAACTCTAGGGTCAAATAGCCCTCCCACGAAGCTTCAGCAGGAGTTATGTTAGCAATAATTCCACAGCGTGCCATCGTAGATTTTCCAATGCAAATGACAGTAATATTGGGAGGAATTCTTAGTCGCTCGAACGATACACCCAACGCATATGAATTGGCTGGAATGATGAAAAACTCACCATCCTCATCTGCTTGAAGAGGAATAGATTCTAAATTTTCAGGGTTAAACCGCTTTGGATTAACGACTGTACCTGGAATATGTCTAAAAACACGAAAATCTGTCGGCGCTAGCCTCAAATCGTATCCATAACTAGATAATCCGTAACTGATAACCCGTCTATCTTCAGCATGACGTATAAGAGAATCTTCAAACGGCTCTATCATCCCCAACTTAGCTTGTTCAGTAATCCACTTATCATTCTTTAACATGCTTGACCTCTACTACGAAAACGAGTTCTAAGAATATAGCAACTCCTTACGCATATATGTAGAGATTTGTTAGGGCTGATGGCTGCGGCGGAGTTCGGTAATTTGGTCGGCAACGTCGAGGAGCGATCGCGGCATTTCTGGTCCTGTGAGAATGACATCCACATGGCGCGGGCGCTGCTGTAAGAACGACAGCACTTCAGTATCAGCAATCAACCCAAAGTTGACTGCCAGACTGAGTTCATCCAGCACCACCAATTCGTATTTGCCTTCAAGGACGATCGATCGCGTATAGTTCCAGAGTTCCAGCAGCGATCGAGCCTCACTCTCATCCAAATGCGGTGTATCAATACAGCGCGGCAAACTACAGCGAATCCAATCTAAATGCTGCCCTAGCTGCACTGGGTGTTCATATCCCTGCCCAATGCCACCTTTGAGAAACTGCACCACCAAAACAGGTGTCCCCTGTCCCGCAATGCGTAGCGCCTGAGCCATCACGTTTGTGAAAAAGCTGCGATGCGAACACGTAAAAACCTGCACCAAGCCTTCAACTCGGTGCGTCAGTTGATGATTGACATCCAGCGAGGGGGTTTCGATCTGTGAAACCATAATTCGTGCCCAGGTAACGATTAACTCGTATCAACGTTTGTTCTAGTTCTTTTGAAGTAATCAGAATCTAGCGTAGTTTAACGAATTTCTTCCACATCAAACACCATATGTAATAGTCCGTCAAGGGAGAGGAGAGAGGAGTGAGTTGTCAGCAGATCTTCATCTTCCTACTCCCTACTCCCCATTCCCCACTCCCCACTCCCCACTCCCCACTCCCTACTCCCCCCAACTCCTGTATCCTGAATCAGTGGCTTTGAGACAACAATAATGGCTTGGCAGCGTCCCGACGGTCGAAAACCGGATCAACTACGTCCGGTAAGCTTTGAGCGCAACTTTACTCGGTTTGCAGCCGCATCTGTGCTGGCGAAATGCGGCGATACGCAGGTGCTTTGTAACGTGTCCATTCAGCCGAAAGTACCCAGATTTTTGGAAGGAAAGGGAAAGGGGTGGCTGACGGCAGAGTACCGAATGCTACCAGGAGCAACGCCAGAACGGCAAGAACGCGAACTGATGAAACTGTCTGGTCGGACGCAGGAAATTCAACGATTGATTGGACGCAGCTTGCGATCGACCCTCGATATGGCAGCCCTGGGCGAACGCACCATTACGATCGATGCCGATGTGCTACAGGCAGATGCGGGTACTCGCACCACATCCATTACAGGGGGCTTCGTGGCGCTGAAGGATGCGCTAGATCAGTTGGTAGCGAAAGGAGAACTGGCGCGATCGCCCATCATTCATCAGGTTGCCGCTGTCTCTGTCGGCTTGCTGGAAAATGAACCCATGCTCGATCTCAACTATCCCGAAGATGTCGCTGCCGAGCTGGACTGCAATGTCGTGATGAACGAAAAACTGGAGCTGATCGAAATTCAAGGTACGGCTGAAACTGGCAGCTTTAGCCGCGCCCAACTGAACCGCATTCTGGATGTTGCCGAAACGGGCATTCAAACCTTGCTAAACGCTCAGCTTCAGGTGTTTGAGTAGACTGGAACCACTGGTGCTGATGAAGCATTTCCAAGTCGGTGGACATAATGAAGCTAACCAGATTCAAAGCTGACCGCTGACCGCTGACCGCTTGATTTCTACAAACCTTTAATAGAAGGTAAGAGCCTCTATGACCTTGGCAGCTCAAAACACCGCATCCCAACTGATGACGCTGGAAGAGTACCTCAAGTACGACGATGGCACAGACACTCGGTATGAGTTAGTGAATGGAGAGTTGCTTGTTATGCCGCCCGAAAGTGATCTGAACCAGCGAATTGCGTCGCTGCTTTTTGCTTACTTTCTGCAACAGGGAATCCCACCCTATCGTTTGAGGATTGGCACTGAAATTGTCGTCAGCGGTTCACGGGCAACGACGCGTTTCCCTGACGTGACGATCCTGTCTGAGGAGTTGGCGATCGCTCTAGAAGGAGCCACGCGATCGACCGTCATGCCAGAGATGCCGCCACCATTGTTAGTTGTTGAGGTGGTCAGCCCTAGCCAGGAGACACGAGACTACCGCTACAAACGCTCAGAATATGCAGCACGAGGCATTGCCGAATATTGGATTGTTGACCCGATGCAGCAGAAGGTGACGGTGCTGGAATGGGTGGAGGGGCTGTATGAAGAAGCCGTGTATGCAGGAGAAAGCCCGATCACCTCGCCATTATTCGGTGCGCTGCAACTCAATACCGCTCAAATTTTGCAGGGGCGATGAACAAAACATGCGACGGGATTCTCTTTTCTATGCCTTATTTCAGCAATCGCCAACGCTGTTATTCGAGCTATTGGACGAGTCTCCGCCCAATGCTCAAAACTATCGCTTCGATTCCGTTGCCGTCAAAGAACCCAAATTTGAAATCGACGGCGTGTTTTTGCCACCCGAAGCGGATGCGCCCGGAGTGGTTTATTTCTGCGAAGTGCAGTTTCAAAAAGACGAACAGCTTTACGAGCGTCTTTTTGGCGAGTCATTTTTGTACTTTTACCGAAACCGCAGTCGCTTCAGCGATTGGCACGCGGTGGTGATTTATCCCACACGCTCCACCGAGCAACGGGACACGCATCCCTATCGATCGCTCTTAGCCAGCAACCAGGTACACCGGGTCTATTTAGATGAACTCGGTGACGTGCAACAGTTGCCGATCGGGGTGGCGTTGATGGCTCTCACCGCGGTAGACGCAGCCAGTGCTCCAGCAATCGCTCGATCGTTGGTAGCCCGCTTACGCGCTATCTCCTCGGACGCGGTACCAGAGGAAGGGCAAGCACAAGCGGCGAGTCGCGCCATAATAGAAATGGTTACAACAATTATGGTTTATAAGTTTACAAACTTGAGCCGACGGGAGGTTGAGGCAATGCTAGGTACTGCACTTCAGAAAACGCGCGTTTATCAAGAAGCAAAAGAAGAAGGACGGGAAGAAGGACGGGAAGAAGGACGGGAAGAAGGACGGGAAGAAGGACGGCAGCAAGCAGTCCGATCGCTCATCCTGCGTCAATTGACCCGTCGGGTCGGCGTGTTGTCTGAAACTCTCACAGCACAGATTACGGCTCTCTCCGTGGAGCAGCTAGAAGCGCTGGCAGAGGCATTATTAGATTTTCAAGCGATCGCAGACCTGGAGGTTTGGCTGGAGTCCCAGTCCCGGTAAGCAACGATCGTGCTTTGAGCTTGATTGTTGCAGGTTTAACCTGGAACGATTCCTTTGGAACGCTGCGCGAACGCACTTCAAACGGGAAACTTGCAGTTTCAAACAGGAGCGATCACATCTCAAACAGGAATGATCGCACTTGAAATAGGAACGATCGCACTTGAAACAGGAAAGTTGCTGTTTGAAGTAGGAACGATCGCACTTGAAACAGGAAAGTTGCCGTTTGAAATAGGAATGATCGCACTTGAAATAGGAACGATCGCACTTGAAACAGGAAAGTTGCCGTTTGAAACAGAAACGATCGCATTTGAAGTAGGAACGATCGAGCTTTTTGCTCCGAACTTGCACCTCAGAACTCGAAACGCCGCGCTTTTTGCTCAAACGATCAAGCTTTTTACTCGAAACGTAGGGCGTAGGGTGTCAAGAAACCGGGTTTCTGGCGATCGCATTGAGCGTCAGGCAGCAACCTTTGCCTAAAAAACCCGGTTTCTCAGTCCGCTTGCTTACTTGCCCAGTTTTTCTCGAATAATGCGCTCCATCGCCTCATTGTTTGTGTGCAGATAAAAGACCTTAGCACCGCGTTGAACTTTTTAGCGTTTGCCAGCGTCTAAAACCATGTAATACGACGTTCATCACCCCATGACTGCATATCAGCTGCCCTTGGCGACCTATTCAGGCTCGATTTCAGCCCCAATCGCGCACGCACCGATCCTACCCAAGACCACTCCGGCAATTGCTGCTAAGGGCATTGACATGAGCTTTCAGTCAGGGTCAGACCACTATCAAGCCCTCAAGCATGTTGACCTGGAACTGAAGAGTGGTGAGATTCAGCTTCTGATGGGTCCGTCTGGATCGGGTAAAACAACGTTGCTGTCCATTTTGGCGGGGATCCTCACTCCTACTAAGGGCAGCGTTCGCTTGTTAGGACAGGAAATTACAGGTATGTCACGATCGCAGTTAGCGCGGTTTCGGTTAGAGCACATCGGCTTCATCTTTCAAGGTTTCAACCTGTTCCCAGCTCTGACGGCGCTAGAAAACGTGGAAGTTGCTTTGAACGTCAAAGGCATTCGTAAACATGCGGCTACAAAGCAAGCACGCTTGTTGCTAGAGCAGGTGGGGCTGACAGAGAAAGCACATCAGTTGCCCCGTGACTTATCGGGTGGGCAAAAACAGCGGGTGGCGATCGCGCGGGCGCTGGGTGGCGATCCAAAGCTGATTATGGCAGACGAGCCAACAGCAGCCCTAGATTCACAGACTGGACATGCCGTGATTGAACTGCTGCATCGGTTGGCAAAAGATCAAAACCGCACGGTGCTAATGGTGACGCATGATGCACGCATTATTGACTTTGCCGATCGAGTCGTGACGCTCGAAGACGGCGCTGTCAAACAAAAGACGTTTTAAAGTGACTGGGCGTAATTAAACTAAAAATAATCTTAGAGGCAACGCTCCCAAACCCTTCCCTCACAATTAATTGTGGTTACCGACTAATCAGAAGGCTTTTTGTAAAGTAGTTGCCTTTGAAAGCGGGTCTTTTCAGAGGAGAATGAAACCACAGTAAGCATGGTGCCTGAGGCGATGCATTTAAGCCTTTGCATGATTGTGCGAGATGAAGAAGCAACCCTACGGCGTTGTTTGGCTAGTGTCATAGACGTTGTGGATGAGATTATTCTCGTTGACACTGGCTCATGCGATCGCACCGTAGCGATCGCCAACGAACTAGGGGCAACTGTTTACAGCTTTACGTGGTGTGATGACTTCGCGGCTGCCCGTAACGAGTCGCTTAAGTATGCCCACGGCGACTGGATTTTGGTACTCGATGCCGATGAGGTGCTGGTGTCAGAACGCGTGCCAGCGTTACAACAGGCAACGCAACAAGAGGAGACGATCGCCGTTACCCTTCTACGAGAAGAATTAGATACCACCCATCCCCACTCTCAGCTTTCGCGTTTATTTCGCAGACACCCTGCCATCACGTTTACCCGTCCCTATCACGAACTAATCGACGACAGCGTCACCGCACTGTTGCAACAAGAACCGCATTGGCAGGTCATGGCTTTACCAGGTATTGCCATTCAGCACACGGGGTATCAGCCAACCGCGATCGCCCAGCGGCAAAAGGTCGATCGTGCCCGCACCATTATGGAAGCACATCTGAAGACTCACCCTGATGACGCGTACATTTGCAGCAAACTAGGCGCGCTTTACGCCGATCTGGGCGAACCGCTGCAAGGTTTAGCGCTTCTGCAACGAGGGGTAAACGCTGCGACTGAGGTACCCGTACTGTACGAATTGCACTACCACATGGGTAGTCTTTACAGTCAATTGCAAGAGCCAATGCGGGCGGAATTTCATTACCAAACCGCGATCGACCAGCCGCTACCCCAGCATCTAAAGTTAGGTGCCTACACTAACTGGGGTAATTTACTGAAAGATCAAGGCGAACTGGTAAAAGCAAAAACACTTTATGAGACAGCAGTCGCGATCGACCCGACGTTTGCAATCGGTTATTACAACCTCGGACTGACGCTCAAAGCGATGGGGCAGTTGAGGGACGCGATCGCCCACTATAACCGCGCCCTGCAACTCCAACCGACCTATGCTGAGGCACACCAAAATCTGGGTGTGGCGCTGTTGAAAGCGGGAAGTGTGACAGAAAGCCTGGAATCCTTTCGACACGCGATCGCACTCTACGAACAGCAAGGATCGCCGGAAGCAGCAAGGTTGCGCGACGGACTGCGGCAAATGGGTCTATGAAACGATGCGTGAGCGTCTAGATCAAAGCTCGAGCTAAGCAAAACCCCGAGAAGCCGCTAACCATCATCTAACCCCCAACGAAAACGCTCAAATTGCCGCTGTTGTCCTTAGGGTGCAGCGGTCGCTGGTGTAGTAGTTCTATCACTATCTAAATCAGTCCCCTCACGCAATTCCTCTGGCGACTCTGGCAAGTCAAAAGGGGTACTGAGTTCTTCTTGAATGTTGAGACGATCGCACGGAATCGTGTCCGACAAAATGGCACTTGCCATCATACCGCAGTGAATCTCCAGGTGTGCCTCTGGCAATGCCTCAAAGACTAGCCGTTGCCCCGGAAACACAACCCGCTCAAAGTACCAATTGGAAACGTTCGTGATGCGAGCGATCTGAATGTGGCTTGTGGCGTTGACGTAGCAGCACAAGATCGGATTGGTGCTATGCGACGGCAGCGGATCGAAGATTTGAGCCATGAAGAAGACCCACGCAAAAACAATAAGAGATTCAATAAGTTACCATTCTGCGATCCCACTAGCTGTAAAGCCTATTACCAACCGACTCTTTAATGAAGATCTATGCTTAAAGGCATAGTCTTTAGTGCCTGTAGCTCGGGTCGAATCTATCTAGCCTAAGCAACTGGTCGCTAAACGGCTCCAAGCCATGCTTTGGTCAAGTCTATCGATCAGAGAAAGCTAAGAGCTTGCTAAAAAAATGACTGCACACTTTTGGATCAGCTATCAGCTTCTCGCTGACGGCTGACGGCTGACGGCTACAGATCATGCTGTTATTTCTGTACAACTCCTAAGTGAAGCGGCTCGGTAAGCGTTATTGGCAAGCGATCTTCTCATCTCCAGGCACTTTACTGAGAAAATGCCCATGCAGCAAGAGAAAGTCAGTGGTATCGTAAAGTTATATGAAAATAGTTTTCAGAATTCTCTCAGACAGTTTTGTAAGGGCTGCTGGTCTCTTCAGGTCTGTGCAGACAATACAGCCTGAATACGAACTGGGTGAAAGAAGATCGATTTAACCGTTGATGTTTCAGAAATTACCTTGTGATGACCAACCGGATACTCTACGTTCGTCTTCCCTGTAACCCGATTTTTCCGATCGGCGTGATTTATCTCGCTGACCACGTTCACAAGCAGTTTCCAGCCGCCGAGCAGCGTATTTTTGACTTGGGAACTGTACCGCCTCTAGACTACACGGCAGCGCTTGACACCTGCATTGATGAGTTTAAGCCCAGCCTGCTGGTATTTTCCTGGCGAGACATTCAGATTTATGCACCTGTTGGTGGACGTGGTGGCAACCCACTCCAGCACACGTTTGAGTTCTACTACGCCCGCAATCCACTGGTGAAGCTGCGAGGCGCGATCGGTCTGCTGCGTGTCGCACAGGGTTACTACGGTGAACTCTGGCGCAACCTGGGTCTGATTAAACGCGGTATGAAGCGTGCTCGGCAATACAATCCAGGGGTGCGATCGGTGGTAGGCGGCGGTGCGGTCAGCGTTTTTTACGAACAGCTTGGTCGCAGTTTACCGAAAGGTACGATCGTCTCTGTTGGCGAAGGCGAGGCATTGCTAGAAAAACTGCTGCACGGCAAGGATTTTCTCGATGAACGCTGCTATGTCGTTGGCGAAACAACCGCCCGCGATCGCATGATTCATGAAGTGCCCACGCCGATTGAGAAAACTGCTTGCAACTACGACTACATCGAAACGATTTGGTCAGAGTTTGACTATTATCTACAGGCACAAGACTTCTACGTTGGGGTGCAAACGAAGCGTGGCTGCCCGCACAACTGTTGCTACTGCATCTACACTGTCATTGAAGGCAAGCAAGTACGCATCAACCCGGCTGATGAAGTGGTCGCAGAAATGCGTCAACTCTACGATCGTGGTATGCGTAACTTTTGGTTCACCGATGCCCAACTGATTCCAGCGCGTAAGTACATCGACGATGTCGCTGAGCTTTTACAGAAAGTGCTGGACGCGGGTATGCAGGACATTCACTGGGCGGCATACATTCGGGCAGACAATCTCACCCCTGCCTTGTGTGACCTGATGGTGAAGACGGGCATGAACTACTTTGAGATTGGCATTACCAGCGGTTCTCAGGAGTTGGTTCGCAAGATGCGGATGGGTTACAACCTGCGAACGGTGCTAGAAAACTGTCGTGATTTGAAAGCCGCTGGTTTTAACGATGTCGTGTCAGTCAATTACTCATTCAATGTGATTGACGAGCGCCCTGAAACCATCCGACAGACGATCGCGTACCACCGAGAGCTAGAGCGGATTTTGGGTGCTGATAAAGTGGAGCCAGCCATCTTCTTTATCGGCTTGCAGCCCCACACGCATCTGGAAACCTATGCCTTTGACCAGAAGATCTTGAAGCCAGGGTACGACCCGATGAACATCACTCCCTGGACGGTCAGAAAGCTGCTCTGGAACCCAGAACCACTCGGCTCCCTCTTTGGGGAAGTTTGCCTCCAGGCATGGCGACAAAACCCCAATGACTTTGGGCGCGAAGTGATGGCAATTTTGGAGCAACGGCTGGGCAAGGCAGATTTGGAGTCGGCGCTTACCGCTCCGATCGTCCCAACCGCCAAACCACTTGCACTCTCAGCCTCTTAACTGAGTGGTGATGCCGTGCGATCGCGTTCAGTGCGTTGGTTTCAGAAAATCGTTCTCAGAGTGTAGTCCCGCAGCTTTTCTACGTTCCGTCAGGGTAGGCTACCAAGCACGCCTAAGTTCTATGACCGCCTGTCGTTTCTCTTAACTGTCTCCTTTGCAATGCTAGAAGGTTCTATTCTCCAATCGCTAGGCGTTAGCCACCAATCCGGGCAATCTGGCAAGCGACCGCTCAACTTTGGTGTCTATTACAAAAACACATTAGTAGCACTGTGTCATGCGTTAGAAGACTGTATTCTCACCAGTAGTAGCGAACCGTTGGTCGTGACGGCGTTTCAGCGGGGCAAGTGGTATCTGCAAGAAGCCGATCGCTATGCCGATTTAGCCGCGCGATCGCAGCAAATTGTGATTATGGCATCCCCAGACGCAGGCTTCGCTGAGCATCCGACGAGTCAGAAGGCAAATGTCGAACTGGTTAGTCTTGATCCAAGCGATCCGGTTTCGCAAGAGTGGCACTTGATGATTTTTGCGCCAACCTATACGGCTATGGTGCTATGTCAGGAGCTATCACCAGAAGATTATGGAGCACAAGGTCAGCCCACTCAGGATTTAGAACGCAAGTTTTATGGGTTCTGGACGTTTGAGCCGAACCTGGTGCAGGAAACAATCGAACTGTCGATCGCTCACATCAAACCCTACAATGCAGCGCTTGCCGCCAAGCTGACCGCGCAATTAGACGCGATCGTGGCAGCCCAGACTGAGAAGCGCGATGATCTTAGTCTGGTCGTGGCGCGTGTTGTGGACTACTTGCAGGACGGACAGACAGCCCTGAGCGCTCAAATCAACGCTCACGATGCTGAACGGCTCCATCGAGACCCACTGGATAGCAACCTGGTTTCTAACGAGGTGCAGGCATTTCTGCGGATGGCGCAGTTGACGGATCAGGCTGATGCGGCAAATTCTACGGCGGCGGCTGAAGTGGCATCGCTGGCAGAGGCGATCGGTCAACTGCTCGATCTCCCGGTTTGGCAACTGCATCGCCTCAAGCTGGCAGGCTTGCTGCATCGTCTTGCACCACTGCAAGCAACAGAAACCGTTCTGAGTCCCGGTAGCTTTGGACGCTATGCCGATGATGATGCGCTGAGCACTGCACCAAGTTGCCCTCTGGTGCCTGGAGCGCAGGTGTTGCGAACGATGCCCCGGCTGCGGGCGATCGCTACCATCATCACCCATCTGACCGAACACTGGAATGGCTCTGGACAACCTGCTGGGCTGGCTGGAGACGAAATTCCGCTGGAATCGAGAATCCTGGGGCTGGCGGCAGAGTTTCAGCAGCGCCTGGTTGATCTTCGTACGACTGGATACAATACCCATACGCCGCCCGATGCTGATATCTGCATGACTAAAGCGCTAGCTGAGTGCCAGCAACAGCAAGGCGATCGCTGGGATCCCAAACTGATCGACGCATTGGCATTGCTGGTCGGCGGTTTTCAGCAGGGATTGAATCTGCCCGTCAGCGTGCCTAAAATCTCGGCTGGTCTGTGGCTGATCGATGCTCACTATGCTGATGATTTATTCAAGGCAGTGAGCGAAGCTGAAAGTACCCAATAAACGGCAAGAGGCGGTTTTAGCGATGGTTTTTAGTCGTTAGCGCGAGTCAGTAGTCAGAATAACCCTTGTTTCTTTCCCTCTACCCTTCTCTAAATGAACATCGACGCAATTCGCTCCGGTAAGGTAAAACAGCTTTTGGGTGCCGACCTGGAAGACGAAGATCTGTCTGGGCAGAACCTTCAGGGCGTGAACTTGGCAGGGGCGCGGCTCACTGGTACCGATCTCAGTCGAGCCAAACTGACAGGAGCATCGTTAGATGGTGCCACCATGGTTGGCTGTCAACTGATTGCGGCAGACGTGCGCGCGAGCCTTGTGGGCGCTAACCTGATGCAGGCAGATTTGACCGAAGCTGACTTGCGCGGCAGTAACCTGCGTGGTGCAAATTTAATGCGGGCAAGCCTTAATAAGGCAACTTTCTCAGGGGCATTGCTCAGCGGTGCTAATTTGATGGGTGTCAATTTGCAAGGTGTTGATTTGCGCGGTGCAGACTTGCGGGGTGCTAATCTCAGTGGTGCCAATTTGCATGGGGCAAACCTGAATCAGGCAGATTTACAGGGTGCTTTGCTGAATGAAGCCAATCTTGAGGAAGCAGACCTTCAAGGCGCTAATCTAGCTGGAGCCAATCTGTCTGGCGCTAACCTACTGTGTGCTGAGTTGGAAAACGCCAACCTGGATGGAGTGAACCTGGCGGGTGCCTGTCTGGTTGGTACGACGCTCGATCGCTCAATTCATCGCCTGGATTTGCAAAGCGCTCCAAAGCAGTCTGACATAGGCTCCTCTCATCACTCAGCGATCTAGCTTGTTGCTTCTGGCTTTTTGGTCGTTTCGGTAGGATAGTCCTTCCTGTAGAATGACCTGAAGCTGCGATCGCACGGCAACCGCAAAACGGATGAACTCAACTCAACTCAACAGCGCGTTTACACTTTTTCTGAGTCTGCTTGTGGAAGCGGTACCCTTCTTGCTGCTGGGAGTTTTGTTTTCGGGTTTGCTACTGTTCTTCGTGGATGAGCGCAAATTGGTGCGCTGGATGCCGAAAAATCCATTTTTAGGCGCGTTGGCGGGTAGCTGCGTCGGATTTTTGTTTCCTGTGTGTGAGTGTGGCAATGTGCCTGTGGCACGACGGTTGCTGATGCAGGGTGCGCCGTCTCCCGTGGCGATCGGTTTTCTTCTGGCAGCACCGACCATCAACCCGATCGTCTTCTGGGCAACGTGGACAGCTTTTCGTGACCAACCCGAAATTGTGTTTATGCGGGTCGGCTTCTCGCTGGCGATCGCCACGATTATTGGCTGGGTCTTCAGTGCTCAGGCAGATTTACGTCCGCTGTTGCAGCCTGCGGTGGCGAGAGCGATTCCGGCGAAGGCAGAAGGCAGAAGGCAGAAGGCAGAGGGGGAAGGGGGAAGGAGGAAAGCGTCCGCTTCGCCGTTGTTGGAGTCGGGGACGTATTTTTTGGGGCAGTCAGCGAAACCCTTACAAATTGATGCGGCAGAGTTGCAGGCACGCATGATGGGAGCGAATACTGCCGATAAGCCCATGTCTCATAAGCTGTTGCTGCTGTTGGACAATACGGTACAAGAACTGCGGGAACTGGGTGGTGTTTTGGTTTTGGGTAGCGCGATCGCGGCGATCGTCCAGGTGTTTGTGCCCCGTGATGTCATTCTCAATCTGGGTCAAAGTCCTGTTACGTCGATTCTGGCGATGATGCTGTTGGCAGCGATCGTCTCGATTTGCTCAACCGTCGATTCGTTTTTCGCGTTGTCGTTTGCCTCTACCTTTACCAGCGGTTCCCTCCTGGCATTCCTCGTTTTTGGACCCATGATCGACCTCAAAGGCATCGGCTTGATGCTATCGATCTTCAAAGCAAGAGCTGTCTTCTATCTGTTTGCTCTAGCAGCGTTGCTCACGTTTTTGTTTACGCTCATCGTGAATTTGTATGTGAGTTAGTGTTGGCAGGCAGAAGGCAGGAAACCGCAGAGACGCAAAGGCGCAGAGAAGTTTTAACTCCAAACTGCTAACTCAAATCCCATAACTTTCATTCCCCATCCCTCCTCTCCCCCCATGCCCCCCTTCCCCCCTCGCTTCCTCTCTCCCCTTCTCCCCTGGCTGGATGTGCTTGCGATCGCTGCTTGGGGTATTCTTTTCCTCAAATACTGGCTCACGGGCAAGCTGAACCTGCTGATTCATCCCAACTATATGGGTTTGACCGTCGTTGCAGGAGTAGTTTTGCTGCTAGTAAGTGGCATCAAAGCGGTGCTGTTGTTCAAGCAGAGGCGACGATCGGTGCGGGGTGGAGCAACAGAGCAACACTTGACACTCTTTCCGCCCGGTTGGAGTACAGCACTGCTGCTGGGTACTGCAATGTTGGGCTTGCTGATTTCACCGCGCGCGTTTGCCAGTCAGACCGCGATCGATCGCGGCGTAAACGACACCATTACCCTCACACGTGTCAAGCCACAGGCGTTTCGTGTGGCAACCAACAGTGCTGATAAAACCCTGGTCGATTGGGTGAGAACGCTGGCAGTTTACCCCGAACCGGATGCTTATACAGGACAGAAGGCGAAGGTGCAGGGCTTTGTGGTGTATCCAAAAGATTTGCCTGCTGACTACTTCTTGCTGTCGCGGTTTGTGATTACATGCTGTGCAGCAGATGCCTATCCCATCAGCTTGCCCGTCAAACTTTCTCAAGGACGCGATGCCTATAAACCCGATACCTGGCTCGAAATTGAGGGAGAAATGATGACAGCAGACCTCGCTGGTAAGCGTCAGTTGACGATCGCCGCCAAAACGCTGAAACCCATTGCAGAACCCAAAAATCCTTACGACTATTAGTAATTTGCTAGGGCAGAAGGCAGGCGGCAGAAGGGATGAGGGACGGAGGATGAGGGATGTAGCTTGCTTCCCGAAGGGTAGGCTAAAGGCTAGAAAGCTGACGGCTGACGGCTGACCGCTAGATAGAAAGCAGAAGTGAAAGGTTTGGAGCTAAGGCTTCTAGATTTAGCTGTCTGCTTCATTGAGCTTTAAACCGCTGTATTTGGCAAACCTTTGTGGAACCAGATGTCATCACGCAATACGCTCACGAGCATATTCCCATCACCAAACAGATGGGAATCATGGTTCTGGCAGTAGACGACGCGCAAATTTCTCTTCTCGCACCCCATGCACCCAACATCAACCACCGGGAGACGATCTTTGGTGGCAGTATTTCTAGCCTGGGTATTTTGGCGGGTTGGGCGCTTTTGTGGGCAAAACTTCAGGCAGAAGAAACACCAAATCGGTTGGTGATTCAATCCAGCAGCACAAACTTCATCAAGCCTGCAACGGATGCGATCGTGGCTTCCTGTACGTGCGATCGTGCCCATTGGCAAACCTTTTACACGACCCTGAAACGACACGGCAAAGCCAGAATTACCCTTAATGCCAAAACTCGGTGCGGGGAGACTATTGTTGCCACTCATACTGGGCAGTATGTTGCGATGAGAACGTGAAAGGGCGGGAGAGGCAGAGGACGCAAGGGGGGCGGAGGGAGCAAGGGGAGCTTTGAGTTAAGAAGTCAGGAGTCCGAGGTCAGGAGTTGCACTAAATAGTTGCACATTGCCCCCTCTGCTTCCCCTACCCTCTCTGCTTCCCCTACCCCCTCTGCTTCCCCTACCCCCCCTGCTTCCCCTACCCCCTCTGCTTCCCCTGCTCCCTCCGCCTCCCCTGCTCCCTCCGCCTCCCATTCATGCTTTACTAATCCCTTAACCCTCTCTACTCTCGCCACCATGACTTCTACCCTCAATCAGCAAATTCAGCAGTTTTATGATGCCTCTTCCGGGCTGTGGGAGCAGATCTGGGGCGAACATATGCATCACGGCTACTACGGTGTCGATGGTCGCCAGCAAAAAGACCGTCGGCAGGCGCAGATTGACCTGATTGAAGAACTGCTGCAATGGGCACCGATTGGACGACCAGAACGCATCTTGGATGTGGGTTGTGGGATTGGCGGCAGTTCACTTTACCTGGCAGAGAAGTTTAATGCTAACGTGACGGGCATTACGCTTAGTCCCGTGCAGGCAGAGCGAGCGACCGATCGCGCCAGAAGCGCAGGCATGATGGGAAGTGGAGCAGGCGCGATCGCCCAGTTTCAGGTTGCCGATGCGCTAAATATGCCCTTTGCGGATCAGTCCTTTGACTTTATCTGGTCACTCGAAAGCGGCGAACACATGCCTGACAAAGCGACGTTTATGCAGGAATGCTACCGCGTGCTGAAACCGGGCGGCACCTTTTTGATGGTGACGTGGTGCCATCGACCGATCGATTGCCAACCCCTCACAGCCGACGAGCAGAAGCATCTCGCCGATATCTATCGTGTCTACTGCCTGCCCTACGTACTGTCGCTGCCAGAATACGAAGCGATCGCCCAGACCCTCAACTTTCAGCAAATCCGCACCGCTGACTGGTCTACTGCCGTCGCACCGTTCTGGGATGTGGTGATTGATTCCACCTTTACGTTTGAGGCGATCGTCGGTCTACTCACCTCTGGCTGGACAACGATTCAGGCAGCACTTTCACTCGGACTCATGCAACGCGGCTATCAAAGTGGGTTAGTCCGCTTTGGCTTACTGTCAGCAACACGGCAATAACTTCGCCGACACTTCATTAATCCATCAGGAGTACGCAATCGTTCCGTTGTTTTGCTCATAAACCAGACCAATGGGAGCAAGCTAGAACGTGTCCGCATGAGGAACGTTTTGATGCGCTGGTTACTTGCGTTTGGGTTTGGGTTGGCGATCGTGTGCCTGCAACTGGTGCTGCCAACTCCTCTATGGTCAGCACCCGCTGGCTGTGATGCCGCCTATCCTGATGTGTGCATTCCGTCGCCACTGCCCGATCTCGACTGCAAAGACATTACCTTCCGAAACTTTCGCGTCCTGTCGCCTGACCCCCATCGGTTCGATCGCGACAAAGACGGTATCGGTTGTGAGTCCCGCTCCTAGATTCTGAAGCCTTGAGCGTAAAGTAACGCCTCTGCCCATGCTGCATCCTCACTGGAGAGTGGGGGCGTTGCTGGCTGGCTGTAATCAACGGCTAACTGATACCTGCCCCGCTCGTAGACGGTTTGAAGAACTGCTTGCAGTGGCAGCATGGGTTCTTCATCCGTAGCAGTCAAAGGAATGACGATCGACGGAATCGGTTGTCGCACGCTGAAGGCATAGAGTTGAGCCGTAGGACGACGATCGCTGCGGCTAATCAACATGCGGTAATGCGAGGGCTGACTCCCCAACATTGGCAAGGGTTGTCCACCTCTCAGCCAATCAATTTCTACCAAATGGGTCAAACTGGCGAGTATCTGATAGCGCTTTCGTTCGTAGGCGTTCCGTCCTTCTCCAGGACGTTTATTTTTAGGTGAGAGAATCTCGATCGCCGTAATTACCGCTCCACTTGCGATCTCCCGCACTTCTAAATAGCGCTCTTGTACTTCCTGGACATTCGGTAATGTCACAGAAATCGGTTCGGTTAGAGTCGCTAAATTGGCAGTCCGCCCTGGCAGGATCTCATCACCGCGTCTTGCAATCACCGAAACATCAGGAATGCCAACCAAGAGGCTATCATCTTCGGAGCTGAAATAGGTACGCTTTTCAATCGCCACCCGATACTTTTCAGTGAGATGTTCCGTCAGCGTATCGGCGATCGCCACAATGAGACGGCTGTGAACTTCTGACCACAACTCAGGGGCTTCCAGATAAGGGTCTACTCCCGGAAAGGGCGATCGCATCGTAAGCTCTTGCTGCATTAAAAAGTTGTTGCTGCAATCTTAGCAAGCAAATAGATCCTCAGGCTGATTGGTCTCTTTTGGAAACAGGCGATCGTAGACAAGCTCTCGATCAATTGGAGTTGAGGTGTAATTGATGATAGCCATAAGAGCAGGACGCACGCATGGAAATTCAGACACCGGATTGGGTCAAGCACGCCGTTTTTTATCAAATTTTTCCCGATCGCTTTGCCCGTAGCCAACAACCCCGTAAGCGGCTGTTAAACAATGCACGGTGGGAAGACTGGCAAGCAGTGCCCACGCTCCAGGGTTACAAAGGCGGCGATCTGTGGGGCGTGATGGAAAAGCTGGACTATTTGCAAGACTTGGGCATCACAGCGATTTACTTCACACCGATCTTTCAATCTGCCAGCAACCATCGCTATCATACGCACGACTATTACCAGGTTGACCCCATGCTGGGCGGCAATCCAGCGTTCAAAGCATTGCTAGAGGAAGCGCATCGTCGCGGGCTAAAAGTGGTTTTGGATGGCGTGTTTAACCATGCCAGTCGAGGGCTGTTCTTCTTTCATGACATTTTAGAAAACGGTCCCCATTCACCGTGGGTCAATTGGTTTAAAATTCACGGCTGGCCCCTGGCACCTTATACAGGCGAATTTCCCGCAAACTATGAGGGCTGGGTTGGCAACCGGGCGCTGCCTGTGTTTAACCACGACAACCCAGAAGTACGCGAGTATTTAATGGAGATTGCCGAATACTGGATCAAATTTGGCATTGACGGCTGGCGATTGGATGTGCCGTTTGAAATTAAAACGCCTGGTTTCTGGCAAGAATTTCGCGATCGCGTCAAAGCCATCAACCCAGAGGCATACATCGTTGGTGAAGTGTGGGGTGACTCGCGCGAGTGGCTTAATGGTACCCAATTTGATGGTGTGATGAATTACCTGTTTGCAGGACCAACGATCGCCTTTGCAGCAGGCGATCGTGTTGTGATGGAGCAGGTGCAGGGGCGCGACTATCAGCCCTTTCCGCCCTTATTTGCCAGAGAGTATGGCGAAAAGATGCAGGCACTCTTGAACCTCTATCCCTGGGAAATCCAGTTGACCCAATTGAACCTGCTGGCAAGCCACGATACTGCCCGGTTGATCACCATTGCAGGGAACGATCGCGCTAGTGTTGAATTGGCAACACTACTACTACTGACGTTTCCTGGAGCACCCAGCATTTACTATGGGGACGAAGTGGGACTACCGGGCGCGATCGACCCTGATTCTCGTCGCGGTTTTCCGCTAGAAGCTGATTGGGACAACGAGATTTGGGAGTACCACCGCCACCTCATTGCGCTACGCCATGCCCATCCTGCTCTGCGGACAGGCGAATACCACATTCTGTTTGCAGAAAGCACTCTTTATGTTTTTGCCCGCACCTTGGGCACAGAAGCGATTATCATTGCCGTAAATATCGGCAGCACTACTGGCAAAGCTGGCATACCATTGCAAACAGCGCTGGGATGTTTACCTGAAACAATCATTTTTGGGGCTGGGCAGTTGACGCTCGGTATCGGTGAAGAACCGAGCGGGTTCACCCTGGAACTACCCCCCCGCAGCGGTTGCATTCTGCGTTAGTGTCAATGACTAGCCCGTTCTAGATTTGCGATCGTCCGTGAAGCCCCATCTCATCGTCACTTTTAGAGAGCCATTAGCCCATGCCGTTGTCATCGCCAAAAAAAATCCTCGTTGTCCTCAATGGCAAAGGAGGCGTTGGTAAGACGACAACGGCAATCAACTTAGCCGCAGCCTTTGCTGAAAAAGAGCGTGTGCTTCTAGTTGATGCCGATCCGCAAGGATCAGCAACCTGGTGGGCTGGGCGTGGCGATCGCCCCATGGGCTTTGCTCTCCGGCAAGAAACCAATCCAACGCAACTTGCCGCACTTCGCCATGTGGGAGGCTACGAGCTGATTGTGGTTGATACCCCTCCTGCTCTCGCTTCAGAGGTGTTAACAGCGGTTCTACCGATCGCAGACTACATCATTCTGCCCACTCCACCCGCCCCCATGGATTTAACTGCCCTCATTGAGACCGTGAGGAGTACAGTCACGCCAAAAGGTATTGCCCATCGAGTTCTGCTCACGCGAGTCGATCCTCGCAGCTTAAACGAAGCGGTAGAAGCGCAAAACACATTGAGAGAGCTAGGAATTCCCGCCTGTAATGCGTTTATTCGTGCCTACAAGGCGCACGAACGGGCAGCGTTGGAGGGACTGTCCATTATGCTATGGCATGGCAACAACGCGCGTGAGGCTGAAGCTGATTATCGTTGCGTGGCTGAAGAAATTCAGCACGATTGGGGAAAAGAGAAGGGGGAAAGGCTAAAGGCTAAAGGCTAGAAGTTTGTAGCGGCGTTTCGCTTGCAAATGGCGGTATGGTTTATAGAGATACTTAAACAGAAACCCACACATAGCATTACCTGAACGGGTATCGATTAAAGTATTAGTACGACGCATTGGGAACGGAGGACGCATGGCTAGGAGACGACTATCAGATATGTTGCGCGAGGAAGCAAACAAACCCTCAGATGATGAAGCTTCGGCAGGGGCTGGACAGGCAGCAGACGAGCCAGACGCAGACGATGTAGAGGTAGTAGATGCAGAGGCTGTAGAAGAAACGGCAGCGATCGCAGCATCGGCTTCCACTAAAGCCAGTACAGCCGCGAAAAGTCGATCAACCAAGCAGACAACTGCCGAGCCTCAAACCACTCCCGCACCAAACCAGGACAAAGCCTTAATGCAGAAGATCGCAGACCTAACGTCAGCCCTAGATGAGCAGAAAGCGACAATCGAGCAATTGCAAACTGACCTGGAGCAAACTCGTAAAGACGCACGTCAGCTTTCCGACTCAAACGCAAAACTGACTCAAGAACTAAAAACACTACAGGCACAAACGCCAGCTGTAAACACTAGCGCCCTGACCAAAACAGCAGAATCCCACGCTCTACAGGAGTTAAAGCTGGGACCCTCGCCTGTTGCAGATCCCTCGCCTGTTGCAACACCAGAGAATTCGCTCAAGACCTTTAATCGAGATGTTGGCTGGTTTGATTAATTCGTGAACCAACGCTTGTTTCGACCGGAGCGATCGCAGGCTCAATTGCCAAACCACCGCAGCATCATTTAATTTAAACGCGTTTAAATCTGGCATGGCAGAAAAGAAAACGATTCAAACGCTTGCTGTTGATATTGGAGGCAGCGGTATTAAGGTGATGGTGTTGGATGAGAAGGGCAACCCCATCACAGAGCGCGATCGCGTGGATACACCGCAACCTGCAAAACCAGAGCCGATGCTGGCAGCGATCGTTGCGCTGGCGCAGGGCAAGGAATTCGATCGTGTATCGGTTGGCTTTCCGGGTGTTGTCAAAGCGGGCATCACCAAAACCGCCGCCAATGTTGACTCCGAGTGGATTGACTTCGACCTGGCAACCGTCCTTTCGCAACGCCTCCATAAACCCGTGCGGGTCATCAACGATGCGGATATGCAGGGACTGGGCGCTATCTCTGGTAAGGGCTTGGAACTTGTGATCACGCTAGGCACTGGTGTGGGTGGCGCGTTGTTTCTCGACGGTAAGCTAATACCCAATCTGGAGCCGGGTCACCACGAATTTCGTAAAGGTGATACCTACGAACAACAATTAGGCAACGCGGCTTTAGAGTTAGCTGGCAAAAAGAAATGGAATGAACGTGTGACGAAAGCGATCGCATCGTTAGAGCACCTGTTTAACTATGACACGCTCTATCTTGGCGGCGGCAACGCAAAATTCATTGCCTTCGAGCTACCCCACAACGCCAAGATTGTACCCAACATTTCTGGGCTGCTGGGTGGGATTGCCCTGTGGCGAGAGTCGTAGAGGTGAAGAGGACGACTTGAGTCAATTCCGACTCCTCAAAACCCCTGGCTCCTCACTTCTAACCGCTAACCTTTTCCCATCAACACAGACTACTGAGCCATTAGACAGGCTAATATAGACGACGTACTCGATTGTCCTCGTGGAGAGGTGGCAGAGTGGTCGAATGCACTCGACTTGAAATCGAGCATCGCGAAAGCGATCGGGGGTTCGAATCCCCCCCTCTCCGTTTGTATTGTTTGATGTAGCGCTATCCAAAGATGGTCCGGTTCAGGTCAAGGAGCTTCAGCCCTTGTTGCTGTGTAGGCGACTGGATGTTCTAAGTTATCTGGCTTTCTTTGGGCTATGCACGACCAAGTTGCAGCCCATACTGAGGGAGCTTTCTGAGCAACTGAGCCGCTTTGCAACGATTTGCTCCAGCACACGTTCTACTTTAAATACACTTCCTATAAATACAGTACTGAGAAATATTGTTTCCCTGAAGACTAACTGCAACTGCGGGTTATCCACTTTTAGTTGGGCATAGCTAAGATAGCCAATCTCATGCCAAACCTATGATTTCCCGGAAAATTTCTTCGTCAGAGCCAGATTGGAGCCGTGAAGAATCTCTTCAGTGGTGGGATCCAGCGCGACAACTTTTAAAGTCAATACGCAACTATCAATATTGGCGAGAGCGTGGCGGGGTACTAGGTTACTTTTTGACTAAATATACTGTGATCCAGCACAGATTTTGGAGCGCTGTTACGGGCGCGGATATTCCACTCAATTGCCGCATTCAGGGTGGATTGTTGATGCCTCATCCAAATGGCATTGTGATTCATTCAGAAGCGGTGATTGGTCCCAACTGTCTAATTCTGCAACAAGTCACGATCGTCTCAGGGGTCATCATTGGAGGCAATGTCGATATTGGCAGTGGTGCCAAGATCATCCGCTCAGTCTCAATCGGTAATCACGCCAAAATTGGCGCTAATGCGGTAGTGCTTTGTGATGTGCCAGCCAATGCTTCGGCGGTTGGCATTCCAGCAAAAATTATGGTCAAGACACCAGAAGTTAGCATTCTAGCGAAGGTTATTGTGAAGCCAGTTGCTGCTAACCGTATTGCCAAAAGGCACCGCAACCAAGTCGCTTGATTTTTACAAGACCCATTTGAGCTGTCGTAGGGGCTTGAGAACCGCGATCGTTCGACCTGCTAATGCCATGCTTCATCCCAGAGCGCCACGAAGAACCTGCTGTATCACCTGGTTCTTTAAAGGATAAGCATGGCTGAGTGCAAAACTGCATCTACACCAGGATATTGAGCGGGGGTTTAACGCAGTTGAGTCGCTTTTAGCATGTGATAGGCGATTAATAGCTGTGTCAGTGCTAGAGGATAGCTCTGTAGCGTTTCGCCAGTGGTACCCGTCAGTCTACCGAGTTCTGGGTTGGTCGAGCGATCGCACGCGTCAATCAAGTTCGGTATGTCGCTACAGATAAACCGCTCTAGTCTCGTTACCTGTTCGCTCGTGGCATGACCGTCAATTTCCAGCACGTCAACTGGTTTGCCCATATCACGATCGAGACCCAACCGAATGGCAGAGTCGCCGTGCATCGCGTCAGTACTGACGACTTGAGTCAAGTCAGGGTGAGGGATATTGGGTCTAAGGACGAGACGAACATTGAGGTGCCCGTTCCCTTCGGCGATGTGTTCAGGAGCAGGGTAAAAGCTGACTACCAGATCTGCCCACTGCCGCTGAGGACGAATGTATGCCTCGGAGTCTGCTTCGCGCTTGAGCATTTCTGCCCGCACTTGTTCTTCTGTATAGCCGCGCTTTTGGGTATCTCGCTTGACTTTCCACTGTGTCCGCAGTTCCTCTGGCGGCGCGAGGTAGACTTTGACATCATAAGCATCACGCGCCCCACGCGTCGAGTATCCGAGTAGCCCTTCAGCTACTACAAACTTGTTGGGCTTAATATATTCTGGCGCGTCAAAGGTGCCCGTTTTATGGTTGTAGATGGGTTTAAGAATTGGCTGCCCTGTGCGGAGGTGGGACAGATGCTGCTGCATGATATCCAAATAGTTGCAATCTGGATGCAAAGCGGTAATGCCAAGTTCAGCTCGCTGCTTGCGATCGTACCGATGATAATCATCCGTACAAATGACGGTCACATTTTCAGGACCCAGAAACTGAGCAATCCCTTTGGTTAGAGTGGTTTTACCAGCAGCGCTATCGCCAACAATGCCAAGAATAATCGGGCGATCGGTCATGTTTCCTCCAGTATGAGCCGTCTAGTAACGGTTTTGACAAATTTGGCTTATTTTAAGTAAGGAGCGGGAAGTGACGCAATCAAAGGGACAGCCAAGCTGCGCCTGCCAGCGCTAATGTGGCTGCTGTTTAAGCGCACGGCAAAAGTAATCAATCTGCCTTCACATCAAAACCGAAACTTTAAGTACTCAGGCTTTCATCTATTATCAGTAATGCTGAGCACCTAAAATCTTTATTAAGAATTGTTCTACTCTCTCTATGCCTCGAACAGGGTTTTCTGAAGGTATCACTGGAACAGAACAACTGAACAGACATATCGGTATAGACATATCGGTAGAGATATATTGGTTTTCACTCGTTATCCCCTTGCACTCAACAAAACACCTATGAACGTCTTTGTTTTCCATACGCCTGAACTCACCCCAACAACGATGGTGGCTGATTGCGCGATCGCGGTCGATGTGTTGCGTGCGACGACGACGATTGCCACGGCACTAGGGGCTGGTGCAGAAGCCGTACAAGCATTCAGCGATTTGGATAAGCTGCTAGAGGTGAGCGAGAAGTGGGCACCTGATAAGCGGATTCGAGCCGGAGAACGGGGTGGTTCACAGGTAAAAGGCTTTGATTTTGGCAATTCTCCCCTTGACTGCACACCAGAGCGCGTGGGTGGTCGTCGTCTCTTTATCAGCACCACTAATGGCACACGAGCGCTCCAGTGCATTGAAGCCGCTCCTACCGTTTTGGCAGCCGCTTTAATTAACCGTCGCGCTGTGGTGCAGCATCTCGTCGAGCACACACCCGAAACCATCTGGATTGTCGGCTCCGGTTGGGAAGGCAGCTTTTCACTGGAGGATACTGTGTGTGCTGGCGCGATCGCTCACGGCTTGCAAACCGCACTCGGCTGTTCGCTGGATGCTCTGGCTGGCAATGATGAGACGATCGCGGCAGTCAGCCTCTACCGTCAATGGCAAGACGATCTGCTTGGACTGTTCCACCATGCCAGTCACGGCAAACGGTTGCTGCGTCTGGACATCATTGAAGACCTGAAGTATTGCTCTCAGCAAGATATTTTGGACGTACTCCCGATTCAGCGGGAACTGGGCGTGTTAGTCAGAACCGATTTGAGTAACATCTGATCGTGACATATTCCTTAGGCGATCGGCTACTGAGATTAGCGCGATCACCGCTTAGGAAGTCGGAACGTTAGTTAACTGCGTTCCAAAACTCACAGCGGAAACAATCATTTACACTGTAAAACGATCAGCTACAACGACTCCGAGCTAACTCATCTCTAGAGTGACCCAATATGCAAGCTTGGATCGCCATTCTTTTCAGTATCGGACTCGTAGTTGTCTGTAGCGTGATTTCTTCTACTGTTAATTTTCCCATTACAGGGTTGATAGTTCTCAGCACGTCGCTATGGGCATCAATCGATTCATCGAAGATACAGCTCAAGCGGTACAAGACAGGTATTTCATATGGACCTGTCGTTCTTTTTATTGCGATCGCTTTACTGTGGATTATTGGCTTTCCTTGGTATTTAGCGGTGCGCTACAAAATTAAGAACGGAACAGCCTTGCTGAAGTAGCTTTGGCAACTCAAATTGAAGCGTGGTCGTTGTTACCAAGTGTTTCCAGCAAGATGTCATTCTAGATAAGATTTACGATCGTTTCCTTAAATTAGTAGAACGAGCGATCTCGTTCACCACACCCAATGCGATCGCAACCAACTCAGTGTTAATGCTCCCAAATTCAGCAGCGAGTATCAGAGACTCAACATAGCTCACGCAACGATGCTAAAGATAGTCTAGACACTTTGACTCCCTTAAAGGGAGTCAAAATAGCCCCCTTAAATCTAAGAGATTTCTTCCAAAGCTGGCTCTGCTTTAGTTTTAGAACGGAGAGAGAGGGATTCGAACCCTCGTTAAGTTGCCCTAAACAGCATTTCCAGTGCTGCGCCTTCAACCACTCGGCCATCTCTCCACAGAGTTACACTGTGTAAACAGTTGCAGAATAACTATGTTAGCAGAAGCAGGTAGCTTTAGAGAATGCTTGAAGCGTAATGGCAGTATTAGATCCACTAAGAAGAATCAAAAAGCCTGTAAGTGTCCTTCCCAACCTTTGCACGAATACAGAACGGTGGATACAGGTATCCGTGATGACATACATACGGATATATTAGAAAAACTTTACATAGCGCAATCATTAGTTGCAGATCTTAACGCTGAACAAAGACCGAACCAATGGGCGATCCCAGCGTTCTTAAAGTCACCGACTCAGGATTACCCCTGATAGCATGGCAAATTAAAATGAGAAGAGCGATATTAAATGAAGGAGAGCAATGATGCATTTGCTGTCCTTCAGCTCTTCAATCAAACTTGATGGCTTTCCGGTTCACCTCAAAAGTGCATCGTTCGATCGTTCATTGCTCAGCAATTTTGTTAATCACCCGTTAACTGGTTGTTAGTGATCAGCTCACTGAAGTGTTGCTGGCTGACCGTTTGCAAAACATGCTGTTTGCAAACACGCTAACAAAACCAAACCGTACCCCGACTCACTTCATTGCCTAGTTTTTAGGAGGACGGCTTTATCATGTCACTATTTTCCACAACAAATTTAGAAGAATATGCTCGTCAATGCACCTTGCAACGACGACGCTACGAAGAATGCCTTGAGCAGTCGCAACGAAGTCATGCGGTTGACACAAGTGGAACGACAACCGGGGCGATCGCTCACGCTGCTGAAGCGCAAGAGTTCGTTGAAGCCAGTCAATTAGATGCTTCTGCTCATCAAGGGGGGCAAAGCTGCATGACTGATCTGCTAGAACTGCCTGTTGACCCATTCAGTTGGGATGGCGAAGCTTTAGGTTCGGATAATGCGAGGACTGCTGTTGCTGAAGTCCATCAACGGTACAACAAGCGCACGCAGACACCTCGCAAAACAGCGAAGAATCCGACAGCAAAAAGTCCGAGTGCAGTTAGCTATGGCGCTCCCTAAGTGCTGGCTAAAAAATAACTGCACACTTTGGATCAGCGATCAGCGATCAGCTAAAAACTGATAGCTGACGGCTGGCGGCTACAGACCATGCTGTTATTTCTGTACAACTCCTAAGTGCTGGTTCAAAACAAATTCGTGTTTCGTCAGGAGTCAAATGAGTTGCTTCTGCTCATCTGAGTTTGGTCATGTTCAGCTATACGATTCATTCTCAGGACTTACGCATCAGGTGTTTAGATCCCCGACTTCTGATTAAAGTTCTGTCTTAAAAGCCAACTCAAGCATAGAAGTCGGGGATCTTTGCGTAAGTCCTCATTCTCTATGGAGGCGTTAGGGAGTAACGCCTCCATAGAGAAATAAAGCTGAACCGTCCTGTACAGCCTGGGAGATACAACAGGACTGTGTTTGTAGATACAAAATTAGTCTTGTAATTGCGTCTCAATGGAGGGGAAAGCTTTGTAAACTCTCCTCGTGCCTGAGTCGCATTCTGGTTTCTTAGACTCAACCCAACTTTTATTTGATCTACAGCAAGGCAATGAGATTGCCCGTAGCCTCAGCGGTTGCTTGGAACCAGAAACGATCGCACGTAGAGTGACGGAGGGCATGGTAGCTGAGTTTGGCTGCGCGTTTGCCCGCATTTGGCTCGTCGAAGCCGATCGCACTTCACTGCGGTTGGTTGCTTCGTCAGGCATGTACACTCGCATTGATGGCTCTTTCGCCAGAGTGCCCATGGGCGCGTTTAAGGTCGGTAAAATTGCCCAGAACGGCATTCCGTTTTTGAGCAATGCTCTTGCCGATGAAGCATGGGTACGCGATCGAGCCTGGGCGATCGCAAATGGCATTCACGGTTTTGCTGGCTATCCGTTGACGGCTGGTGGTGATGTCGTTGGAGTGCTGGCAGTCTTTAGCCGACAGGGAATGGCACCCGAATTTCTGGAAGTCTTACAGAGTTTATGTGCTACCGTTGCGATCGCCCTTGAAATTGCCCTGCATCATCAGCAAGAAAAGCAAGCCTGGCAGCAGGAGAAACAAACCTGGCAAACGGCTTCTCAAAACAATCCTCCGACTTTTAGCCCCCTTTCTGAGCAACTGGCAAGCCTTTTAGTGAACGTACGCCTGACACTGGTTGGCACGGAAATTCCATTATCAGCACCGCTCACGTGCCTGTTTCTGCGGGCGGCAGAGATTTTGCGTGAACTGCAATGCGTGTACTGTCGCCTTACCTACGGCACAGCACAAGTCTCCCTCGAAGCGATGGCATCTTCCTTGATGCCCAAACTGTTGCATGATAGCGCTCACAGTGCCTCACCCTTCGATGAGCTTTTGTTCGCAGCAACCTGCTTAGGGGGAAGCCTGCAAAGCTATGCGGGCACCGAGCAGCGTGCTGCACAGGTATTACTATCGGTTCCTTATCCTGGCTGCGTGTTAGGACCCCGCTTGCAGATTCAGTGTGGGTTGCCAGTACTGCAAATGGCGTTCACGCATCTGGCATATCTGGCGGGCTTAACCGTTTGTGCAGCAGCAGACGATTCGATCCCTGTCCTCACGGATGATCCCGTAGGGCTAGAAACCCATAGCCCGATTCTTTGGGTCTCAACGCAGACGCAGCCAATGCTTAGACAGTCGGTACCCAAACGTATCAGCGCCAAAATTGATTTAACGATCGCACCGACTCAGCTACGCGCCGCAGTAGAAGCCGTCACCAAGGGAGAAACCTGGGGTTTTGCGCCCAAGTCAGACTCAGAGTTAAAGAAGCTTTCTGAGCGTGAACAAGAAATTATGACGCTTCTAGCTCAAGGTTTGCGCGATCGTGATATCGCCATCACTCTACATATCAGCGATCGCACCGTCAAATTTCACATCAATAACATTCTGGCGAAGCTCAAGGCAAAGACTCGCTTTCAGGCGTTGTATCAGGTGACGCGCAATGGCTGGATTAACCCAGAAATCTTGGAGCGATCGCCATCGCCACCATCCAGCTAAAGCTGCTAGACCTCTGATCCGTTTGGGATCACCCACAGCCTTCTGCCTCCTGCCTCTTCGCGGAAGTGAGGTATGAGGTGTATTAGCTTCTGCCTTCTGCCCCCTGCCCTCTGCCTTCTGCCTTCTGCCCCATCAAGTAATCACCGTCGGCTTTTCCATACCCGTGTGCGTATGAATGCCAGCGATCGTGTCGGCGATCGTGATCAGCTCACTCAACGCTTGCTGAGGATCACGCTGATGTCTGGCAACATTGGGTTCATAGCTTTCCAGGTAAACCCGTAGTGTCGCACCTTGCGTACCTGTGCCAGAGAGTCTGAGTACAATGCGAGAGCCGTCGGTAAAGCCAATCCGCACACCCTGATTGATGCTGACGCTGCCGTCGATAGGATCGGTATAGCTGAAATCATCGGTGTACTCGACTTCGTACGCGCCAAATTTTTTGCCCTTCAGCGTGGGCATTTGCTCGTGAACGCCTTTCATAAGGGTTGCTGCGCGATCGCTGTCTACGCCTTCATAGTCATGACGTGAGTAGAAGTTGCGCCCATACTGCTGCCAGTGTTCTGTCACAATCTGCTCAACCGACTCTTGCCGCACTGCCAGGATGTTGAGCCAGAACAACACTGCCCACAGACCGTCTTTTTCACGCACGTGGTTAGAGCCTGTGCCAAAGCTTTCTTCACCGCAGAGAGTGACTTTGCCTGCATCTAGCAGATTGCCAAAGAATTTCCAGCCCGTGGGTGTTTCATAGGATTCAATACCAAGTCGTGCCGCCACACGATCGGCGGCTTGACTCGTCGGCATCGATCGCGCAATGCCTGCCAGTCCGTCTTTATAACCAGGTACCAGTTTGGCATTGGCAGCAAGCACCGCAAGGCTATCGCTGGGGTTAACGAAAAAGTGACGACCCAAAATCATGTTGCGATCGCCGTCACCATCCGATGCTGCGCCAAAATCCGGTGCATTCTCCCCAAACAGCAACGCGACTAAATCATGGGCATACACCAGGTTGGGATCAGGATGTCCGCCACCAAAGTCTTCGAGTGGGATACCGTTTTGGACAGTGCCAGCAGGTGCGCCCAACGTCCCTTCAAAGAGCGCATGGGCGTAAGGTCCGGTGACGGCATGGAGGGAATCCATGCACATGCGAAACGAGCCGCTAGTGAGCAGTTTACGAATGCGATCGAAGTCAAACAGTGACTCCATTAGCTCCGTATAGTCAGTCACCGGGTCAATCACTTCTACAGTGATATCGCCCAGTGGAAAACTGCCCAGAGTGTCCAAATCAAGATCGGCTGCGTCTAGAATTTTGTACTGGGCGATCGTCTTGCTGTGAGCAAAGATTGCTTCCGTCACCTTCTCGGGTGCGGGACCACCATTACCAATGTTGTACTTAATGCCAAAATCTTCTGTGGGACCAGCGGGGTTGTGACTGGCAGACAGGATAATACCGCCAAAGGCGCTGTTTTTGCGAATCACACAGGACGCAGCAGGAGTTGAAAGGATGCCGCCTTGCCCCACCAGTACGCGACCGAAGCCGTTTGCTGCTGCCATTTTCAAAATAGTTTGAATCGCCTCGCGGTTATAGTAACGACCGTCACCACCGACGACTAGCGTTTGCCCCTGAAACCCTTCCAGGCTGTCAAAAATAGCTTGAACAAAGTTCTCCAGATAGTGAGGCTGCTGAAACGTGGGTACTTTCTTACGCAACCCAGACGTTCCAGGTTTTTGATCGCTAAAGGGCGTGGTTGAAACTGTTTGTATGCTCATGCAAATATCCTTCTCAAGCCGATGGTTGGCGCAATACGTAGGAGCGTGGATCAATTCACCGACAAAGGTCGATGCTATTTCATTCTCATATTGCAGTAGAAGTCAGGTTGCAGTAGAAGTCAGGAGCGAAAGTGACTAGCTCCGCGGGCAACGCTCTTCAAATCATACGCCTCAAGGGTTAAGAGATCAGGTAGCAAGATGATGTAATCACCGATCACTTCACAACCGTCACCACTGTGCCGAGCGTGACCTGCTTGAAGAGTTCTTCGACATCCTTGTTGTACATACGAACACAGCCATGCGACGCGGCTCTACCGACAGAGCGTGGCGTGGGCGTGCCGTGAAACCCAATCCAGTTTTTACCATCCGTCCAGAAGCCAATCCAATAGCGACCGAGAGGATTTTCAGGATCACCACCTGGAATAACAACGCCCTTTTGTAAGGGGTGAATCCAGGTGGGGTTTTTAATCATCTGCTTGACTTCATAGCTGCCTGTAGGTGTTTCCCAGCCTGGGCGACCCACCGCGATCGCGTAGCGCTTCAGGGGTGTTTCACCTCGATAAAGCGTGACCTGACGACGGCTAAGGCGAATTTCGAGGCGCAGAGCTTGTGTCTCGGCACCAGTCGGCTGTAAATCTGGCTCAAAGCGTAAGTCTGGATGAAAGCCTGGATCGAGATACGGTGCGAGTGCGGCTGGTATCCGTAGTTGATTGGGCTGCGTTGAACTGCCCTGATGAGGTTGCTTAGGCGATGCCCGTCCAGACTCTGCTGGCTTCTCAGTGGTTGGAGTTGGCTGAGCTGACGAGCTAGCAGATGACGGGTGAGCAGCTAACAAGGCTGACGATAACGTCAAAAGACCAACTGCTAGTAGTGGCGCGTTCGCTATGAACAGCGAAGGCTCTAATTTGACTAAACGTTGCGGCATTGCGTAAACGGAAGCTCAGGAGATTACTTTCGATGAAAGCAAGAGAATCAGCGATTGGCAATACATCTCTGGTGAGAAGTGCTCTGTAGGAAGCTTTTTTGTTGCTCAGAATTCTGACAGGTGAGAGCGAACTGTCTAAGCGTCCATCATATGCCATTCTTCAGACCGATGCGCCATTGCCGCTGACGTTCGAGCATGATTGGAACGCCGATCGGAGAAAGACTCAAGCATGAAACCCAAGGATGTGTTCAAACTGCTTAAAGATACGGTGACAGAATGGCAGGAAGACAAAGTGCCACTGTGGGCGGCTGCTTTGGCATACTACACAGTTTTTTCGCTGGCTCCACTGTTGTTAATTGCGATCGCGATCGCGGGTGTCGTTTTTGGAGAAGATGCCGCACGGGGTGAAATCGTTGGGCAAATTCAAGGCTTGGTGGGCAAAGAAGGGGCAACTGCCATCCAGTCAATGATTCAAAACGCGAATCGACCGGGATCAGGAGGGACGATCGCAACAGTGGTTGGGGTCGTTACACTGATGTTTGGAGCTTCTGGCGTGTTTGGGCAACTACAGGATGCGCTTAATACAATTTGGGGCGTTAAACCAAAGCCAGGGCAGGGCATCAAAAGTTTTCTTCAGGCTCGCTTTTTGTCTTTTGCAATGGTGCTGGTCATTGGTTTCTTGCTGCTGGTATCGCTGGTACTTTCGGCAGCATTGGCAGCGATCGGCACCTTTTTCAACCAGTTACTGCCCGATGTGGCGATCGTGGGTCAACTGGTCAACTTTCTCGTTTCCTTTGGCTTCATCACCCTCTTATTTGCCGCTATCTATAAGTTTCTGCCGGATGTCAACGTCGCGTGGAAAGATCTCTGGATTGGTGCCGCTGCGACCGCTTTACTCTTCAATGTTGGTAAGCTTCTGATTGGCGTTTATTTGGGCAGCAGTGGCGCTACATCGACATATGGTGCCGCAGGTTCGCTCGTTGTGATTTTGCTGTGGGTCTTTTATTCTGCTCAGATTATTTTGTTTGGCGCGGAGTTTACGCAGGTCTTTGCAAAATATCGTGGCTCTGAAATTACGCCCAGTTCCCATGCGGTGCGTCTGCCACGGGCAACTCAGTCGTCGGTAGAGCAATCGGTTGATCCAGCTATCACTACCCAAAATGACAGTGGCGCAATGTCCAGCAAACGGTCAGCCTCGGCTTCAAAAACCCGCTCGATCGCGACTCTCTTAGGCTCGGTTGTCATGCTGGCTGGAGCCGTGCGGCGATCGACCCCACGATCGCGTCGTCGCAAACGTCGCTAGATCCTTTCCACCGTACAGAGCTACTGGCTGACCGCTAAGAGCGAAATGCTCTGGCAGTCACTTAGCGACACCCCAAGCTGTCGCGTGTATCCGCACCCGTTGATGGATTCACGCCCTGTGCCCGTTTACAGAGTTGAGTGATGTCGTAGCGATCGATAATCGCGTCGGTAAAATCGGCACCAGTGATATCTGCTTCATCAAAAATGCTGCGAGATAGGGTCGCTCCAACCAGAATGGCGTTTGTTAGATTCGCTTTGTAGAAGGTGACGCGATCGCCCAACGCATTTTCTAAATTCGCCCCGGTAAGATTGGCTCCTAAAAGATTGCCCTTTGTCAAAATGGCACCAACCATATTGGCTCCAGCAAAGTTAGTACCGCGCATTTCAGCCGCTACAAATACGCCGCCAACCAAATCCATGTTGGAAAAATCTCGGTTGTCTAAAGTCGTATTGCTGTAGTTGATGGTTTTCGCTTGTGCCAGAGCTGGGCTGGCTCCTAGCATGATCCACAGACATGCTAGTGCGATCGTCAGTAGGACAAGAAGAGACCGTTTTATCAAAGCAATAAAGGATAACGGCATAAAAAATTGGTTGACGAGTTAAATATAGCAGTCCCAAAGCAGTTGTGAGCGGCACTGAAGCCTTGAACCATCAGCGGTCAGCTATCAGTTTTTCTTTGACCGCTGACCGCTAAGCGCTGCTAGCCATCTTGCTTCTCACCATTCATCCAGGATCGCTATATGTACTGCTGTTCGCTAACAACCCGCTTTTTCAATGCCTCGACTTTCATAGTATTTGCGTTGCTTGTGCCTATTTGGTCGGCATCGTCCAATCATTGCCCACACGGATCGTTAGGTCAGATTCTAAATCACCCGTTGAATCAGCTTCGACCTGACCGATCCCCAGCAGGCTTTTTAGTGTTTTAGCGCCGCTTAAATCGCCTTGCTGCGCGATAATCTGGGTCTGGCGCTGTTGATCAGACCAGTCAGCGGCAATGTAAACGTTGGAAAACCCTCGTTTGACTAAATAGCGACGCAGTTGGTCGGCAGCATCAGGTTTGCTCGAAGCGTTTTGAATCGCAATTTTGAGGTCGTTGGCTGAGCGAAGCTGGTCAGTGGTTGTAGTGGCTGACTCACTGTTGAAATATTGTTGAACGACTCGATCGCGCCCCTCAGTACTCATAATCCAATAACTGGCATCGAACTCAGTAGGCGTGCTGAACCGACCGGGTAGCATCACCATTTTGAAGTTACCCTGGCTTAATTGCCGCCCAGCGCCCGTCAGTGCAAGCATCTCCTCCAGGCTCAGATTTGTGTCAATGTACTTCTGCATGGCTGACACCAACCCAGGTAGTCGTGGGATCACCGTGGGATTAGTGACTCGCTTAAGCAAGGCTTTGAGTAAGGTCTGTTGGCGCTGAACGCGCCCAATATCCCCGTAGGCATCGTGACGAAACCGGGCAAACTGCTCTGCTTGATTGCCATTCAGTGTTTGCAGCCCAGCGGTAAGGTTGATGGTAAGCTTCTGCGTTTTATCGACGTAGGACATTGCCTGGGGTACATAAACCTCGACTCCGCCCAGGAGATCAACCAGTTCTCGAAACGCCGCTGTGTCAACCCGCACGTAGCGATCGATCGTAACCCCATTCAAAATACCACTGACCGTTTTAGCGGCTAGTTCTGCACCACCTCTGACATTGGCATCGTTGATTTTGGCAGTGCCAATAGTAGGGAGATTAACTTGAGTATCACGGGGAATCGACAGCAACCTTACCGACTCATCAGTCGGGTCTACTCTTAGTAGTAGCATCGTGTCGCTGCGACCGTTGAATAGCTCTTTTGAGCCTGCCTTTGCGCCAGGAACACGATCGATCCCCATCACCAGAATATTGACTGGACGACCGACCTGATACTGAAAACCAGACTGCCAGGACGTGCCGTCTGACGACTGCGCCCCTTTTTGACTTGACGCGATGCCTGTGGGTAAGGGAAGCAAAAGTGCAGCAGTGACACCGATCGCCGTCGAAAGTGCCGCTACAGCGACCAAGGCTAAACGTTTGAGTAGCCACCCAGCAGAGGCGGTTTCTTGAGACGGTGAGGTAGCGATCGCAGGCTGTAATGGAATGGTAGAACTCAAATGCCCTTTGGATGGTTCAGCAGCATTAGATGGCTGAACGTTTGTGCCTTTTTCAGTTTGTGTCACTACCAGCGATCCTTCCTATTAAACTTAGACAGTTACAGCTTGCCTATTCCAACGACGAATCCAGCTTGTCGAGCATTATAGCGTGAGCATGCCTTAGACCTGCTCTGCATCCAGACAGAATCCCTCCATATGCGTTAAGTAGCTGCCGTTATCGTCAAGAATGAGCCTTTTTAGCTAGCTTCAGACTTAGAGCCATTTGCAATCTCCAATGCCCTTCTAAAGCCCATTCTGAATTCATGCCGCATTTTTACACTGTCCGCATTCACGATCGCCGCACGCATCAGCGCTATACCGTCGAAGTGCCTGACGATCGCTACATCTTGCATACTGCGGAAGCGCAGGGAGTGGCGTTGCCCTTCGCCTGCCGCAATGGGGCTTGTACAACGTGTGCTGTCCGCGTTCTAGCAGGCGAACTCTTTCAGCCAGAAGCAATGGGCTTGTCGCCTAAGCTTCAGGAACAAGGGTATGCACTGCTGTGCGTCAGCTATGCTCGGTCTGACCTGGAAGTGGAAACCCAGGACGAAGATGAAGTTTACGAGCTTCAGTTTGGTCGCTACTTCGGTAAGGGCAAAATAAGAGCAGGATTGCCGCTGGACGAAGAGTAGAGCATGAAACATTCACAATGGGTCGTTTGGAAGCACTGGAAAGGGTTGATCTTCAAGGTTGCCCTTTTCATTTTCCTCACTGGCTGTCAATCGATGGTGCCGTCTCAGGGGCTTACAGTTGAGGCTAAGCACATTATTAGTGGGCGCGAGTTTGAGGTTGCAGGGGTTGTAGCAGCACCAGATGTGACCGAGCGTATCCGGTTGGAAGGCATTGATGTGCCCGATGTGAGTCAGCAGCCTTGGGGCGAAGCGGCAAAGGCTTATCTGGAGCAGCGTCTTCGCAATCAGACCGTGCTGCTAGAAACGGATGCAGAACCACGAGACGCGATCGGGCGACGACTGGCTTACGTTTGGCAGAGTCGGGTACTGCTGAACGAAGCGCTGGTGGCAAACGGCTATGCGATCGTCTCGCCCCATCCGCCCAATCGCAAATATGATCAACGGCTGATCCACGCCCAGGAGTATGCAAGAGTGTTAGGGCTGGGAGTTTGGAAGCCTGATCAACCATTGAAAGTGAGTCCGGCTGAGTTTCGTAGCCAGCGGCGGCAGGAGAGAATGGGAGTGGGCTTCGACGTGAGCGCTCAGCCGAACGGGAGTAGGGAGTAGGGAGTGGGGAGTGGGGAGTGGGGAGTGGGGAGTTGCTTCTTTGTACTCCTATTCTTTCTTGAGCTTCATTCCTATGATGTCCATTTTTTAGTGTCTGAATCGTTAATTCCTCATTGTTAGTTTTATGAGTTCTGACTTTAACCAGCTCCAAATTTTTCTTGACGTTGCGACAGAAGCGGTGATGGCAGCAGGCACCATTTTGCAAGATTATTGGGGAAACCTGACGGCGATCGAAGAAAAGGGTCGTCCTGGTGATCTGGTAACCGAGGCAGATAAGGCAGCGGAAGCCGCGATTTTGAAGGTGTTGCATCAGCATGTCCCCGATCACAACATCCTGGCTGAAGAGTCGGGGCAGTTGGGCAACCAGGAGAGTCCCTGTCTGTGGGCGATCGATCCACTGGACGGGACAACCAATTATGCCCATCAGTATCCTGTTTCAGCCGTTTCAGTCGGTTTGCTGGTCAAAGGAGTCCCTCAAGTGGGCGCAATCTTTGATCCCTTTCGACAGGAACTCTTTCGTGCGGCTAAGGGCTTGGGCGCAACGTGCAATCGTCGCCCAATTTGGGTTTCTCAAACAGCAACCCTGGAGAAGAGTTTGCTGGTGACAGGCTTCGCATACGATCGTCGCCAAACGACAGACAACAACTACGCTGAGTTTTGCTACCTCACGCATTTGACGCAGGGTGTGCGGCGCGGCGGTTCTGCGGCATTGGATCTGGCGTATGTTGCCTGTGGTCGGCTGGATGGCTACTGGGAACGGGGACTATCGCCCTGGGACATTGCTGCTGGCATCGTCTTAGTTGAGGAAGCGGGGGGACTGGTGACAGCCTACGATCGCAGCCCGATGGACATTGGCACCGGACGGATTTTGGCAACCAATGGACAACTGCATTCGAGCTTGAGTCAGGCGTTGCAGGAGGTGCCGCCGTTGTCGGAGTGGGGAGTAGGGAGTGGGGAGTAGGGAGTGGGGAGTAGGGAGTGGGGAGTGGGGAGTAGGGAGTAGGGAGTGGGGAGCGATTTTTGGACGCTGCTGTCGATCGCCGCTCTATACCTTAAAAAAACTTTCATTTCCTGAACGTTTAGTACACTACGCTAACGTGCAGCTTGCTCAGTCGGTATTACACTAGAAGGAATTTCCACGGTAGCCCAGCGGATTGCACTATGTCTTTCCAAATCGAGCGCGGACTGTTTCTTTTAGATTTCATGGATCATCATGCGATCCTCGGAGTGTCAGTAGATGCCGAAATTAAGGACATCCGTAAGCGGTACTTGAAAATTGCCCGTCTGCTCCATCCTGATAGTGGAGCATCGGAGACTGATGCCGCGCGACAACGTGCCAGCGAGTTATTGTCAAAGCTAGTGAATCCTGCCTGGGAAAAACTGTCGCAGGAGCGCGATCGTAGTGAGTACATGCTTGTGCTGAAGCTCAAAGGGCAGCAAGGGTTGCGGCAACAGAGCGATTTCACACTCGGCAATCTGGCAAAACAGCTTTCTACGTCCACTAATCCTGACCACTTCTACGCAACATCGCTTAAAGAATTGGCAGAAAAACAGTATGAACAGTTAGACCAGACGTTGGAATTGACGGCTCAACTGAGCGAACTCAACCTGGTTTACCTGATGCGTAAGGAGTCTAACGGCGAACTCAAGACAGGTGAGAAGAAGGCTCAGCGAACAACTGCGGCACCACGTGAACCGAAGACTCCTGCGCCTGACCCAGTGCTGCCACGCGAATCGCAAGCTGATCAGTACTATCGGCGCGCCGAGGCGTACGTTGCCAAAAATAATTTTGCTCAGGCGACCTTAGAGCTACGCGATGCGCTCCAGGCTGATCCCAACAACAGCCGCTGTCACAGCTTAATGGGTATGATCTACCTGAAGCAAAATCAGGGGACAATGGCGAAGATTCACTTCAATAAAGCACTACAGTTGAACCCGCAAGACACCATGGCGCACGAAGGTAAACAACGGCTGGAGCAACATTCGGCTGGCAAGGCGATCGGCTCCACTTCTAAGGAAAAGGCATCGACAAAGACCACTTCTGACAAGAAACCAGATGACAAAGCGGGCGGGGGGTTGTTCGGTTTATTTGGCGGGAAGAAAAAATAATGGTGTATCAACCACCAGTGGGAGCCAGAGATTTGTTGCCCCTGGATGTGGCTCAAAAACGCTGGATTGAAGATCGTCTCCAGCAAATGTTTCAGCGTTGGGGGTATCACCGCATTATTACCTCAACGCTGGAGCGACTGGATACACTTATGGCAGGCGGGGCGATTCAGCGATCGACCGTCATCCAGCTTCAAGACTCAGACGATGAACAGTTGGGGTTGCGTCCAGAGCTGACTGCATCGATCGCCCGTGCTGCTGTGACCCGCATGACAGGTGCAACCCATCCGCTTCGCCTTTATTACAACGCCAATGTTTTTCAACGAGCGCAGGAAAGCAGCTACAGCCGTCAGCAAGAGTTTTATCAAGCAGGCGTGGAGTTAGTCGGTGCGGGTGGCTTACTCGCCGATGCGGAAGTTTTACTACTCTTGCTCGACTGTCTTCGCAGTCTGGGCTTGCATCAGTGGTCAGTCATTCTTGGCGAAGCCGGACTCACGCGATCGCTCCTTTCCGTCTTCCCCCTACCCCTACGCAATAAGGTACGGCAGGCGCTTGCTAGACTCGATCGGATGACGTTAGAAACCCTCCCTATGTCTCCAGAGTTGCGCGATCGTGCACTCCTGCTGCTTGACCTGCGTGGACGACCTGCCGACGTTCTGCAACGGCTCGCAACCTTAAATCTAGATGCCTCCCAACAGGATGCTGTCAATAACCTCAAATCGCTCATTGACCTACTACAAGAAAGCGATCCCACACCCCACACCCCACACCCCATACCCCATACCCTCATCCTCGACCTCAGCCTGATCCGCACCCTTGATTACTACACAGGCGTTGTCTTTGAAGTCGTTAATACCAGCGAAGCTGGACAGTATGTTTTGGGACAGGGCGGACGCTATGACCAGCTTTTAGGTCTATACCATCCTGAGGGGCAAACGTATCCCGGCATTGGCTTTGCCCTTCAGCTTGAGTCTTTGCATCAAGTCCTGCTACCAACGGGACAACTACCTCACCAAACGCCTGGTAGCGATTGGCTGGTTGTACCAGAAAGCCCCAAAGCATACACTGCTGCTCTTGCCTATGCCCAGACCCTACGCCATGACACTACGGTTAGGGTCGAATTGGACTTAGATACTCGCACCGCCGCTGAAACGTATGACTATGCTCACCATCGCCGTATCGCCCAAATTGCCTGGGTAAAGCCCGATGGTAAAGCGGTGATTGAAACGGTGAACCAGCAATAATAGAGTGATGAGTGGTTGGTTTTTAGTTGTTCGAAGCAGCCTTACCAACAACTAAAAACTAAAAACTAAAAACCTTAGAGAAAACACTGTGTCGCATACGATCGTTACAAATACCTGCGAAGGCGTTGCCGACTGCGTTGATGCCTGCCCCGTTGCCTGCATCCATCCTGGACCCAGCAAAAACACAAAAGGCACCGATTGGTACTGGATTGACTTCGCCACCTGTATTGATTGTGGTATTTGTTTGCAAGTGTGCCCTGTCGCCGGGGCGATCGTCCCCGAAGAACGCCCAGACCTGCAAGAAACACCGCAGTAAGACGTTGGGTTTTGATTCAAGGCATTCTCCCTCTGCGTCTCTGTGTCTCTGCGGTTGTCTCCCCTCCGTCCCAGCTCCTTACAATCGCCCCTCCTCATGCCCGACTCATCTCCCCTCCTTGAAGTTCACAACGTCTACGCTGGATACATCAAAGACCTGGACATTCTACAAGGAGTAAATTTCAAGCTGTATCCTGGTGAACTGGTTGCGGTGATCGGTCCCAATGGTGCAGGCAAATCGACGTTGGCAAAAACAATCTTTGGACTACTCGTGCCTCATACAGGCAGCATTGTTTTCAAGGATAAAAGCATCACAGGGCTGAAGTCTGACCAGATTGTGCAGCTTGGCATGGGCTACATTCCCCAAATCGCAAACGTGTTTCGCTCTCTGACCGTTGAGGAGAACCTGGAAATGGGAGCGTTTGTGCGCGATGTGCCGCTGCAACCGCTGAAGGAAGAGATTTTTGCGACTTTTCCAGCACTGGCGAGTCGACGAAAACAGCGTGCAGGGACGCTTTCAGGCGGCGAACGCCAAATGTTGGCAATGGGCAAAGCACTCATGCTCAAACCCAGTCTGCTCTTGCTTGACGAACCATCGGCAGCGCTCTCTCCCATTTTGGTCAACAGCGTGTTTGAACAGATTAAGCGGATTAATCAGGGCGGCATGGCGATCGTCCTGGTGGAGCAAAACGCCCGCAAAGCTCTGGAAATGGCAGACCGTGGCTATGTCTTGGAGTCTGGGCGCGATCGCTTTGAGGGTCGCGGCATCGATCTATTGAATGATCCTAAAGTAGGCGAACTGTATCTGGGCGCAACGACGGCGCATTAAAGGCTCGATTTCTTCACCTTTATGTGCACGATTCTCCTGGAGAGACACTGCGTGAACGCCATCAATTGCTGGAGGCTTTCTACATCCCTTGCCTGGAGCGCTCGCTGACCTACGATCGCGCGGTTGGTTTCTTTTCAAGCACATCACTCGCCGCCGCTGCCAGAGGCATTACGGCGCTGATTCGAGTTGGTGGCAGGATGCGCTTGATTGCTTCGTCTCATTTATCGCAAGCCGATGCCGATGCGATCGCCCAGGGACTAAAACAGCGAGAAGACGTGATCACAGCCGTACTGCTGCATGAACTGGAGCAGCTAGACCAACTGGCTCCCGATCGGCTTGCTTATCTGGCATGGCTGCTGAGTAAAGGACGACTGGAAATCAAGTTGGCAGTCAAGCCCTTTGGTCGTCTTTGCTAGCGGTCTACCGTCAGTGTGCTCTCTGTTATACCGACTTTTGGCAGGCATACCGTGCGGTCTTCCCACGCCAACGGCACCGCGCTCTGTCGGCAAAGAAAGTGGGCAGACCAATCACATTGAGCGCTTTAATTGTCCGTTACGGCAGCGCGTCTCACGCTTGGTGCGCAAGACCCTGTCGTTTTCTAAGAAGCTGGAGAATCATATTGAAGCGATCTAGTTTTTCATTCACCACTACAATGCATCCTTACCTCTTTAGCACTACCTGGAAACCTTAGAGGAAATCAACATGCAGCTTACCATCGTAGCCAAAATTGAGGCAAAGCCCGGATCAGAGGATCAGGTGTATCAAGAGTTGCGCAATCTAATTGCACCCACTCAAGCAGAATCTGGATGCCTCAATTACGATCTGCACCGTTCCATTGAAAACCCGGCGTTGTTCGTGTTCTACGAAAACTGGACGAATCGAGAACTGTGGGAAGCACATATGCAATCTGTTCACATCAAAGGCTTTGAACAGAAAACGGAAGGGGCGATCGCCAACTGGGAACTCCTATTATTGAAACCCGACCAATAGCCAATCGCATTACAAGCAGGTTTTGAAAAGCTCCTGACCGGATATCCAGAGTCCAGTCAGGAACTTCTGTCACGATCCTCGACCTCACTGCGGGAAGCGATCGGGCTGACGATGAGATTCTGGAACTTGAGTTCTCGCGTGAGCATTGAGCGACATGCCAACAACGGTGCGCCAGAGGCTATCTGGCAACAATTGCTTCATCAACAGGTAAGGACCTGGTTGAGCGGTATAGCGTAGTTTGTCAGTGCGATCGATCGCTGCCTGGTAAATCACTGCTGCAACGCCTTCTGGACCCGGCAGATTATTGTTCAGATTGGCGGTCATCTCAATCATATTGCTCACCCCTGGCTCATAAGCAGTATGCGTTGCCCACTGGAGGGAGCGGGTCATAAAGTCGGTTTTAATCCCACCGGGTTCAATTAACTTAACTCGAATATTGTGGGGTTTGAGTTCAAACCGAAGCGATTCGGAGAGACCTTCAACCGCAAACTTTGTCGCGTGATAGGCACTCGACAGGGGAAAGGCAATGCGACCGCCAATGGACGAGATATTGATAATTGTTCCATCTTTTTGACCGCGCATCGTGGGCAAAACGTGTTGGATGACAGCAGCTAACCCCAGCACATTTGTTTGAAACTGCTGCGCTAACTGCTGTGTAGAAATGCCTTCGAGCGGACCGTTTAGCCCGTACCCGGCATTGTTCACCAATACATTGATCGCGCCAAAGCGATCAACCGTTTCCTGAATGGCTGCCGCGATCGTGTCCTCTTTGGTCACATCCAGATAGGAAACCATTACGTTGGGAGCCTTTGCCCAGTCTCCAGCTTTGTGGGGCGATCGCATCGTTGCTGCTACGTTCCAACCCTTTTGACTAAAGTATTTTGCCGTTACTTCTCCAATGCCACTGGAAGCGCCTGTAATCAGAATTGTGTGAGTCATCTAAAACGTCCAAACGTCTACACACAACAGCCTAATCTGTGGAGTATACTCCACAGTCAAGGGGTGCTTGAGAAAATTTGGAGACGTGCAATGCTCATCAGTGAACTGGCGAAAAAAACGGGTTTATCGAAAGACACCATTCGCTTTTACGAAAAGATTGGGTTGATTACGGCAGAGGAGCGACAGGCAGGAACGAGAATTTACAAAGAGTTTAGTGAGGCGACGATCGCACGACTGTTGATGATCAATCAAGGTAAAGGGATTGGCTTTACCCTCAATGAGATTAAACAATTGATTGATGAATGGGAGGATGGCACTCTGTCAACCAGGGAGCAAATTCGAGTGATTGAGGGCAAACTGGCAGAAATCGCTGAGAAGATGCAGCGTTTAGGTGAAATGAAAACCTATCTTGCAACTAAACTCGATCGCTTAAAACAGGATGTTGCCTGAAGGGTATGTAGCAAGTCTTTTGTTCTAGCCATTCCGATTTTGTATAATATTTAGCATACTAATAGTTAGCAAGCAAAAACTATGCTTGAGTTACGCGATTTTCCCAGTGAAGAAACCCTGAAAGCATTTGCCAAACGCTTTCCAGAGCTAAATATGACTGCGCTCCAAACCTGGCTCAAACTTTTGCGTGTCTCCAGTGATGTAGTGGCTTACCTGGAAAACTACCTGTCGGATTATGGTCTTTCTCGCAGCAAGTTCTTTGTACTGCTGCTGTTGATGCGAAATCCAGACGGGCTGAACATTACTCAACTGGCAGAAGGGACTGGAGTTTCTTGTGCCACCATGACGGGACTGATCGATCGCCTCAAGAAAGCCGAACTTGTCACGAGAGAGGAGCTACAGCAAGATCGACGAGTTTTTGTAGTGCAAATCACGTCCAAGGGAGAGCAATTGATGGAAAGGGTGCTGCCAGAACACTACCGACGAGTTGCAGCATTGATGCATCCTTTGAGTGAACGCGATCGCAAGTCGCTACAAACGTTGCTCGAAAAAGTGAATTCTGGACTAGAAATGTAAGCAGTTCGCGGTTAAACCATCGGAAAATATACACCTTTGGGTAGAACGATTCATTTATTTAGCTTGCTAAATTTTAGCTAGTTGAATGTATTGCGTTAGAGCGGCAGAATTATTGATGTTGTAATTCTAAGGAGCTTGCCAGGTATGTGTGGTTTTTGCGATCGGCGATCGTTCCTGACATTCACCACCGCAGCGTTTGGGAGTGCGGTGCTGGGCAAAGCGGTTGCTGCTCAATCCTCGCCTCAGCAAAACGTTGACCAGCCGATGATTCTCAACCGTTCCTATTTGCAAGAAACACCTCAACGCGCTCATTTCAGTCGCTCTTTCAAACGGCAGACCGAAGCGATCGCGCAAAATGTTCAGACGATCGGCTACTGCGACATGGCAGGGAAACCAGCGTTCAAGCTATCAATTCGGGAGCATCAGGGGCGCTGGTATTTGTTCACCGGACATTTCTGGCATTCGGGTTGGTCGATCGTTGATGTCACTGATCCAACAAAGCCAGAAGTTATCAAGTTCATTGCCGGACCCAAGAACACCTGGACGCTGCAAATGGAATTGTCTGGCAACACGATGGTCACAGCGCTGGAGCAGATTTTCCCCAACTTTGGCGGTCGTCAGCAACAGCCCTTTGACGAAGGAGTATTGCTTTGGGATATTCGTGACCCAATCAACCCGCAACGATTGGGGCAATTTCGCACGGGTGGCACTGGCACACATCGCAACTTTTACGCCGGTGGACGCTACCTACATCTAGCGGCTGGAATGCCAGGATATGAGGGCAATATCTACGTCATTGTGGATATTAGCAATCCAGCAAAACCGCGTGAAGCGGGGCGATGGTGGGTTCCGGGGCAGCATAAAGCGGGTGGGGAGAAACCATCGGCGATGCATATCTCGCATCACGGACCCGCTTATGTGGTGGGTAATTTAGCTTATCTCGCTTATGGAGCAGCGGGCATGGTGGTTCTGGATATTAGCGATGTCTCCAAACCAAAACAGATTGGACGGTTGCCCTTTAGTCCTCCGTTCCATTCGCGCTTTGGTATCCACAGCGTTTTGCCGCTGCCGGAACAGGGCATTGCTTACGTCAATTCTGAAGACGTGTCCTATGGCGGAGGGGCGGCGGCTCATGCCTCGATCGTCGATATTCGTGATCCTGCCAATCCGTTTCTGCTCTCGATTCTGCCGCGTCCCGTTCCGCCAGTGGGCTATGGCTACAGCGACTTTTCAGAAAAAGGTGGTTGGCAAGGACCGCACAACATCAATCATCTACAGCACAACCCGGATGTGAAAAAGCAAGGAGATCTTTTGTATCTTACTTACTTCAATGCAGGGTTGCGAATCTTTGATGTCTCCAAACCGCGCTTGCCGCAAGAGGTTGGCTACTTCATTCCACCCGACCCAGAAAAGCGGTTTGGTTCGATGCCAGAGGAGCGCCTGGTGGTGCAAACCGAAGATGTGCTGGTCGATCGCCGGGGTTATATCTACATCTCGCATAAAAATCAAGGAGTGTGGATTCTCAAGTATCAAGCTTGATTAACCAGTAGAAGTTTCTGGAATAAGGCAATTCAATCTTTGAAAACATTGGGAGAAGACTATGAAATTCCTGATTTCGATCGCCAGTTTGAGCGCGATCGCCCTCATCCCAATTTCAATGCAAATCACCAAAGCGAATGAGTCAAAGCAGGTCACGCAATCCCCTAATTTTGTCGGTCGCTATCTTGCCGCAATTTCGGATGGAGACTTTCTTGCCAGCACCTACAACGATGGCAAATTGCCGACTGCAAATACAGCCATTGATCAGCTATCGATCATTCCGTTACCAATGAATCGCGATCGTCCATCAATTGCTCAAATTCCTATCTCCAACTCCGTGACAGGTGCGCCTCATGCCCTGTCGCTCTCACCCGATGGCAAAACTGCGTTTGTAGTTGAAACGCAGGGAACACCGCCGCCGGGTGCGACTCAACGCAGTGAATTGCCTGACGGACAACAGCTTGTTGCGATCGATCTCTCGACTCCAAGTCAGCCCAAAGTGCTGAAAACATTGGCGATCGCGCCCAAACCAGAAACGGTGCATGTTCATCCACAAGGCGATTTGCTGGCAATCTCAACCCAAACACCTGGACGAGAACTTGTGCTGGTTCCATTCAAAAATGGTGAGTTTGGTCAGCCCAAAGAGTTCTCGTTGCGCCAGTTGGGCATTCAACCGGATGCGACACGCTTTCAGGCGGGAATGGCGGCTAGTTTTGTGCAATGGCATCCCTCAGGACGCTATTTAGCCGTGAATTTGAATTACCGGGATGAGGTGGCATTTTTTGAGGTGCAGCGCGATCGGGGAAACTTACAGCTTGTGCCGTGGGGAACTCCGGTTAAAGTCGGTAAAGATCCCTTTACCGGACAATTCACTCCTGACGGTCGCTTCTACTTAACGAGCAACTGGGGACGCAACTTTGGCGAACAAGTCAAAACATTAGAACAGCGATTACCAGCAACACGCGGAACGATCTCTGTCATTGCTTTAGCCAACGCAAGAATTCCAAATAATCAGATTCAACATCGGGTTGTCTCAACCACAGCAACAGACATTTCACCCGAAGGTATCACCATTAGTCCCGATGGTTCACTCGTCGTCACTGTCAATATGCGCGGGACACTCTTTCCACAGAACTCATCACGCTTCACTCGTGAGTCTTCTTTGAGTCTATTGACGCTCGATCGCCAGTCGGGTCAGCTAACCAAAGTCAATGATTATCCATTTGAAGGCATCTTGCCAGAGAGCGCTGTGTTTGATGCAAATGGGAATTATTTAGCCGTTGCCGTCTATGACTATTTCACCTCTAAACCAGAGGGCGGAGTAGAGATTTGGCGCGTCAACCGAAGTTCTATGCCTGCCCTACAACACACGATGCAGAGAATTGATGTCGGTCGAGGTGCTCATCAGGTTGTTGTGGCTCCATAAGTGATGTTTTGTGAAATGAGCTAGGAGAGATGCAAACGAGGGAACAAAGTGCCTTAATCCTGATTGAGTTTCAGCAAGAATGGCTGGATGAGGATGGCAAAATCAATCATCTGATGCACGATCGCGAACAGTTTCACTCAGCGATCGCAGCCGCAAAGCAAACGCTAGAAACGGCACGTTTCCGTCTGTTCACCGGGTTCAAACTCTGCGGCTGGACTAAAAAATGTCCAATCGAGATCAGATTGCTGCAAAATCTCCAATGATTCTCGATGAGCCAGCGACATTGGGCGGTACTGGTCTGGAAAATCTGGTGTGTCCACTAATTGAATACCGGGGGCAACTTCCAGGCTGCCCGCTTCGCCCAGCACAAGCAAGTAAGAATAATCGAATTGGGAATGCAGTTTGCAGAGGTTTTATAGTTGCTAATTTTCGCGGTTCAGATGCGCTTCGCCCCAGTTGCAAAGCACGTGTAAAACAGGTTCAAGGCTTCTACCGTAAGCGGTGAATGAATATTCCACTTTAGGAGGCACGTCTGGATACACGTTTCGATTGACGATCGCGTCTTTTTCCAGTTCTCGCAACTGCTGAATGAGCATTTTTTCCGTAATTTCAGGCATCAGCCGTTTCAGTTCACCAAATCGTTTTACTTCATCTTTCAAATGCCACAAAATCAAAAGCTTCCATTTTCCACCCAATACGTTGAGCGTCGCCTGCACGAATTCTGTACCTGCCGTTTGTTCTGACATTTGCATACCCTCAATCACTCTATCGACACTGACAAAAAAGTAAGTACTTCCAAAAATGCTAGTATGAGCTTACCTTGGAAAGTGTCTACTCCATCTCTACTTTGAGGAGTTATTTCATGTCATTACAAGGAAAAGTGGCGATCGTCACTGGTTCATCTCGCGGTATCGGGCGCAGCATTGCGGAACGGTTGGGACGTGATGGGGCGAGTGTCGTTGTCACCTATGCAGGCAATCGAGACAAAGCAGAAGAAGTGGTGCAAGCGATCGCCGCTGCTGGATCAAAAGCAATGGCAATTCAGGTGGATGTGCGGAAACTGGAAGAGGTGCGATCGCTGTTTGAACAAGCGATCGCGCAGTTTGGCAAAGTTGATATTTTGGTCAACAACGCGGCGGGAAAGAATATTTTCAAACCCACCGCAGACATGACCGAAGACGAATACAACAGTATGTTTGACATTACACGCGGCGTTTATTTCACGCTTCAGCAAGCCGCGCATCATCTCGCAGACAACGGTCGCATTGTCAGCATCTCGACTAGCGGGACGGCGATGGCAATTCCGGCAGGAGGCGCATATGCAGGCTGCAAGGCGGCGATCGAACATTTCAGCGCAGCATTGGCAAAAGAATTGGGCGCACGGGGCATTACCGTCAATACGCTTTCTCCTGGTGTCACGGAAACCGATGGATTAGTGCTGGAGCAAGCGCAAATTGATCAAATGATTGCTCAAACTCCATTGGGACGACTAGGGCAGCCCTCAGATCTTGCGGATGCCATTGCTTTGCTAGTCTCCGATGATGCTCATTGGATTACGGGTCAAAGCATTCGCGCCAATGGTGGCATTATTTAGTGCAGAAATTGTGATGCAACCAAAGCATCAGGCGAGGGTTATGACTCTGTAAACGTTACAAGGAAAATTATGACGACAAAAACGACGGTTCTAGTGGTTGGTTCTACCGGAATGCTGGGTTCTAAGATTGTTGCTGCTCTGCTTGATAAAGGCAATATTGATATTAGAGGAATGGTGCGATCGATCAATGACAGCAATGCCGAAAATCGTAAAAAGATTGAGGCAATGAAAGCCAGGGGCGTGGCGATCGTTGAAGGCGACTTAATGCAGCCCGAAACCCTACTGTCCGTCACGACGCTGGAAGTCGCAGGTGAGGTGCTGACCGCAAAACAATTGAAAGCTGCCTACGAAGCAGCGACGGGCAACCAATTAACCGAAAAACCGTTGGGCAGTGTGGCGGCACTGCAAGCCTGGATTGCTGTCAAAAAAACGTCAGCTAGTTCACCCTTCGAGTACATTCCTCAGCAGTATGAGTATGCAATGGTATCGGGTAAAGGCAAACTCGACCAGCTTCAAAACGATCGCTATCCCCACATCAAGCCCCTATCCGTCAAACAATTTCTGAGCAAAGGAGAGTCATAAAATGGCAACTTTAATGGGAGTGTTGGTAGGTGCTAGTGCCGACTGGTCAATTTGTTGCGAGTTCTTAAATCAGAGAACACTATGAGCCAGCCAAACTCCAACTCAGGTCTGACGAAAGCAACGCTCTTGCTCGTGAGTACGCTGACCGTGATGGCAGGAGCGACGATCGCGCCTTCCCTCCCAGCGATGCAGGAGCACTTTAGCGAAGTCAACAATGCGGCGCTTTGGGTCAGATTGGTGCTCACGTTGCCAGCCCTATTTATTGTCATTGGTTCACTGCTTGCCGGAGTCGTGGTCGATCGCTTTGGGCGCAAACCGCTTCTCTTAGCAGCGGCAGCGTTGTATGGGTTGGCTGGCGCATCTGGCTATGTGTTTGACTCGTTGTTTCACATCTTGGTTGGTCGGGCATTCCTGGGGTTTGCCGTCGCAGGCATTATGGTCACGGCGACCACTCTGATTGCCGACTACTACAGTGGAGCCGCCCGCGCTACCTTTCTCGGTTTGCAAGCAGCGTTTATGGGCTTGGGAGGCGTGCTGTTTCTGTCGCTCGGAGGCTTTCTAGCGGATCAAAACTGGCGCTTTCCCTTTTTGATTTACTTGTTTGCCTGGTTGTTGGTACCTCTCATTGCCTGGGCAATCTCTGAACCGCAACGAGCCGCTTCCGCTGTGCCAAAGGCAGCGATCAATTCTGGCATCCAAGATAGTACTCCCGGTTCTCGTCCGGCTTTTCCAGTCAAACTCCTGGTGTTTATCTGTGGCATTGCCCTACTCACTCAAATCATTTTTTACCTGATCCCCGTACAGTTGCCGTTTTATCTCAAGGAATTGGCGAACGCGAATGCGAGTCAAAGTGGATTGGCGATCGCCCTTGCAACCCTATTTAGCGCCATGTCGTCTTTGTTCTACGGCAAAATCAAGCAGCGTTTGGGCTTCTTTAGTATTCTGGTGCTGGTGTTTGGGTTGATGGGCGCAGGCTACAGCATCATTGGACTGGTGCATAGCTATGCGTTAGTGCTGGTTGGATTGGCGATCGCGGGAGCGGGCTTAGGCTTGCTGATGCCCACGCTGAATTTGTGGATTGCCTCTGAAGTCTCCGATGCTGCGAGAGGGCGAGCATTGGGAGGCTCAACCACGTTCTTTTTCCTCGGACAATTTCTCTCACCGTTGGTCAGTCAGCCGTTAAGTAAAGTCGTGGGGTTAAGCACAACCTACGCCCTCGCAGGAGGATTGATGCTGGTCTGCGGCTTAGCTCTCATGGCTCTACAGCGCCCCATTTGCAAGCTGATTGCCACAAAAGCAGCTTAGATGTCAGCTCTATTTTGTACAGTCCTCAAGGAGATAGCACATGGGCAATCTAACGGGAAAAGTGGCGATCGTCACAGGTTCATCTCGCGGCATTGGTCGCGGTATTGCCGAGCGATTGGGAGAAGATGGAGCCACTGTTGTGGTCAATTACTCTGGCAGTGAACAGGAAGCCAAACAAGTCGTGGAGGCGATCGTTGCCGCAGGCGGTAAGAGTGTGGCAATTCAGGCAAGTTTGAGCAAAGTAGAGGACATTCGCCGCTTGTTTGCCGAGACGATCCAGCACTTTGGTCAACTCGATATTTTGGTGAACAATGCGGGTACCGGGGTTATCGGCGCGATCGCTGACGTGACAGAGGACGAGTATAACAAGGTATTTGATCTAAACGTTCGCGGCGTTTTATTTGCCTTACAGGAAGCCGCACGAGCAATGAATGACGGCGGCAGAATCGTCAACATTTCCTCCACCACAACGATTCACCCTGAAGCTGGGATGGCGGTTTACGCAGCGAGTAAGGCAGCGATCAAGCTGTTTACGGCAGTGCTGGCGAGAGAAGTGGGCGCTCGCGGCATTACCGTCAACACCGTCATGCCCGGTCCTACCATTCCTGGCATGTTTGGCAATATGCCGCCGGAAGTCCAGCAACAAGCCGCCGCCAGTTCTCCCTTTCATCGGGTGGGAACGCCGCAAGACATTGCGGACGTGGTGGCATTTTTGGTGAGTGAAGAGGCGCGCTGGTTAACCGGACAGGATATTTGTGCTAACGGTGGCGCGAAATCTTAGAAACTTTATAACAGCAAAAATGAAAAAATCTATTTCTGGCTTAATTCCAATTGTTTTACTCGCCAGTCTAACCGCCTTGTTTATCCTCTTTGGGGACGCAATTTTGGCTAGAAAATCAGTTGATGTACCCGCGATCGCTCAAGATACAATCTACAATCCCGCTATGTTCGCTCGAACCTTTACTCATCACACCGCTAACGTGAATGGTACGCAGTTGCACTACGTTACAGGCGGCAAAGGTGAACCTATCGTGTTACTGCATGGCTGGCCCAAAACCTGGTACAAGTGGCGTAAAGTCATGCCTGCTCTGGCAGAACGCTATACGGTGATTGTTCCCGATCTACCAGGACTGGGTGATTCCTCGCCCTCAACGACTGGTTATGACAAACGCGCGATCGCTCAAACCATTTACCAATTGGTCAATCAGTTAGGCTTTCAGCAGATTAACTTAGTTGGACATGACATTGGCGGCATGGTTGCTTATGCCTATGCTGCAACTCACCCAGAAGGCATCCGAAAACTAGCCTTGACGGAGTTTTGGCTACCTGGATTTGGACTTGAAGAAGGCATGGACGTGGCAAATGGTGGCTCCTGGCACTTTGGCTTTCACATAACTCCCAACATTCCAGAGATGCTAACAGCCGGAAAGGAGCGGGAATATCTCACCGCAATGGGAGCGTTTAAGCCCGCATCGACTGCCAATGCTTTTAGTGAAGCTGACATTGAAGAGTACCTGCGGACGTATGCCCAGCCTGACAAAATGCACGCTGGATTTGAGTACTACCGCACGTTACTCGCTGATGGTAGGCAAAATCGAGAACTCGCTCAAACTAAACTCACGATGCCCGTGCTCACGCTGATCGGCAGCAAAGGGGTAATGGGCAATCGTCTACAACAAGGCATTCAAGCGATTGCAAAAAACGTGCAAAGTGATGTGATTCAAAACAGCGGACATTGGTTGGCAGAAGAACAACCCGATGTATTGGCTCAAAAGCTAATCGCTTTCTTTGATCAGTGATTTGCTATGCATCTAAATCAAATCTCGATTTTCACTTATTCATAGGTTTGATCAGCAATGCCCAAATTCCAAGCTTAAAATGCCAGATTCCAGGCTCGACCTTGCGGATTGTAAGCTCGAATTTTCAAGTTTCAAGCTCAAAGTTTCGGGTTCTAAACTCGACTTTTCGGACCCTAAGCTCGAATTTTCGGACTCTAAGCTCGAAGTGTCGGACTGTAATCTCGAAGTTTCAGGTTCAAAACAAGATCATTCGCGTTCAAAACAAAATCATTCGCGTTCAAAACAAGATCATTCGGACTCCAATCCCGGAGTTTCGCCTTCAAAGCTTGAGCCTTCGAGTTCAACACTTCAAGTTTGATGTTCAGCGCTCGAAACGTCAGGTCTTAAACTCGACGCTTCGATTTCTGAGCTTCAGAGACTTACAAACCGTTTAGTCATTTTTAAGGAGACAGCGTACTCATGGCAAACCTAACCGGAAAAGTGGCGATCGTCACAGGTTCATCGCGCGGCATTGGACGGGCACTGGCTGAACGCTTGGGGCGTGATGGCGCGAAAGTCGTTGTCACCTATGCAGGCAATCAAGCCAAAGCAGAAGAAGTCGTTGCCACCATCAAAGCCAACGGATCAGACGCAATCTCTGTGCAAACCGATCTCTCTAAACTAGATGACATTCGTACCCTGTTTCAGAAGACGCTGAGCTACTTTGGTCAATTGGACATCCTGGTGATTAGCGGTGGCGCACCCAGATTGACCAAATCGATCGCCGAGACAACCGAGGCAGAGTTTGATTCGGTCTTCACCTTCAACGCCAAAGGCAACTTCTTCGCGCTCCAAGAAGCGGCGAAGCACATGGCAGACAATGGGCGAATTGTCACCTTTTCAACTCCCTACACCGTGCAACCCCAGCCCAATCTATCGGTGATTGCAGGTAGTAAAGCGGCGATCGAAGCCTTTACCTTTGCGCTGGCAAAAGAAGTCGGGGTGCGGGGCATTCGGGTCAATGCCATCATGCCTGGACCCACCACTACGGATTCCTTTACCAGTATGGTTTCTGCTGAAGAGCAGGAGCAGCTCAAGCAAATGGCTCCGCTGAAACGGCTGGCAGAGGCTGAAGATATTGCCAATGCGGTTGCATTCCTAGTCAGCGATGATGCGGCTTACGTCACTGGACATGTTCTGCACGCGACAGGCGGCTTTGCTTAATACCCATTACTTTTGGAGGAAACCATGCCGACGATCGCCAAACATAACGAAGTCATCACAGTCATTTTCAGCCTTGCCGTGGAACCATCGCAACAGCAAGAACTGATTGACCTGATGATTGACGCGCTCGAAACAACCACCAAACATCAGTCCGGTTTTGTGTCTGCCAGTTTTCACAAAAGCTTAGATGGCACGCGCGTGTTCAACTATGCTCAGTGGAAAACACAGGCAGAGTACGAAACGTTTGCCCAAAGTCCGCAAGACCAAGCGATCGGGGCGAGATTGGCTCAATTTCAACTCCTCGATTCGCACATTTACGAAGTTGTCATGACCGAACCAGCAACATAATTCACGTTTGATTGTTAATCAGTTGCACTAAAAAGGATCAATTACTCATGGCAGCTTTAACAGGGAAAGTAGCGATCGTCACAGGCGCATCTAGGCTTTAACAGGTACTTATCCCTATGGCACAAACGCTTTCTCAAACGGGTGTCTATAATGAAACCATTGGCTGGGCGATCAGTCTCCAGCACGCCATGTGTGGATAAGTGTATGGATGACCTGTTGAAAGAATTTAACGACCTGTTTGACCAGGGTGTGGATGGGTTGCTAGACATTGTGAGAGCGATCGAAGGCAGAGCAGAGCCAGAAACATTCTCAACGGATGTTAAACGCGCCTCTCGTGCTGAGGCGGACGATCGCCCAGAGCATACTGCGGTCGGTAGCCCTGCTCGTGTCGATCGCGCAGCGACTGCCACGGCAATAGACAATATCTTTAGCGCCTCACCGACTGCTGCTCCCTCGCTGAAGGGCGTTGGCGGTTTAGCAGACGTGTTAAGAGAACTGCGAGAACTGGTGGAATTACCGCTGAAACGTCCAGACTTGCTGACGATGCTGGGGCTGGAGCCAACGTCTGGTGTGCTTCTGGTCGGTCCGCCGGGCACAGGCAAGACCCTGACTGCCCGTGCTTTGGCTCAAGATCTGGAGGTTAACTACATTGCGATCGTCGGTCCCGAGATCATGGGCAAGTACTATGGAGAAGCCGAAGGTCGTCTGCGAAGCCTGTTTCAAAAAGCGTCTCGCTCAGCACCGTGCATTGTGTTTATTGACGAGATCGATAGCCTTGCGCCCGATCGCGCCCACGTCGAAGGTGAGGTCGAAAAGCGCGTGGTCGCTCAATTGCTGAGCTTGATGGATGGTTTCGCCAAGACGAAGGGTGTCATCGTGTTAGCGGCAACCAATCGCCCCGACCATCTCGATCCAGCACTGCGCCGACCAGGACGATTTGATCGCGAAGTCCAGTTTCGTGTGCCCGATCGGGCAGGACGGCTAGAAATTCTCAAAATTATGACCCGAACGATGCCTCTCAGCGGTGTGGATCTAGGCGCGATCGCCGATCGCTCGGTTGGGATGGTGGGTGCTGACCTCAAAGCGCTTTGCCAGAAAGCTGCCTATACTGCCCTGCGTCGGTTTGTGCCCTCTCTCGACAGCCCCGTTCCAACGGCAATGACCGTGAATCAGGCAGATTTTCTCCACGCTGCTAAGCAAGTTAAGCCTGCGGTGCTGCGATCAGTGGAGATTGAAACGCCCAATGTTGCGTGGGACGCGATCGGCGGCTTAGAGAGCCTCAAGCAAACCCTGCAAGAGTCCGTTGAAGGCGCGTTGCTGTATCCTGAGCTTTACCATCACACCAAAGCCAAGGCTCCACGCGGCATCCTGCTGTGGGGTCCTCCAGGCACAGGCAAAACGTTGCTGGCTAAAGCCGTTGCCTCTCAAGCACGTGCCAACTTTATTGCCGTCAACGGTCCTGAACTGTTGAGCAAATGGGTCGGTGCTTCTGAGCAGGCAGTGCGAGAACTGTTCGCCAAGGCGCGACAAGCGGCACCTTGCGTTGTGTTTATTGATGAACTGGATACGCTGGTTCCAGCGCGGGGCGGTCACGGTGATACGAGTGTCAGCGATCGCGTTGTGGGTCAATTACTGACCGAACTCGACGGTCTGCATGAATGTTCTAACGTACTGCTGGTAGGAGCCACAAACCGCCCGGAAGCACTTGATCCCGCTTTACTGCGGTCTGGGCGATTGGATTTACAGTTGAAAGTTGACCTTCCTGATGAGGCAAGCCGTCTGGCGATTTTACGCGTACACAATCACGATCGTCCGTTAGCAGGTGTTGATTTAGCCCATTGGGCAGCCCAGACAGACGGTTGGAATGGCGCTGACTTGACACTGCTTAGCAATCAGGCTGCCTTAGAAGCCATCCGTCGCCATCGCCGCCAAGGCGCAACTAACCCTTGCGACATTCAGATTATGGCTGACGACTTCACGGCGGCTTATGAACGCGGTCGGTCTTAAGGCGTGATGCTAGAGAAATAGGTTGCTTGCTACCGTTTTATGCCTGCTTAACCGTTTGTACACTCTTTCAAACGGTCAAGCAGGGCTACAGCCATAGCGATCAGAACGGTTCAAAGGCAGTGACAAGTAGTGCATTTTGACCGATGACGATCGGGTTGCAGATTGGAACTCGCCACAGGTTTTTGTCATCGGGTTGGATTTTGCCATCAAACAACAGCAAACTTGACAATGCAATGTTCAAACTGTTCAAACTCCCTTCTACGACTACCTGCTTTTGCAGTGACAGTTGCTTAGAGTGGTACGACAGCAATTCTCAAACGAATGAACCGTTTTCGACGAAACCCGCCCCTACGGCAGGGCTGATTTATTCTTGTGAAGAAAAGTTAGGCTGGTGGTGATGTTCTCAATCAACTGGAAAAGCCCAGCTTTATACCCGTTTGGCTGAGAATAGAGAACTATCTCCCTGGTGGAATTTAATCTTTCCTTCCAACCTATTTTCAGCTTTCAATCTCAACCAACCGCTACCAAAAGCTTCATCGTTTTCATCACTACCTTCCCACGTAAATTCAAGCTTCTCGCCTGATCCGTCTTTCACAACTTCACCATCAATCTGTCCTGTGACTAAACCAAATTGAAAATCACCTAATCCCTTTTGGTCAATTTCAAGATAAGCCTGTACCTCCATATTGAAGTAATCTTCGTCCCAATTCTCCATCTCAATGATATGCCAGGTTCCCTTAAACTTCATGTTCGTTGACTCCTCCAGTTAGTAAGTTGGCAGCCCTAATTAATTGTAAGAAAGAGGGTTTCACCCCTCCACCCCCAAAGTCATCTTTAGTTTAATTACGCCCAGCGACTTACTTGCTTGCTATGGGCAAAGGGCAGATGATACCGTCCTTTGTATTCAAAGGCTTATTTCTAGCCCTTATGTATCGCAAGCAGATTTATAGCACTCGATAGATACTGCGACGTACGATTTCCCATTTTAGGGAAAATCGATTAGCTCAGTTGTCTCATTCATTTCAAAAAACTTACGAAGAAAGCCGTACGAATGAAAGCTTTTCCAACCCATCGACCAGGATACAATCACTGGACTGTCTCGACTGAGATATATCAACCGAACCCAATCGCTGACGATTTAACGGTTTCGGTGATTGTCCCTGTTTACAATGGTGGGGAAAATTTTCGTCAATGCTTGCAGAGCCTTTCTTTGGTTGCTCCTAACGTTTTAGAAATTATTGTTGTGGATGATGGCAGTACAGATGATTCCAAACAGTTAGCCGAGCAAGCTGGGTTTACGGTCTTGCAATTTCCGACAGCGGGTGGACCGGCGCGGGCAAGGAATCGAGGTGCACAGGTTGCCAACGGGACTTTACTGTTTTTTATGGATGCAGACACCACGCTGACGGTGTGTACTATTGAACAGATGGTACAGGCGTTTCGCGATCGCCCTGATTTAGCCGCCCTGGTTGGCTCCTACGACGATGCTCCCGGTGCGCCTAATTTTCTTTCTCAATACAAAAACTTGTTGCATCACTACACGCATCAAACCGCCTGCGAGGACGCGTCTACCTTTTGGGGAGCCTGCGGTGCCATTCGGCGAGACATCTTTTGGAAGGTGCGTGGTTTTGATGAACGGTATCGCTATCCCTCGATCGAAGATATTGAGTTGGGCTATCGCCTGAAGCGTGCGGGGTATTTGATTCAGCTAAATAAAACGGTTCAAGTGAAACACCTAAAGCATTGGCAAGTTGGTTCGTTGTTGAGAGCGGAGGTGTTTTATCGAGCCATTCCCTGGACTGAATTGCTCTGGCGCGATCGCCAGCTTAACAACGATTTGAACCTGAAAAATGCCACTCGCTTTAGCATCCTGTTAACCTACGCACTTTTAGCCTGCTTAGTGGCTGGGTGGTGGTCGGCATCCTGGACGCTTGGACTGGGGCTGGCTCTGCTTCTACTGATCGTCAACCGGGACATATACCAATTCTTTTACCAAAAACGCGGCTTGTGGTTCACGCTTCGGGTCATTCCGTGGCACTGGCTGTACTTTTTCTACTGCGGTCTTGCCTTGATAGTAGGAACCCTTCGCTATCATCTTCGCCGTTTGCCCAAAATGCGGTCAAAAGCTTTATCCTGAAACTTAATCGCTCTTCACACGTTTGCTTTGCTTCAAGAAAAACCAGCTTGATGTCGAAAATGCTTATGGAGTAAACCTTTTTAGCGCGTGTGTGATGCAGCCATCGGCGATCGATGCCTCAGTCTCGCTGGTTTAGGTTCCGTGTACCTCAACCAGGTCGCTTACTCAGGTGAACTCGTTTAACCGCATTGACTGTATCCGAAGCGGTGCTGAAAGTGTATATTTGATAAGAATTTTCGCAGTTCCAGTATTTTCAGCTTGTCTGAAGCTAAGTAAAGCTGCTTGCCTGAGCTTAAGTAAAGCTGTTCTCCAGCAGTGCATTGAAGGGTTAGAAATGAAACATTTTCCTGTAGTCATCATTGGTGCTGGTCCAGCCGGATTGACAGCAGCGTATGAACTAATGAAGCGAGGCATTCGCTGTGTTGTCTTAGAACAGGCAGACAAAGTTGGGGGTATCTCACGGACAGAAACTTACAAGGGCTATCGTTTCGATATTGGTGGACACCGTTTTTTTACCAAAGTTCCAGCGGTGCAACAGTTCTGGCAGGAAGTTCTAGGGGATGACTTTATCAAAGTGCCCCGCCTGTCTCGAATTTACTACCAGGGTAAGTTTTATGACTATCCGTTGTCGTTGCTGAACACGCTGCGGAACTTAGGTATTGTACCCAGTGCCTTGATTTTGCTGAGCTATTTGAAAGCACGGCTGAACGTGAAGCTAAACCCTGGGCAAGACGCTGAAACCTTTGAGGATTGGGTCACAGAACGCTTTGGCGAACGGCTTTACCGGACGTTCTTCAAAACGTATACGGAAAAAGTTTGGGGTATTCCCTGTCATAAAATTCGAGCCGATTGGGCTGCCCAACGCATTCAAGATATGTCTTTGAAGAGTGCTGTGATTAACGCGCTCTTTGGTAGCCAGAATGCCAAAAGTTTGATCAAAGAGTTTGACTACCCGATTCTGGGTCCGGGGATGATGTGGGAGCGCTGTCAGGAAATGGTCGAAGCGAAGGGTTCTCCCGTACATCTCAACACGACGGTCACTCGCATTCAGCGTTCCGGTAGTCAGATTCAGCGCCTTACCGCGCGTCAGGGCGATCGCACGTTGCAATTTACGGCAGACCATGTGATTTCGACAATGCCTGTAACAGCCTTACTCCGTCGTCTCGATCCAACACCGCCTCCAGATGTGTTGGCGGCGGCTCAAGGCTTGAAATATCGAGACTTTCTCATCGTGTCGTTGATGATTAAGCGATCGCACCTCTTTCCCGATAACTGGCTGTATATCCACAGCCCGGAGTTTAAGGTGGGGCGGATTCAAAATTTCAAGAATTGGAGTCCAGCGATGGTGCCTGACCCTAGCAAAACGTGCCTGGGGATGGAGTACTTTTGCACCCAGGGCGATGAACTTTGGGAGCGATCGGATGCCCAATTAATTCAACTGGCAACGCAAGAAGCGATCGCGCTGAAACTCGGTGTGCAGACGGGCGATGTTGAAGATGCTGTCGTCATTCGTCAGCCGAAAGCCTATCCTGTGTATGATGCGGAGTATCGGCTGCACCTGCAAGTGTTGCAAGATTACTTGGAAACCTTTGACAACTTGCAGACGGTTGGGCGCAATGGGTTGCATCGCTATAACAATCAGGATCACTCTATGTTGACGGCGATGCTGGCGGTTCGCAATCTTCTGGGCGAAGACCACGACCTCTGGGCAGTTAATACAGAACGATCGTACCAGGAAGCGTTCACGGTTGAAGACGCGCAAAAGCAAGCATTGGCACAGGCGCTGCGTTCCAAGACCGATCCACTGTCGTCAGATTCACTGTCTTCAGATCACCCAACTGCTACAATCCACTAAGCTAACGGCTTACAGCAGGAGTCAGGAGCCAGAAGTCATACCAAATCAAATTGCAAACGCTACAGATTCTTTGCCCTCATCCCAACCCTTCTCCCCAGGGAGAAGGGCTAAATTCAAAAGCCAACGGGCTTGTCTAAAGCTGACTAAAACACCCAACGAAGAGACGTGTCAAACCTTGTAAGCGTTGAACCGATGCAATTTCCCAGTTTCTCCATCATTGTGGAAACTGAGAACTTAGCCAGTGCTGCATTGGCAGGCTTATGCCGATCGCTCGATGCGATCGCTGCTCAAGACCTCTCTCCTGCCTGCGCCGAGGAGGTGTTAATCCTGGAAAGCGGTGATCTTTCGCCCGATTTGCTGGAAACGCTTGCTGGCAAGTATCCCTGGTTGACCGTGCGCACGATCGCTGCCGAGATGGACTACTATGCTGCCAAGATGCAAGGGGTTGCCCTGACCACAGGCGAGATTATTGTCTTTGTCGATTCGGATTGCCTGTATGAACCCAACTGGCTGCGGAGCTTGCTCACCCCGTTTACTCAGAAAGATGAGATTCAGGTGGTCGCGGGCGAAACCAGAACCTCACCGCGTGGTATCTATGGTTTAGCCATCTCGCTCACCTACATTTTTCCGCCCTTTTCCCATAGGAGCGACCTGCACCCCACTCGCTTCTATTTCTTTAATAACGTCGCGTTTCGGCGTTCCGTATTGCTGGCGTATCCCATTCCCACCGCGTTGCCCATCTACCGGGGCAATTGTGTGCTCCATGCCCACAAGCTCACTCAGCACGGCATTACCCTCTGGCGACAACCGATCGCCCGTGCCGTCCATGCAGCGCCGAATGGTGTGGCTCATTTTTGCTGGCGGTTCATTCTGCTGGGCTACGATGCTCTGTCACTGTATCGCTTGCGGCGAGCTAGGGGACAGACCTTGCCAGCTCAGCCATTGCCAGTCATTCACCCTGTTGAGGACTTGTTCATTGGTTTAGCCCTGGTTGCCATGCGAGTAAAGGAGGCAACGGTACGCGTATTCAAGCTTATCCGTGAGCAGCCCAGTCATCTCTTGGCGCTACCATTCGCAGCCGTGATTGCGCTGGTCTCGCTCTTGCTCTTTTTGCTAGGGGTTGGGATTGCCTACCTGCGACCTAGCTATTTCTTAGCGGATGGCGATCGGGTGAACGTCAACTGGGAGTCATCTTGAGGCGATGAAAACCCCGTCTGAGAGACAGGTCGCCTACTATGTCTAATGCTGAAAAGGCTGCTTCCGACAAAACAAAGATGTCATCTGGTCGTCGTTTGATGTCGGGAACGGTTCAGGTGTTCCTGGCAGAATCGTTGTTATTGCCCACTGGCATCTTGACCGCAGCCTTCCTGACGCGCCGATTGGGACCAGACGGTTACGGAGTGCTGCTTTTAGTGACTGCGATCGTAACCTGGGTAGGCTGGACCATTACCTCCGCTTTCACCCGCACCACGATCAAATTTATTAGTGAAACAGACGATTGGCAGGCAGTTGCCACAACCGTTCTGCAATTGCATTTATGGCTGGGAATGCTGGCTGTCGCAGTGCTCTGGGTCGTTGCCGAACCGCTGGCGATCGCGCTGAGGGAACCCAGCATGACCCGTTATTTACGACTGGGGGCACTCGAAATCCCTATCTTTTGTCTGGCTTACGTTCACCGTAGCGTTTCTGTGGGCTTGGGCAATTATTACCAGCGGGCAATTTCGACTGCCTTCCGTTGGCTGGCGCGGATGATTCTGTGCGTGGCTCTGGTCGCCGCTGGATTTTCTACTACAGGTGCAATTTTAGGCAGCATCGCCGCTGCCCTGATCGAACTATTGATCTATCGAGTTTACATTCAAGCGCCGTTACTGACTCGTTCCAGCTTTCCGCTCCAAAAGTTGTGGGGCTATGCCATTCCGCTGTTCTTCCTTGCCATTACGCTCAGGCTTTACGAAAAGCTTGATTTGCTGATGTTGAAGCTGTTGGGCGGTACCGCTGCTGACGCGGGTTTCTATGGCACAGCTCAAAATCTTTCCCTGATTCCCAGTTTGTTCACGCTGGCGTTTGTGCCGTTGTTGCTCTCGACGTTGAGCTGTCTGATCCATGCAGGCAACCTGGAGACAGCCAGAACACTCAGCCGGGATGGGATGCGCCTGGTACTCCTATTCTTACCGTTTGCGGGTTTAGCCGCTGGCTCTGCGTCCGAAATCATCACCCTGGTTTTTAGCGCGACCTTTCTCCCCGCCGCCCCCTTATTTTCGGTGTTGATCGTTGCGGCTGTAGCGATGGCGATGATTGGCGTTACCACCTGCATTTTGACCGCTGCCGGAAAGCCCCATTGGACGATCGCCACGACTGCACCAATGGTACCCGTGGCAGTGCTGGCTGATGGCTGGATGATTCCCCGATTTGGTTCACTCGGTGCGGCACTGGTGACAACGGCTGTCGCGAGTGTCGCTGCCATGACGCTGGTTTTTGTCATCTACCGCTTGTGGAACATTCTGCCAGATCTCTTTTCACTGGGACGTAGCCTGTTGCTCGGTAGCTTGGTTTATCTGCTGGCAACAGCTTGGGTGGCTCCTGGCTGGTTAGTGTTGGTAAAACTGACTATCCTTGGGCTGAGCATTTTGGTAGGACTATGGCTGTTAGGGGAGTTTCGCGATCGTGAGCGGGCAGTGATCCAATCCTTGCTGCAATCTGGCGCTCGACTTTTCAAAAAGCCTCATTCTGACTAGGTGTATATGGTTCCAACGTCTTTGCCCTTCGTCTCTGTGATTATTCCCGTTTTCAATGATGGAGAACGGTTGCAGCGATGTTTGCGTGCGTTAGACCGACAAACTTATCCAGCCCATTTATACGAGGTCATCGTCGTGGATAATGGGTCTGATGCGTTGGAGCCGATCGCGGATATAGCAGCGCAATTTCAACAGACCACGCATACATATGAAAGCCAACCGGGTTCCTATGCGGCTCGCAATCAAGGGCTGACGCTGGCGAAAGGTGCCGTCATCGCCTTTACGGATGCCGATTGCCTTCCAGCGATTAACTGGATTGAGCAGGGTGTCGCATGTTTGTTGCAAACGCCTAAAGTCGGGCTGGTGGGTGGCAAAATCGAATGCTCCTTTGTTGATGCAACCAATCCAACTCCCGTTGAGCTGTACGAAAGCCTCTGGTATCCCCTGCCGCAACAGGAATTTGTGGAAAAACACCATTTCGCTGCAACCGCCAATCTTTTTACGTTTGCCAGCGTGATGCAGCAAGTCGGCGGTTTTGATGGCACATTAAAATCGAATGGCGATCGCGAATGGGGGCAGCGCGTCCATCAAGCCGGATACACTCTCATCTATGGCGAAACCGTGCAGGTGACGCATCCTGCCCGACATCATTGGTCAGAACTACAGCGCCGCGCCCGCCGCATCATTGGGGGACGCTACGACCTACACCAAAAAGCTCCCTTCTGGCAACGTCAACAATTTTTTATTCTTACCATCGCTCAGTATTTGCTGGCTCCGATCGTCATGCTAGGCTTCAACTTTCTGCTCGATCGCCGCTTGAAAACCCTTCAGCAAAAAGTTCACGTGTCACGAGTCATGTTTTTTGTGTCTTACTGGTATGTGTGGGAACTGGTGCGCTTGAAATGCGGTGCTCCGTCCTATCGCGGCTAAGATCGCCGCCGCAGAAACGTTGTGTTTTCGAGTTGACTGACTAACAAAAGACTGCCAGACGAGGCAGGCGATCGCCGAAAGACTTATCGATCAATCAGATTTCCAAAACCGCAGGGTGCGATCGTCCATTGCACCTTAAACAAACAGAATTACTATCACTTTAACTGATACAAATAGGCAGACGCTCCAGGTTGTTCAATGGAATCCAATCGTTGCCCAATGGAATCCAAACGAGCCTTAGACACACCTCGTCCTTTCTCATTAACTCCTGCAAAGAGAAACCATAGCCGTTGTCCAGGTTTGAGATGATTCGCTTGCATGAAAGTGTGCCAAATCTGAGGTGAGAAATCACGTTTGTAATGAAATAAAAAGGCATCATAGTTACCGACGTAATCGGCTTTGGTATAGCCAAATTTGTCTGCATAATACCGGAAGTTATTAAAGGCATCGCCCACATAAAGAATATCGCCTGGTTGCTGACGAGTTTTGACATACGCAAGCACGGGTCGGAGTTCCTCTTTCTTTTCTGGATGAAAGATAAAGCTCGTCGTCTGTTGCAGGGGAGGTATGAGCAATAAACTCGCCAATACAACACCCACAATGCCAACCGCTTTGCGTTTAGAAAATTGAGCTAAAAGAGAGCCGATGCCTTCAGCAATGACCAGAATAAAGAACGGAGCCAGAAACAAAATTAGGCGTGATAGAAACGGGTATTTGTGTAAATAGGCAGCGGCTAAGGTTGTAAAAGAGGGAGCCATTAAAAGCAAAAGCTCCACCTTTCGATTGAGCCTGAAGAAGGCAAAGCAGCCAATGACGAAGGCAATCAGCGCTATGCCATCGAAGGGTCCTGCATAGCCCAAAGGATTATAGAAGACTCGCCCAAAGGAATCAAATAACCAGGGCAGATCAAATATTGTTTCTGGATATTCACGTCCCCACATTCTTTGCAAATTACGACTCGTCATTACATTCGCTGTAATGATGAAGTAAAGTGTAGCAAAGCTAGCAATCCATAAACAATAGCTTGGTAAGCGGTTGATCAGAACAGGTTTTCGCTTTTCTGAGGAAAGCGTGATCCAGTTGGCGGTTTCAATTCCTGCCAATACAAAAACAGCAGGATGCGAAAACCAAACTACGATCGCCCCAATCACTCCTAGCAAGAGCGATCGCCCTTTTGCTAAGAGTTTCCCACGTAGAGGTATTAATAAGAGGCATAGCAAAAGTGCCAGCATGACATCACTGGAATATTGCTTAGTTTCAGTAGAAAAATAAAGTATAAATTTGGAGCAGGCGAAAAGAATCAAAGCAATAGGAACCGCGATCGTTGACACTGCCCACTTGCTCAAGTAATAGAAGGCAATCATTGAAACAATGCCAGCAATTAAGGGAAATAACCGCAAAGAATATTCGCTATTGCCAAATACTTGAATTGCCGTTTTTTCAATCCAAAGGAACCCCGGCGGAGCCGCCTGATCATAATCTAACGGTCGTAACAATTCCAGGTAGGAACGGTTCAGTAAATTCAACACCAACATCACTTCGTCTCCCCATAACGAACGATTGTTCAAGTATTGAGAAATACGCAGAAAAATTCCCCAAAAAACAATCAGTAGCGATAAGCGATCGAGTAGGGTCGATGAAGTGAGCTGATTGAAATTCAAGAAGGAAAACTTATCAGAAAGCTTCATTACAAAAGGGTAGAAGTACAACGCTGCCGCTTTGTTTGAAGACTACTAACACCTTGCAAACAGCCAACCGCTGGCTTAAAAACTATCAGATAAATGTATTCTCTGCAAGGTGGACTATCGCTTCAGCCACGACGAGCTAGTGCCTAAAGTTATTTCCCAAAACTGCGATACCAGTGCGCTAGTAAGGTTGGAGAAACGCCCAGTAGATAGCCAAGAATGATCAATTGGTTAACGGCAGTGGTATGAAAAACGCCCAGTTTCTGCCAGCGACGACCAGAGGTCAGTACCTTATCAGGCACGATCGCAATCCGTCCACGTCGCCTTAAGCGTTGCATGAGGGCAAAGTCCTCCATAATTGGCAACTCTGGAAAGCCGCCGATCGCTCGAAAGGTGATTGCTGGGAGATAAATAGCTTGATCGCCGTAAGGCATTTGGCATAGGCGCGATCGCATATTTACACCCCATTCCACTAAGCGTAGACCTGGACTATGTCCATCAATTGCCAGCTTGAATGCTCCAGCGATCACACCCGGCTGCGTTAACGTTTGACGCATTAGACGATCGAATTGCCTCGGAAGCACTGTATCTGCATGTAGGAACAGCAAAATATCGCCGTTAGCCACAGCACCACCCACATTCATCTGGTGGGCACGTCCTGCGGCTGAACAGACCACTCTGACGTTCCAGTCCACTGCGATGCTCACGGTGTCATCCAGACTGCCACCATCTACCACAATCACCTCCACCTGAGGGAGATTTTGCAGTGCTCTCAGCGTTTGAGGTAAGGTTTCTGCTTCATTCAACGTGGGGATGATGATCGAAATAGGTCGATCGCGTCCAGACATCAAGGGCTGATTCACGGGTTCCTTTGTCACAACACTCTGCATCCTTGTCGTGTTCTAAGAGGTGGTTTGAATGTCTGGCGGTTAAAACCGCGACTACGTAAACGAAGTCCGCCTGTGCGGACTACCGAAAAATGAAGGTTTTGCAACCTGCGGCGGCAGATTTTGCCCGTGTAGCTGCGACTTCAGTCGAAGGCTACTCTACAAGGAACCTGATAGCGCTCAAAACCATCAGCTTACTTTTAGTCAGACTTAGTGTGGTGAGAAAAAATTGAGCGGTGAGAAAAAGTTGAGCGATCGCAGTAGGCGCATGTCGAAAGCATCCGGATGCTGTTTTCTCAGTAGCGAAAGTTGGTGGTACCCCTACAACACGCACTTAAAACGCTCCGAGCGCCAGCGCCTGTAAACGCCTGTAAGCATTGCAATCAAATACTGTCTTTGTCTTGGCTGTGTGTCAGCAACCAAGACAGAGAGCTGCCTGTCAAGCTTTAACCCTTCCAGACATTAATCATGTGCAATCTATGAAATCTAAGTACTTACTTCTGCTTGCGTTCTCTGTGTGGCTAGTGGGCGTTACCACCTCTATGACGGCTCCCATTCGAGCTGCCAATCGGTTGACAGCGGTTCGATTCACGCCTGACGCAGAGACGGCACCAGACACCTACCGAAATTGCCAAACAATTAGCCCAGCCGTGGTTACAGTCTATGCTGGCGATGAAACGGGTTCTGGCAGTATCGTGAGTCCAGAGGGTTTAGTGATTACCAGCAACCACGTCATCAAGGATCGTGCGGGCAGTCAGACGATCGTTGCTCGAACAGCTAATGGTAAGCAATATCGGGGACGGGTGATTAAAGTAGACATCCGCAATGACTTGGCGCTACTGCAACTGGATGCTCAAAATCAGTTCCCGATCGTTCAGTTTCCGATCGTGCCGTTGGCGAGTGCTAATGCGGTGCAGCTTGGTCAGCAGGTTTGCGCGATCGGCAGTCCCTATGGTCGTCCTGGTGCTTTAAGTGAAGGTACGCTGAGCCTGATCAGAAGCAATGGTGACTTACAGGCAAAAATCCGGCTTTATCCTGGCAATTCGGGTGGACCCCTACTCAACCCTCAGGGCGAAATGATTGGCGTGAACAAAGCCATTTTAGAGTCTCGATCGGGTAGAAATACTGGCATCAGCTTTGCCACTAATGTACAGGCAGTCAGAAATTTACTCGGCAACTCTGTGGCTGCGAAGGCTCCTGCTGCGATCGCTCCAACCATTGACCCAACATCGGCACCCTTACTTTCTGAGTCCCTCGCCATTGAATCTCCCACCGTTGAACCCCCTGTAACAGAGTGGACATGGACAGCTCCCGAAGTTCCCAATCAGCAATCAACTCCAGCACCGACGGCGGTCAAGCCGATCGCCCCACAGTCACGCTCAGCCACAGGTAGACGTTTGGGCATGACGGTTGATATACGCAATTTGGTGGTGCAACAGGTGCAGGTAGGTTCAGCCGCCGCTAGCAGCGGTTTTCGACCCGGCGATCGACTCCTTGCCATCAATGGTAGACGGCTCGGTGACTTCACTGCCCTGCAATCGTTTCTCGAACAACAGCCCGATGCGGCACTTTTTACGATCGCACGTGGTCAGAAAATAGCCAGCGTTCAGGTGCGCTTTTAAGCTAAACCCCCCAAACTGGAACCTCTCACTTTCACTGCGCGTCAATCTGCCATATAGCAGTCCTAAATCATGGGTGAGCAAGACTGGATCATTGAGCGGTCAGCCGTCAGCCGTCAGCAAAAAAGCTGATTGTTGATCGCTCATACCAGCGTCATTCTCATCATTCAAATCGGATCGCTATAGCTTTGAAATTTTAGAGCCATTGAACGTGCTAGTTTAGCAACACGATCGGCATGGGCACGTGAAGCGATGAGCCATTGAAGCTGCATTTACCGCGACAGTCTTCTCACTAATTTTTTTCCCAGTTAAGTATCTTTGCGTTCCGAGCGATCGCCTTCTTTTTTTGGAACGCTACGGCAACAGCATCGGTTTTGGTGTCTTCATTCTTGACTCAACCAACATGAAATTCAAGTCTTTGCTGCTTTTTTCCGCATCCTCTGTGTTGATTCATAGTGCCTCTGTAATCGGCATACCTGAGCGCTCGATCGCGCAAGTGACCGCAGGCACATCAGCGAAGTCTGCCGATGGTTATCGCAATTGTCAGCAAGCTGCAAAGGCGGTTGTCACGCTTTATGCGGGTGCAGAAATTGGGACTGGCAGCATTGTTGACGCAGATGGCACCATTTTGACAGCGCTACACGTGGTTAAAGAAGCGGTTAAAAGTCCCAATAAAGTTAAAATTTACGTCAAACTGGCAAACGGTCATCGCTATATTGGGCGGGCGATCGCGAGTGATACGCGTAACGACCTGGCGCTTGTACAAATGCCAGTGGAAGAGACACTCTCAACAGTGCCATTAGCCAGCAGCAGCCCACAGGCGGGGCAGAAAGTCTGTGCGATCGGTAGCCTCGCAGGTCGCGCAGGCATTCTAAGCCAGGGCACGTTCAAAAATTTGCTGGCGAATGGCGACCTGCAATCAGCCGTGCGCCTCACCTACGGCAATTCCGGGGGACCGCTACTGGATGCTCAGGGGATGTTGGTAGGCGTGAATAAATCAATCTGGGTGTCCAATCGTGGCGAAAATACTGGCATTAGCTATGCCACGAGCGCACGAGTAGCACAAAATTTTGTGAACAAGAATCGCCGCACTCCGGTTACTGCAATGGCGAAGCAACCCATCACCATGACGAAGCAGCCAATCATTACACCAGTGCAAGCGCCTCTTCCGGCACCAGGCTTAGTGCCTTCTCCAGCAACATTGCCGCAGCCGACACAAGAACGCGTTGCCTCTACCGCAGGGTTAGGTGCCAGCTTTGACGATCGAACTATGACCGTACAACAAATAGAGCGTGATTCTCCCGCTGCCCTGGGCGGACTACAAATTGGCGATCGGGTCATTGCCATCAACGGCACCCAATTAAATGCACTACAGCAGCTACAAACATTTCTCAGTGCCCAACCCAGTACTGCCATTTTGACCATCGATCGTAACCAACAGGTCACAAACGTTCAGGTGAATTTCTAGTTAGCAGGACTGATGTAGACGAGATCCTCCAACCCCGTGCTGTCGCTTCGCTAGAAAAAGATGGAACGCTCTGGACGGACGCTTTGCGGATCAAACTGCACGCTTCCAATGCGTAAGTCTAGTGAAATGCCTCTCTGCGACGTACCTTCTGACACTGAGGACGATCTATAGTATAGAAATACTAGTCTACAATGACTCTTTCTCTCTGCGTCGGTTTTTAGCAGCAGAGTATGATGGGCTTTAGCGAGTGCGATTGGGATTATAACCACAGCCATACTGGTGAGGACGGGGTGCAGGGTGGAACCCCTTCAGCTTGAGCGCTGTTCGGCTGAGCGCTCACGTCGAAGCTCAGGTCGAAAGCTGGCTGGGGGCATTGCCCCCACACCCCCTTTGCTTCCAATGTCCTAAGCTTTGTGGCGACAGCTATATCAATGCCTTTTGCTAAAAGTGGGCAACGTTACCCAAGTTCGTCAACGCGGGCGCTCTGAACATCAATTTTATGAGATTCAATCGTTGGGTATGGGCAGTTGGACTGTTGTTATTGGCTCATACTCTGGCTGCGTTTATTCCATCCATCCCTAACCTGTCTCTGCCCCGTCCCGCTGAGACGAAAGCAAAACCAAACCAGTCTGAGCCGACGAGTGCCAATGTCTGCCAGACAGCTCGTACATCTGTTCTAACACTCTATATCGACAGCGATTTTGGATCAGGTACCATTGTCAGCTCAGAAGGCTTGGTGCTAACCAACCATCACGTTGTCAAAGCTGCCAGTGACGGACAGGTAAGAGCTAGAAGCTGGGGCGGACAGCTCTACCAGGGACAGGTCGTCGCCACTGACCGCGTGAATGATTTGGCACTCGTGCAGCTCAACACAAAAGAACGCTTGCCAGCGATCCGTCTGGCTAAGCCAGAAGCGATCCAAATTGGACAAAAAGTGTGCGCGATCGGTAGTCCCTATGGTCGTGCTGGCGTGATTACTCGAGGGACGCTCAAAAGCACCCTTGAGAATGGTGATCTACAATCTTCCATCCTTTTGCATCCTGGAAACTCAGGCGGACCGTTGCTCAACAGTCAGGGTGACATGATTGGCATCAACAAGGCAATCTGGCTATCAGATTCCGGTAAGAATGTTGGCATTGGGTTTGCGACAACAACGACAATCGCCCAAGGCTTCATTGAGCAAAATCGACAAAAAGCAGCGGCAATCGCCGCACGTCCTTCAGCGCCTGCTATGCCTTCAGCACAGACCGAGACTGACCAGCAGACGACACCACCAGAGGCTCCTGCTAATTTTGGTTTGCCGCCCGCAACACCGAGCGACGTTCGCTTAGGGGCAATGGTTGACAGTCAATCGCTCGTGATTCAACTTGTAGAGCCAGACTCCCCCGCTGAGAGAGCAGGGCTGAGCGCAGGCGATCGTTTGGTAGCAGTTGACAGTCAGCGGCTTGATCGAGTTGAAGATCTGCAAATATTTTTGCAGCGCCGTCCCAGTAGCGCTGTTTTCACCATCAGCCGGAACCAACGACAGCAAGATGTACGGGTCGGTTTTTGAGCAGCCGTGGCAAAAAATGGATGAAAGCCCTTGCCTCTGCTGTCCAGTTCACTACATTCATCACCCTTTATGATGATTAATTGGTTAAACGTAGCCCTCGCGTTTCACTTTGAAGCTGAAATATCGCGCTTATAGTAACCACTCAACCGATCAGTCTTTACCACTTTAGAGCCTGCATGATCAGCTTTGATGCTATCAAAAAGCAGCAAGAACCGATGAGGGTGTGGTTGCTTTATCAGCAGGATTTGTATCCATTCTCCTTTTCATCGTTTATAGACTTTACTATCGTCAAGCCCTCTGATATTATTTCAACAGAAACATCTCTCTAAACGTTCTCCGTTTTAGATCAAGCTGATCGAATCTAAGCAATTAATATGCACGGCTAGCGATCGGGCATTTAGTGCTGCTCAAGTTCAAGCTTGAACGTTTCAAGGCTACTTAAGCCAAAATTCTGGAAGAATTTCGACTTGATTGAAGCCGCTTTTGTGCGTCTTCAAAGCCTTTCAATACCTGCTGCGAATGCTGCATACGCTGCGGTTACTCACTGAGGCAGGTTTTTAATTCTATCGATCACCATAGACTGTCTTACAGGTACCATATGGAAACATTAGCCTTCATTCATGCCGCTGTTGCCCACGAAGATCCCACTCTTGATCCGGAAGTGACAGCCTTTGAAACTATTGACTTTAAAGCGTCAGGTTCTCTCGCTATGAGTTTTGTTGCAGCAGGCGTTGTAGCAACCACACTGTCTCATGCTGATCAAGCTCAAGCAACCATCTACTACGGACAAAGAGGTTCAGGTGTAGAAGCACTTCAAGCAGCGCTTGGAGTTTCCCGTGATGGCATTTTTGGTCGTGAAACACTATCAGCCTTGAGAACGTTTCAGGCTAACCGGGGCTTAGCAGTCGATGGTATCGCAGGACGTGCAACGCTGCCTGCTCTGGGTCTAGTTGCAAACCTTGGTCCTGGTGGTCCTGGCAGTAGTGGTGGTTCGGTGCCCGTCTCTGGTGGAGCGTATGTCACGGCTGGCAGCGGCTTGATTGTTCGTAACGCTCCTGCTGGCTACGCAATCGGTAGCCGTGGTTATGGGTCGAGAGTGAGTTTGACTGGCGCAGAGCAGTATGCTGGCGGTCGTAATTGGTCTCAACTTTCCAGTGGCGGTTGGGTTGCTAGTGCCTATCTCAGTAGCTACAGCGGTGGCGGCAATGGTGGGACTGTTCCGATCGGCAGTGGTAGTTACGCAGCCGCTGGCAGTGGTCTCCTGGTTCGCAGCGGTCCGGGGGGCTACGTCATTGGAGGCTTGGGCTATGGCGCACCTGTAAGACTTACGGGCGCTACGCAATACGCATCTGGTCGTAGCTGGTCGCAGCTGACAAGCGGCGGCTGGGTTGCCAGTGATTATATTGGCTACCGTTAACTCTCAACTGGCGTAAGTGATTGCTACTTACGCACTACTCAACGAATGTTGGTTTATGTCGCTCTGGTGTTGCTTTTGCTGAAGCAGCGCCAGAGTTCTTGTTTAATTAAGCTTGCTCTAGCAACGCCAGGACAGTTTTGGGCATTAGTTGGTCCTTAAACCAAACCACTTTGGCAGGAAGGTGGTCTACTTTAACGCCCGCCTTTTCTAAGTTCAGCCGTTCTGAAATTGCCAAGATCAGGTCATCGCGCCCCGACTGTCGCACCTGGGAAAATTTTTTCTGCAAATATTCGGGTCGCCAGTAGCCAACGATTTCTAGCAAAAAAGTACGTCCATCGGGGTGAGCGAGGCGAAAATCGGGAATCATGACACTGCCGGGGATGGGGATTAGATCGACTTCGCGCTCTAGCTGCCAGTCAGTCTTGGTTTTCAGCCAGCGATCGACAAAACTTTCTTCCACCATGCTGTCGTAGGTTTTGCCAGGGGGATAGTGTGTAACCAAACCGCAGTCGGAGTTCAGCGTAAAGCGACCCGATCGCACTTTGCCAGAATACAGATCCCGTTGTTGCAGCGTGGCGGTCAGATTCCATTTAGTCACATGCAGCAAGGCAGGCAACAGCATTGCTAGCTTCAAGCCATAGTGTGTGTTGGGTTTGAAGAGGCTGGTGGGACCATCGATCGTGAGCGTAAAGCCATGATCCGCATCGCCTTCGATGTAGGTCATCAACCGAAAGAGCTTGAGGTAACGAAAGAGCAGCTTATACTCGCCGGGATCGTTGCGATGGGCATTCAGCGTGATATGGCTGGCGCGGTAGAACACACCTTGCACTTGAGATAGGTTGTAACGATGCAGTAGTGCTTCTGCTGTGGGCGCTTCAAAGCGAGTCAAAATCTGATTGTCGGGCAGGTCAGCGTAGAGACCAGCGTGAATCTGGGTGGGCAAAACGTCGTGCCCCAGTTCTTGACTGAGGCACTCTGCAAGGTGCTGTAGTGTTGACTGAGTGGCTGACGAACCGCCTGCTTTTTGGGCTGAGAGTGCAAAAACTCGCTGCCGCAGTGCCAGGGGATCAAGAGGACTGATCGTTTCAAAGTGGCTGAAGCTTTCGCTGGTGAGTAGATGGGCAAGACCGCGCTTCATTCTGTAGTCAGTGTTTTCACCCTCTAACGCTTGCAGTTGCCGCTTCAGTTCACCCCTGGTGCCACCTTTTGCAGCTTGGAAGAGAGCAATCAAGCTGTTGGCGATCGCCAGCGTTTGCCCGCCGATCGCTAAACGTTTGGGCACGATTTCTTCACCGCTGTAGCGATACATGAGCAAATCCGTAGGCAACATCTTAAGCTTTACGTCTTTAGACGGACGAAATGTTGAAAAATACTGTCCAAAGTGAGATACCCAAACGAGGACACAAATCGTAAATTCTACAAAACGAGGTTAACTCGTGTTGACTTGATGAACTTAACTGTTCCAAGGGACTAACCCTGCTCAATATTGGACTTTCTAGACATACTATGGTAGCAACTCCTCCCTCTCAAGGTTCTCCTGCTCAGTACGCAACGGATGACCATCAAACAGAAGTCGAATTACTGATAGCAGAACCCAGGCAAGATAGTGAGATTGACCTAGAGTTTCTTTACACTAGAGACATTGAATTTCGTCAGGAAACCATTTATTTTGCGGTTGTCGATCGCTTTTGTGACGGCGATCCTGATAACAGCGAAGGACCCAACCCAGAGCTGTTTGATCCGGAGGGGCAAGACTGGGGCAAGTATTGGGGTGGCGATCTACAAGGTGTGATCGATAAGCTTGATTATCTCAAAAACATGGGTGTAACAGCCCTCTGGCTCACACCGTTATTTGAGCAAGTAGAGGCACTCTTTGTTGATAATGCTGCGATTCACGGCTATTGGACAAGAGATTTTAAGCGTCTTAATCCTCGCTACATTGGCAAAGACGAAGATCCATCGTTGAACAATACTCAGGAGCAAAAAAATACGATCTTCGATCGCCTGATTGAAGCGTTGCATCAGCGCAAAATGAAGCTCGTGCTCGATATCGTCTGCAACCACAGCAACCCTGATTTCAGCGGCAAAAAAGGTGAGCTTTATGACGATGGGGTCAAAATTGCTGATTTCAACGACGACAAAAATAACTGGTATCACCACTACGGCGAAATCACGGACTGGGAAGACGAGTGGCAAATGCAGAACCGCGAACTCGCGGGGCTGGCAACTTTTAACGAAAACAATAGCGACTACCGCGATTACATTAAAAGTGCCATCAAACAGTGGCTCGATCGCGGTGTCGATGCCCTGCGCGTCGATACCGTCAAACACATGCCGATTTGGTTCTGGCAGGAGTTCAACGCCGATATTCAGGCGCATCGACCGGATGTCTTTATTTTTGGCGAATGGATTTATAGCCATCCCGCTGATGATCAATCCGTCGAATTTGTGAACCGTTCTGGCATGACCTTGCTCGACTTTGGGCTATGCGTTGCCATTCGTGCAGCACTGGCACAAGGGGCAGACGACGGCTTTCAGCTCATTCAGGCTATTTTTGACCTGGATCATCGCTATTTTGGGGCAAACGAACTGGTGACGTTCATTGACAACCACGACATGCCCCGGTTCCAGAGCTTGAACCCTGACCCCGAAATGCTGTCTGTTGCGATCGCCCTCATCATGACCAGTCGCGGTATTCCCTGTATCTACTACGGCACCGAGCAGTATCTCCACGACGATACCGATGGCGGCAACGATCCTTACAATCGCCCCATGATGGTTAGCTGGGACACTGAGACGGAACTGTATCGTTCGATTCGCCTACTCTCAGGTCTGCGCCGCCTGAATCCTGCTGTCTCAATGGGTGGACATTGGCAAAAGCACCTGACACCCGATGTCTATTGCTATGCCCGACGCTACCGCGACTCCATCTGTTTTGTCGCGCTCAATCGCGGTGAGGCAACGACGATCGAAGATGTCGATACTGAGCTACCTGATGGCGAACATACCTGCGTGCTGACCCGCAACAAATTTGAGGTCAGTGACAACAAGATTCAACGTTTGGCACTTCCCACCCGTAGCGCGATCATCATCAGCCATGTCGGAGGACGCATCAAAGGGCAGACGATCGTGCGCGTACAGTTGAACGGTGTCGAGACTCAGCCTGGAGAAACGATCGTCGTCACAGGCGATTGCCCTGAACTGGGGAAATGGGACATCGCCAAGGCGTACCCACTGGAATACATCAATACCAACACCTGGTTTGGTGAAATTCCTTTTGAGGAAAGCGCTGGCAAAATGATCACCTATAAGTATGCAATGTGGCGCGAGGGGCAATCACCGCTGCGAGAAAACCTGGTCGCGCGTCGCTGGGTCATTGCCAGCGAAGGCACCGTCAAATGGCGAGATCTCTGGGCATCTGGTCCCGAATCTTAAAGTGGGCTGGCTCTCTTAAAACAATCAAGTTCTTGGCGCATAGCTTGATAAGAGATCTTTATTTCACCCGGTTAGGTGACGCTAGTGGATGAAGTAGTAGTGAACCACTTGCCCGTAGTGTTAGTCCAAGGTTATGACATCGTCTTGTTTTCCTAAAAGCCCTCTTAGCTAAGGGGTTTCGGTGGCCAGGCTGATGGTCAGTTGTTGAGTCTGCTTTTAGTTAGCGTTAGTACAGTACACTCCTGAAGCGATGGCTTTTTGTCAAATGGCTTTGTATTTTGAACGATGGCTTTGCCAATTTGACGATCAAGCAGCTATTCTGCATAAGGTTGCTCCTCGATCGGTGCCATCAACCAAGTTTTTTCGCTTGCAAGTAAGAAACGTATGCAACCTTCTCGTCATTTAATTGTTGTGGGTGTGGGAGTTTTAGTTGCTTTCGGTAATGCGCCACCGGGCTTATCGGAGCCACTCCCCAGTCACTCCCCAGCCATTCCTAACGCCGATGAGCTACTACAGCCTTTCTCCCTGCAAGAATCTACAGCCTCTGTAGAAGCAGCATCTCTCGACCAGCCAAGGATAGTAAAGTCCAAGATAGTTCCGACCGAAAATATTGCACTGACCGCGATCGCGCCTGAGTTTAGTCGGCGAAACGCTCAGACAAGTGTGGCGCAAAGAACGACCGCGATCGCGCCGTCAAGCAAATTTAACCCCTCTGTGGCGATCATACCAGAGCCTAAAAAGGCTGTGATCGCGCAGACAAATCCCTCCACTACACCGAACCTTGCGCCTCTACCTTCTAGCTCTCAACAACAGGCTCCGACGACAACGCAGCCTCCCCTTTCAACGCCAGACCCCGGTCCTTCTAGACCACTGGGACCTGCTAAGCCCGGTATTGCGCCAGAATACCTGAACCCCGACCCGAATCCATTAAGCTTCCCGACGAAACCAGAGGAAGTAAAGCTGCGGGGCATTCAGCCGATCACGTTACAACAGGCGATCGAGTTGGCACAGCGCAACAACCGAAGTCTACAGGTGACTCGCTTACAGTTAGAACGCAGTAAGGCAGCCTTGCGCCAGTCTCAGGCGGCGAGCTTCCCAACATTAAGTGTTCAAAGCACGCTCAGCCGTTCACTGTCTGCCAACAGCGGTCGCAACCAAAACAACGCGCTGTCTGAGCTGTTGGGTGGCAGCAGTAACGATGAGAGTGCGATCAGTAATGCCTTTAGTGCATCAGCAACGCTGAGCTATGACATTTTTACCTCTGGTCAACGCCCAGCTAATATTCGAGCCGCTGAGAGGCAGCTACGCTCGGATGAACTTCAAGTTGAGATCAGTCAAGAGCAACTGAGGCTGGATGTTGCAGGCGATTACTACAACTTGCAGCAGAGCGATGAGTCGGTGCGGATTCAACAGTCATCGGTGCGAAATAACGAAGCCAGTCTGCGCGATACGCAAGCATTGGAGCGGGCAGGCTTAGGCACTCGCTTTGACGTTCTACAATCTGAGGTGCAGTTGGCAAACTCACGTCAGAACCTGACGAACGCCATTGCGCAACAGCAGATCAGTCGGCGACAGCTCGCGCAACGATTGAGTCTTTCACCCGCGATCGACCTGGCGGCGGCTGACCCGGTTGATGTTGCAGGCGAATGGAACCTGTCGCTGGAAGAAAGCATCGTTCTGGCGCTAAAAAACCGGGCAGAGCTGGAACAGCAGCTTGTGCAGCGAGAACAAGCGCAGCAGCAACGGCGAGCCGCTTTGGCAGGCTTAGGTCCTACCGTTACCGCGCAAGCACAGTATCAGTTGTCAGATATTTTAGACGATGACTCTCGCATTGGGGATGGGTATGCTTTTCAATTAGGCGTGAACTGGAACTTATATGACGGTGGCGCATCAGTGGCTCAAGCACAACAGGCAGAAGCAAACATTGCGATCGCAGAGCAAAACTTTGCCGATCAAAGCAACCAGGTGCGGTTCGCCGTTGAGCAAGGGTACGCTAACTTGCTCTCCAACTTTGAGAATATTGGCACCACGACGAGAGCCTTGGGTCAGGCACAAGAAGCACTTCGCCTAGCGCGCTTGCGCTTTCAGGCTGGGGTTGGCACCTCAACCGATACGATCAACGCTGAAAATGCTTTAACGACGGCTGAGGGTAATCGGGTCAATGCGATTATCGGCTATAACCGATCGTTAGCGACCCTCGAACGTGCAGTGACCCATCTGCCCATTCCGACCGGTGCCACCACTCCCAGTCTGGCATCACCTCCAGGTGGCACGCCAGCCACCCCCTTAGTGCCCAGCACAACGACTCCTGGGACTACACCGCCAACAACACCCCCAGGCGCTACGCCTAGCACCACCACTCCTCCTTCTAACAGCACACCTTAATGGTTCTTCTTTGTTTACCATGAAGCTGAAGCTTCACCCCGTCCTCTTTCGGTTTGCTAGACATAAGGATCTCACCATGCTTTCCCACGTCACTGTCGCCCGTTTTCTCTCTGACGCTTCTCGTCGATCGCTCCTAAGCCAGGGAATGAGCGTTGTTAGCGCCGTTGCTATTCTCAGTGGTGGCACCGTCTGGGCACAGTCCGCTGATCTGGTCGTGGAGTCTGCTCCCGAAAGCACTACACCTCCTTCAAGCTTAGAAACCCCTCAGCCGTCTTCCGCTCCGCCCAGCGCGATCGCGCCTGCTGCACCAGAGGCGTTTCCAACGGTAGAAGCGCCGCTCAGCACTGACCTTAAAGTCGTAGCGCCAACCGCTGCTAGTGGTGCAGACGATCGCTACATTGATTCCACTAGTTACAACATTGGTGCAACGGAGCCGAGCGGCAGTGTTGCTCGGCGACCCCAACTGCCGAATGTAGCGTCACCGCTTAATGTTGGTTCGACAGCCGTCGTTGATTACAACGTCACGTCTGGTCGTGCCGTCCCTTCTGTGAAGGACTACTATTACCGCACCTTGCGCCCACCCGCAATCTTGAGCAATGGTAATATTCGTCTCATTTTTCCCCTCTCGATTCCAGCGCCCATTACCTCTCTCTTTGGTTGGCGTACACATCCTATTGAGGGCGGGCAACGCTTTCACTCAGGTACTGATCTAGGCGCACCCATGGGAACGCCCGTCCTTGCAGCCTATGCGGGTAAAGTAGCCTTGGCTGATTTTCTGGGCGGTTATGGCTTAGCTGTTGCCGTCGAGCACAACAAAGGCACTCAGCAAACGCTTTATGGGCACTTATCCGAAATTTTTGTGAAGCCCGGTGAATGGGTGAAACAAGGAATGGTCATTGGAAGAGTCGGCAGCACAGGGTTATCGACTGGACCACACCTGCACTTTGAGTTTCGCCAACTGACCGCAGAGGGATGGGTTGCAATGGATCCTGGCGCGCAGTTGGAATATGCCCTGGCACAATTGGTGAAATCGTTTGACTTTGCTCAAGCTACGGGGGCAGGACTGGGCTTGGGTGGTCGTCTTGGCGCTGTAAATGTGGGTGCTAAGGGCGACATTACGTTGCAAGTAGAGGAACTGAAGAAGCTTAGCCAACGAGAGGATCTGAAAAAGCCAAACAGTGCGGCAGATGCAGGTTGAACGAACGATCGCAACCCTTCAGCACGAGTTACCAACGCTGTTTGAGCGTGATCTTTCCTACGACATCTACAGTCGAGACGTTGAGTTTAGCGATCCCGTGAATCGGTTCAAGGGCAAGTTCAACTACCGCATCATCTTCTGGACGCTGCGGTTTCATGGTCGCCTCTTCTTCACTGACCTTCATTTTGACCTGCACAACGCTCACCAAGCCTCTCCAGAAACCATTCGTGCCGATTGGACTGTACGCGGCACCTTGCGACTGCCCTGGAAGGCAAAGCTTTTTTTCAACGGTTATTCAATCTATACGCTGAACCCGGATGGCTTGATCAGAACGCACGTTGACACCTGGGATCGATCGCCTGGAGCCATTTTGAGGCAGTTTGTTCAGGCGGGCTAAGAGCGGTCAGCTATCAGCGGTCAGCGCTCAGCCATGAGGAGAAGACAGCTTTTTCCTCCACTCCACTGCCAAAGCCTCTCGTCATGCTTAAAAGCTGATAGCTGATAGCTGATCACTTCTCAAGTAATCGGTAGCTTCAACCAGGTGGAAAGCTCGTACGCCAGCCAGTCTAACTCTGGTATTGTCAACGGCGGATTACTTCGGAGTTCATATTTCTGGGTGCCAGCCCAAACCGCAAGGTGAGGTTCAGCATTGCCCTGTTCGCTTTCTTTGCGATACTCTAACCGACTAATTTGTGTGCGTAGTGATGTTTGAGAACGTCCAGACTGGAAACCTAACCGTTTGCTAGTGAGAGAAATGTGCTGCTGGTCGATTTGGAGGTGGGCTTGTCCTAAAATCGATGGCATGAGGATTTCAAGGCTGGTAGACGCTTTGGTAAGGAAAACTTTGGTGTCACTGGGCTTGGCTACGGGTGCGATCGCGCTTGGTTTTCCAGTGCCCTGCTCTAGTGCCATAAGCGCTTCTTGAGCTGACTGCACCCGATAGTCTAGATTCGGATCGGTTAACCAGCCAAGCCATTCTGCATACGCGGGGCTGAGGTTAGCAATTTTCTCAAAGTCTAGCTTCATGCCTTTGTGCGGCAGGCTAGAAGGATGTGTACCCGCCAGCATTGTCGTGAGCGTTGCGCCCAAACTGTAAAGGTCTGACGCTGGAATCGCACGTCCACTAAATTGTTCAGGCGGCATGTAACCATAGGTGCCGACCACTGTAAAAGCGCTGGTGTCGCCGCTATTTTTCAGCGATTTAACCGAGCCAAAATCGACTAAGTAAGCCTGACGGTTTGCCAGCAGAATGTTGCTGGGCTTGATGTCTCGATGCACGATCGGTGGCTGTTGCCCATGCAGATAGATGAGAATGTGCAGTAGTGCTTTAGCAAGCTGTTTCGTTTCTGCTTCTGTAAAAAGCCGCTGTTCTTGTAAACATTGCTCTAGCGATTTGCCTTCAACGTAGGTTTGGATGAGCGCAAGCGCCTTATCGTTGGGCAGTTGATGTTCAAAAAAGCCCAGATAGCGCGGGATCGACGGATGCGAAAGGGACTTGAGGGTCTCCACCTCGCGCTCGAAGAGCTTCAGATCATCCCATTCAAGCGCCTCATCCAAAAACAGGAGCTTGATCACAACCCGCTCTTGCGTAGTCGTGTCACGGGCAAGCAGTGTCCAGCGCCCAGTTTGTTTACCAATCTGTCGTTCTACTTCGTAGCGATCGCCCAGTATCTGACCAGCCATCGTCTATTACCAGTGCTTATAGGTTGGTTATAACCCCCCTAACGCCGTTCCGCAACGGGATATTTGAGGGTATTCAGGGTTCAGCGTGATGGCGGCGGAGAAAGGGCAGCAGCGCATCGCTAACTTTTTCGTGCCAATCTTCTTGAGGGTAATGCCCCACTTCTTCTAGCTCTACCAACTCTGCATCAGGGAGGGCATGGGTGAACTGTTTGGCGATGTCTAGCCGTAGCCACGGATCACGCATACCCCACGCCACCAGTATAGGTTGCTTCCACTGCTGAAAGCCTGCTTCGATTTCTGCTGTCACCTGTTGAAGCTGTAGATTCTGAATCGTTGCCAGCAGCGCCCGCCCTGCGTCAGAACTTCTCAAAAATGGTCGTCGGTAAATATCGAGATCAGCGTCTTCAACGCGATAGCCACCAGCACCTTCCAGGGCACGATCGACTAACAGTGGATCTTGCGTCATCATGTCGCCCACCAGCGGTATGCCCAATTGCCGCAGCTTCCAGGGCAGTTTTGCGGCTGTCGTTAAGGGTGCGTTGAGAATGGCGAGACGATCGATCTGCTCTGGGTGGCGCAGCGCATATTGCAGCCCAACGGAACCCAAAAACCCTTGTACAACGAGCGTAAACCGCTCAATGTTCATGGCTTGGAGAAACGCCTCCAGCGCTTCGAGAAATGCCTCTGGAGTGTAGGCAAAATCGCGCCGATCGGGCTGCGCCGAAAAGCCAGAGCCAATCCAGTCAGGCGCGATCGCTCGAAAGCCTTGATTTGCCAAAGTTGGTAGAATTTTGCGCCAGCTATAGCTCTGGGCTGGAATGCCATGCAGCAATACCACGGGCACGCGATCGCTACTGTTGAGCGGCAGCGCTTCGCGATAAAACCATGTCAGTTTGCCGACCTCAATCCAGTTATCGCCTGTTGCCACAATATTTTCTACGCTACGTTCTGTCGTCTGAGCTTACCGCCTGACGGGATCGTAGAGCAAGTTGCCATACAGTTCTGTCTTGCTGTCGAGAGAGACGCTTGGTGTGAAGCTTGTTCGCCGATTGCGGCAACAATGGAGGACGTAAAGTTTTATCAAACTCACTTTTTGTAGCTTTAGATACAGAATTTTCTGTTATATTGGTAGTCAGGAGCAATAAATAAAAAAGAAGGAAATTAAATCATGTCTACCCAAGATCAAGCACGCGCTTTAATGTCCCGCCATCAGCACGTTGCTAAAAACCGTGAACAGTCTGCCTTGAGCCGTATGGCTGCCGAAATTGGCGTTTCTAGCGAAGCGGCTGTGCGGAACCAACCTCGTAGTGCTGGCATGAGCTAAGCAGCAGTTTGCTGCCTGCATTTAATTTGTGTAGAAAAGGGTTCCCTCATGAGGGAACCCTTTTCTGTTGCTACACCTGTGCTGTGGCGGATGCTTCAAACGGTAGCAACCTGACGCAACGATCGAATCGTCGCGATCGCGCACTCTGCGACCCGATCGATCTCCGCTATTGTATTGAACCGTCCAATCCCAAATCGTATCGATGCATAGGCAAGGGCATCTGATTGCCCCAGGGCTTGTAAAACATGGGATGGTGCCGTTTTAACAGATGAGCAGGCAGAACCAGAAGAAACCGCAACCACAGGCTGTAACCCCAACAGCAACGCTTGTCCGTCAATGCCTGCAACGCTGATGTTCAAATTTCCGCCTAACCGTTGAGTCGCATGACCGTTCAACTGCACTCCATCCAGCACGTTCAGCTTTTGCCAGAGGCGATCGCGTAGTCGTGTCACCCGCTCAGTTTCACTCGGCATGTCTCCAATGGCTAACTCGACGGCTTTCGCAAAACCGACTAATTGAGGGGTTGGCAGTGTGCCCGATCGCAGCCCGCGCTCGTGTCCACCACCATGCAGTTGGGGTGCCAACTGGACTCTAGGGCTGCGTCGCCGCACGTACAGAGCGCCAATGCCTTTCGGTCCATACACTTTGTGGGCAGTCAGCGACATCAGATCAATCTGCATCGCCTCTACGTCGAGAGGAATTTTGCCGATCGCCTGTGCTGCGTCTGTATGAAACAGCACCTGATGGGCGCGACAGAGTGCCCCGATCGCGGCTAACGGCTGTAAGACCCCAATCTCGTTGTTGGCTGCCATCACAGACACCAGGATCGTATCCGATCGCAGCGCTTGCTCTAAAGTTGTCAAGGCGAGCAGTCCATCCTGTTGCACAGACAGCACCGTTACTTCAAAGCCCAAAGCTTGCAGATAGCGGCAGGGATCAAGCACCGCACTATGCTCAGTGGCAACGGTGATAATGTGTCGCCCCTTGCTAATGTATGCCTCTGCTACACCTTTGATTGCCAGGTTGTTTGCCTCAGTCGCACCACTGGTAAACACAAGCTCTTCTGGCTGTGCCTCGATCGCGGCGGCTAAGGTCTCTCTCGCTTGCTGCACAGCGGCTTCAGCTTCCCAACCGTAGAGGTGGTTGACACTCGCGGCGTTACCAAAGTGCTCTGTAAAGTAAGGAAGCATGGCAGCCAGCACACGCTGATCAACGGGCGTTGTGGCATTACAGTCTAAGTAGATTGGGCGCTGAGCCATGCGAACCTCTCAAGTCATGTCGCAGATTCTCATAGTCTAGGCGATCGCTTCTGCAGTCAGCGATCGTGACACAGTGCACCATAGTTTTACCCGTGAGTGATTGACGGCAATCCTTTACCTTCCTAAGATGAGAGATAAGATTAAAGAGTGTAAAGAAAGATTACGCTTTTCATCCGTCAATTCTTACAGCCAGCTAATATTTCCCATGTCCATTTCTCATGCTTTTGTTACAGGGCGATCGCTACAGCCTCAAGTCAAACAACTCTTGCATTGCACAGCCGTTCTTTTACTAGCTGTCTGCCTCTGGGTCTGTCCGCTCAACGGTTTGACGCGTTCAGCCGCCTACGCCTTCAACAACCCAGAGTTATTACCAGACGTGCAAACGCCCATTATCGACTTAGCAAAAGCGCTGACGGGTGAACAGGAAGCAACGCTGGCGAAAGATTTGGAACGCTTCGAGGCAGAAACCGGGTGGAAGCTACGGGTGCTGACTCAGTTTGAGCGGACACCAGGCATTGCGGTCAAAGACTATTGGGGACTCGATGACCACAGTGTCCTGCTTGTGGCTGATCCACGCGGAGGCAATCTCCTTAACTTCAGCGTTGGGGATGACTTTTACCCGCTGATGCCGCGTACCTTCTGGATTGAATTGCAGACCCGTTTTGGCAATCAGTTCTTTGTGCGTGAACATGGTGAAGACCAATCGATTTTAGAAGCACTAGAGTCGATCAAGCTATGCCTGCGTCGAGGTGGCTGTCTGGTAGTGCCTGGTTTGCCTCCAGAGCAGTGGATTCTTACCCTCATTACGTCGATCGTGGGCGGTGTGGTGTGTGGTTTTGCCGCCAAGCCGCGTAAAGAAGGACAGATTGTAGCGTGGCAGTGGGCGCTGATTTTCTCGCCGCTATGGGGCATTCTCTTCATTGCCTTTGGCATTGGTCCTGTCGTCACCCGTACCTCTGATTGGCTACCGCTGTTCCGTAATATTGCTGGCTTTGTGGTGGGTGCGCTGGCTGCCTTTCTGGTGCCTGTGCTCAGCCGCACTCCTTCATCAGACGCTTAAGGAGTATGGCTCTAGCAGTCAGCTATCAGCCGTCAGCTCAAAGGAACGCTGATAGCTGATAGCTGATAGCTGACCGTCACTCAGTAGGCTGATCGAGATGTCTAATGTTAGGCTCATAGCAGTTCGTTATCCGCGATCGTGCCTATTCACCACACCCATGCTCATTCCACTTACCCGTAAGACGTTTGAAAATTTGATTCCCGCGGTGGCTACAGGTCCGCAATACGTCTACTGCTGGGGAAAGTTTCCCGCGTTGCTGCTACGCTTGCTGGTTTCGCTTGTGGGCGTGACGATCGTCTTATTGCTGGGTGGTCTTCTGGGCGAGAGCTTTGGCTTCATTCGTTTTTTGCTCGGCATTGTCGTTGGGCTGTATTGGCTGTGGGGACCCGTACTGTGGTCGAGCCTGAAAAATATTGAGGCGCGCAAATATCCCTACAGTGGTTTTTGGCAAGGCGAAGTGGTTGATGTCTATGCCACAGAGGAACTGATTGGCAAAGAGGAAACGGTCAATGAGCGCGGCGAGTTGGTCATTGTTGAAAACCGTGAGCGCCGCTTGAACTTAGTGGTGGGTGATGAGACGGGCTTTACGAGTCGTCTACAGGTGCCGCTGAAGCGCTACCATCAGGCGATCGCGATCGGCGATGCGGCAGAGATGCTAGTGATGTCTAACCGAGGCGATCTGGGTCGCATTAGCAAAACTTCAGATATTTATGTTCCCAGTCACAACATTTGGGTCAGTGATTACCCGCTATTGCTGCATGAGTCGTTTGTTGAAGTCAGCCGCAGACTAAATGCACGCAACCGTAGCAACCAGTTTGAACCAGAGCCTGACCTGCCCTCACAAGAGCGGTATGACAGTGGTGGTGGCGCGATCGAGCTAAGCCGTCGCCCTCGTCGGCGATCGCCGCGTAGCCGACCCTCGATCGACTGGTAAAAAGGAGTGTGCTGCTGGAACTGCTAGTGAAGCCCCTGCAATGCACGTTACGTCACCCCTTCTGTTCGCGCCCGTAGGCTTGCCATGCCAGGTCAACCAAGCCGTTGACGATCGCGGCAGCTACAACAGCGCTACCTTTGCGTCCAGCAATCCGAATGTGTGGAATCAGTGAATCTGCTAACCGCTCCTTTGCCGTTTCCACATCGATAAACCCAGAAGGAGTCGCAATAATCAGCGCTGGGCGAATCTCTTCTGCCTCAATCAAATCGACTAATGCAGTGAGTGCTGTTTGTGCCTGACCCACCACAAAAACGCCTTCTGGGTAGCGTCGAGCTAACGTTTCAATGCCCCACGCAGCACGAGTCTTTTCCTTTTGCGGACGGGTCAGCGCTTCCATACTGCAATAGACCGGGTTGGCAAAGGTATTCTGAATGTTGGTCGTGATACCCACTTGCACCATCGGCACATCTACTACGATCGTGCTACGGGCTGCAAGAGCCGCCGCTCCAGACTGTAGCGCTGCGTCTGAGAAGCGCACCAGCGACTTATATTCAAAATCAGCCGTTGCGTAGATGACCCGTCGCACAAGTTCATATTCGGCTGGTGAGAAGATGTGTTCACCAATCTCGCGATCGATAATCGCCAGACTTTGAGCGTCCGTTGTGTGCCATTCCATCGCAACCCTTTCTGAAAAATATTTGCCCTGTGGTAATTAGCCTACACTTGCCAGACCAAAATGGCGACAATTTACGCGATCGCTGTATCTATAGCAGTCCTGAATCATTTGTGAGCAAGACTGAATTAGTTAGCGGTCAGCTTTTTTGCTGACCGCTAATTGCTGACCGCTCATACAGCGCCATTCTCATCATTCAAACCGGATCGCCACGTTGCAGTAAGGCTGAAGGGACACCGTCCTTACAATGAACCAGTTAGCTAACACTTATTTAGGAATAAGCGTTTAGTCGCCGAGATTCGTTCAAGGTATTTTATGAGTTTGAACTTGTCGCTTAAAGTTCACAAATACGACTAAGTAGGAAGGTTCAACTAAATATAAAATCTGCGTAGGATGGGTATAGCCTTCGGCATTCAAGAAAAGTGAAGCGTAACCCATGCTGCTAAAGGTTTTGATGCGTTACGGCTATGCTTAACACATCCTACGTTTAATTTCACCCAGCTACTTAGGGTAGTGAATTAACGCGGCTTTAGAGATCGCTAGCAGCAACCGTTTGTCCTTAAACGTAGCTTTATAAAGGCTGGATTCTACCCTTCTACGATCGCTCCAAATAGTGACGCACGCCCTCGCTCACTTGCAACAAGTTAGGTTCAATTTTTTTGCTGAGAAAATCCTCAACCGTCTGCGCCACCTTACCCGAAACAAACCACGGAACGCCAGTTTTGTTAGGATCGATCGCTAGCTCACCCAAACAGTCAATGCGAGTACCATTCCCTTCTTCCACAAAGCAGTTCCTACCAGCACAGTGAACTGCTTCAGTAAAGGCATGGGTTTCAATGCGCCAATCGGTTGTGAATTTAGCGTCGTTCCAGGTTGCGTGATCCGTCCAAGACAGCATTGCTTCACTGAGAATCGCGCGTGCCAGTGCGGGAATTTCGCCGCCGCCATGCCAGATGTTAACCAGGTAAAGCAGTCCTGCTTTTTCTTGACGAGACTTCACTTCAACCTGCCGAACGTTAGACAGAAAAGGAACCAGATCGACCAACTTATCGCGGTAAGTAGCGTAAACGAGCGATCGTGGAAAGGGCAGATAAACCGAAGATTTAATAAGCATGAAGCGTTCAGGAGTGGTGCAGAGCGATTCTCCTGATGGAGCGATCGTGCCGCTGTTTGGGCTGTAGTGCTGACACAATACTAACTTGAGGTGAGACACTGTAGCAGCAGTTGGAATGCGTTTAGTGAGTGTTGAGACAGCGTTTAGATTTAAACTGCATCTTTAAATATAGAATACTCACGCCTAGTTCTAAACACTTCTATGACCGCAAGTATGCAATTTAAACAGTCTCAAAATATATCTCTGAGCCGATGAGTAATTTTAAGTATTGTTGCAAGATAAAGCTATAAATACGAGAAATATTCATTTAATGATTGCTTAAGCCGAAGCCTGAGATGTCGAATAGTTCTGATAGATTTTGCTCACAAGGCACAGCGAACTTTACCTTCACTCAATTTTAACCTATGGATATCTACTTCTTCTCTAGCCATGAGCCTGACTCTGAGATGACTCAAGCTTTAGGTAATTCTATCAAGTCTCGGTTTAAGGGTTGCATCAGTGATGTTCACGCTAGAGATAATCAGATTTCCTTGACGGAAACTCGACATATCGGTGGCGAAACCTGTCAAGTTTGCCATACGATTCCAACTCAATCAATTGTGTTTACTGAAGCTTCTTTAGCTATTTAAGCAGGACGATTTGTGGCGCTTGGTGCTACGGCTTGCCTTCTCCATGACGCTCACAGTCAACGGTGAACTCCTGGTTGACTGACAAAACTCTTGAAACCCTTATCCTGCCGTAGGTTGGGTTAGCGTTAGCGTAACCCAACGAAACCGTTACTGGTGTTGGGTTACGCTCCGCTCAACACCAACCTACATCAGAACTTTTGTCAGTCAATCAGCGGTGAACTCTAAGGATCCGATAACGAACGTCCAAGCTTCGTCACTGAAGCTTAAAGACTCATTAACGAGTATCGAAGACTCATTGACGGGCATCAAAGACTCATTAACGAATATCGAAGACTCATTGACGGGTATCAAAGACTCATTAACGAATATCGAAGACTCATTGACGAGTATCAGAGACTCAATGGCGAGTTTCAAAGGCTCAGGGCTGAACCCTAAACACTCAACAACGAGTCTCAAAGACTTAACGATGCGTATTAAACACTCGATCGCGCGAGTTGATCACTCAACAGCGAGCGCCAGAGACTCAGTTACTAGATTCTGGACTTCTGCATCTGGTCTAGCCCCACAGCAGGACTGAGCAAAGAAATTGGGAATCTGTTTCGATCGCTCAACGCTGACTCTCAATCGATCGTAGTCTCCCCGTTAAACTTCACCCTGATGCTATGAAGAAACAGCGTAATGCACCAGTTGGGCAAGCTTGCGGCGCAAGGTTTCCAGACCCAGACATTCGCTGGCGGAGATGAAGATTGCCTGTGGATACTCTTCTCGCGCCAGTTCCAGCGTGTCGCCGTCTACCTGATCGATTTTGTTGAAGGCGACCAGTGCGGGACCGGGTGCGATCGGCATGTCTGATAGAATTTTCATCACCGATCGAATCTGGCTTTGCCATGCGGGATGAGACAGATCCACCACATGCAGCAGCGCTTCGGCTTCCGTGACTTCCTCCAGCGTGGCGCGAAAGGCATCCAGCAATGAGGGCGGTAAGTCATGGATGAAGCCCACAGTGTCGGTCAGGAGCAGGGCGATCGGCTCATCTGTCACCGCATCGGGTACGACGAGTCGTCGCGTCGTGGGATCTAGAGTCGCAAACAGTTGGTCTGCTGCATAGACCTCGGCATTTGTCAGCACATTCAGCAGCGTAGACTTCCCGGCATTTGTATACCCAACAACGGCTACCGACGGCACCTCTTCATGCTGCCGTCGTTGCCGCATTCGTGCCCGGTGCGCCTGTAGCTGATTCACTTCCTGCTGCAAGCGCGTAATCCGTCGCTGGATTGCCCGTCGCTCGGTTTCTAGTTTCGTTTCCCCTGGTCCGCGTGTGCCAATACCGCCGCCCAAGCGAGACATTGCCTGCCCACGTCCGGTAAGTCGCGGCAGCATATATTCCAGTTGCGCCAGTTCGACCTGAAGTTTTCCGGCACCCGATCGCGCGCGCTGAGCAAAGATATCGAGAATGACTTCGGTACGATCGACCACGCGAATGCCAATCAAGGTTTCTAAATTTCGCACTTGCGCGGGGGAAAGATCGCGATCGAACACGATCAGATTTGCGCCAACAGACTGCGCCGCCAGCGCAATTTCCTGTACCTTGCCTTCACCGACCACTGTTTGATGATGGGGATGGGAGCGCTTCTGCTGAAGCGTTTGCAGCACTTGACCACCCGCTGTTTCCACCAGGCGCTCCAACTCCGTCAACCCATCTTTGAAGCGCTGTACGGCTCGGTTGTCGGTCATCAGTCCTACCAGTAACACTTGATCATGATCGCGATCGACCTGCTGTGCGGTATAGTCTCGCCGAAACTCTTCTTCCAGTCCCTCAACGAGATTGAGAAAGTCTTGATTGGTCAACACATCTAGGCTCAGAGGCGGCGAAACCGTCCAGGCAGTTTCGGGATGCGGTACCAAATGCGCTAAGTATGTCTCTTTAACATACCCTGTTGCGCCACCTCCCCGACGTTCAAAGCCGCCGCCTGTGAGGGTTAGCGTTACCAGCGCGTCCAGCCGCTGCATCGCCATTGCCGTCAGCGCTGAGTCACTGGGCGGCTCAAACTTCAACTGGGTTGAAAGACACCGAATCCCACAAAGTCGCTCGGCACCATAGCGGGGCAGTTCCAGCGGGGGAATCTGCGTCTGGCGAGGCGTGCCTACTCCAACCCGCATTACCTGTCCGCGCCGATTCACATACGCACACAAAGGCTGGTTCAACTCAGTGCTGACCGCTGCTAACCGTTGGGCAAATTCGGGCGTGGTGATGCGATCGCCCGGTAGCCGCTGGTGATACAACCGCTGCAACTGCTTGACCTGGCTGGTCTTCAAGCCCTGGAGATTTCCATAAACCGTTTCGATAAAAGCAACTAGCCAAACGCAACTGTGTTCATTTTAATCAATTGCGGGGCAGAGTTTTGCTTTTTGGGAGAGGAGAGAGAAGTGAGGTGAGAGGGGAGTTTTGAGTTACGACCCGCTACTCCCGACTCCCGACTCCCGACTCCCAACTCCCCGTTAAGCCGTCACAGGTGCTTTACCTTTCTTTTTCTGTGCGTCTGTTTCTAGTACAGTTGCTTCAGGCGCTGGAGCATCAGCGTAATCATCGTTGATCTGATTGTCTTCATCTTCAGCACTCTTCACATTATCGAGATCGATATCCAGCACCGTCATTGATAATCCAGCGCGTGGCGTGTTGCCATTGCTGGAAATATACGGGTTCGGTTCAAGTTTGCCTGTGCAAATGATGAGCGATCCTTTTTTAAGAAACGGCAGTGTTCGCCATGCAGTCGATTTTTCCCAAATGCTTAACGAGACAGTGAACGACTCCTCACGATTCCGTACGCCGCGAACGTAGAGGGTAGCTTTGGCGACTTTGGCTTTCTCGCTGTTAACCAGTAAAAAAGTAAAACAATTTAGAAGGCTAGAAGCCTCACTCTTTCATCCAGGAATGTAAGGTTTTGTAAAAATCTAAAACAATTGTGTTCAACTTAGACTTCAAGAAACTCCTTATTTACATTAAAATTCAATAAAAAAGTCAAACAATCTCTTAGCAATTCTTAAAACTTTTAGGACTCTTAACTGACTTTATCTAGCAGTCTGTAGGGGCTCTTCCCAGCTTTTGGTGATCTAGCGTCATAATTGCAAAATTTCACGATAGCTCGGCACCGGATTCTCCGGATGCTTCGGCACCTGAGTAACGATTCTTTCGGCACCTAATTCTCCGGATACCTCGGCAGGTAATTCACACTCAACATCGGCTACCTCTGACTACACTGCACTGGTTCATCAGTGAGGGGGTGTGGGAGATGGGGAAACGAAAGCAACAAGGAGGATTACTGCCAATGGCAAAGTTTCGGGAAATGATCCGGATGCATGAGTTGGGGTACAGCCAGTGCGCGATTGCCCAGAGTTGTGCTGTAGCCCGTTCAACCGTGCAGGATTACGTGCGACGAGCGACGGCGAAAGGCTTAAGCGATGCGCAGCTGAGTCAGATGAGTGATAGCGAAGCGTTGGAACTGCTGGGCAAAGGCAAACGCAAAGTCTTGCCCAAAACTGAGACTATCGATTTTGCTCAGGTGGCAATCGAGTTGCAACGCAAAGGCGTAACGCTTGCCCTGCTGTGGCAGGGAGGATTGGAACAAGGGCAGTGGCAATTGAGTTACGGGGGCTTTTGTCGGCGCTACAACCGTTGGCGAGCGCAGCAAAAGCTATCGATGCGGCAAGTGTACAAAGGGGGCGACAAGCTCTTTGTGGACTACTGCGGACTGACGGTGCCAGTGGTCCATCCCGAAACTGGAGCAGTGACAGACGCCCAAGTCTTTGTCGCGCCATAATCCTTAGTATCGTTGGTACTATCTAGCAACGATGGTTGCTCTATGAACACTGATCACCAAAAGCTGGGAAGGGCCCAGGATAATTGACATTTCACAACGGTCGATCCGGCTTTTCAAACAGCCTCTAAATCGTAAGGAGTTCCTCTACGATTCTTCAAGCAGTGCAGGAACAAACAAATTCGTGCCTCTCTAGGAGTAGCAAATCTATTATTGTTAAATTCTCGCGTCAGCAGCCTGCGGTTATCGGGTCGAGCCGTCGAAAAGGTATACTTCTGGAGAACGATAGTCTAATGATGTAATCCCCCTTTCATGCCCACCAGTGCCAATCGCCTTCGTGAAATGCTCTATGGTTCTAGGATAGCTACTCTAATAGAGGCACATAATACACTTTCGGCTCTTGTGGCACAAGAGGCTGGCTTTGACGCCATCTGGCTAAGCTCTCTCACCATGTCTTGTGCATATGGAGTACGTGATAGTAATGAGCTTACAGTGGAACATATACTCGATAATATCGAGTATATTACTGAGCGCGTACATATTCCGGTTTTATTAGATGCTGATACAGGATATGGAGGTTTTAATCAGTTTCGACGATTAGTGCGACGTCTCTGCGTACGAAAAGTGGGTGGAGTTTGTATTGAAGACAAGGTTTTCCCAAAAACTAATTCTTTCATCAATCCTACATCACAGAAACTCATCTCGATAGATGAATTCTGTGGAAAAATCCGTGCTGGTTGCGATACACGAACTGATGACTTGATCATAGTCGCTCGTACTGAAGCACTGGTGATTGGATCTGGTCTAGATGAGGCACTTTTAAGGGGGCGAGCTTACAGCGATGCAGGGGCGGATGCACTTCTCGTACATTCAAGAGCATCGTCATTTGATGAAATTGCTGCTTTTATGAAAGAGTGGGATCGTAATATTCCCATTATTTGTGTACCTACAACTTACGCTGATACTCCCATCAACGTAATTCAAGAGGCTAGAATTTCAGCGGTAATTTGGGCAAATCACCTCCTTCGCGCATCACTTCTGGCAATGCAGCAAACTGCATGTTATATCCTTGAACAAGGCAATGCACATGGATTAGAGAATCAGTTAGTACCATTGAATGAGTTGTGGCGGCTTCAGAATGTTGAGGAGTTACAATCTGCTGAACATCGCTATGTTACATCTTCAAAATTGGAGACTATCTTGCTCTATCTACCTAGTCCACCCATAGTAGACTTTTACACTTCTCCACTAACTTCTAGTGATGTAATTACCCGTTGGAATAAGCAATTAAAAAGCTTTGGAGAATCTGAAATATGCAATATCAATACGTCCACAAGAGCCTCACTCAACGATCAGCACGTTCTATGTCTAGACAAGAACAGTATCGTGCAAATCCAAAGTATTCTCGCTAGGATTGCTTCATCAACGAACGCATTTGTTATCTTAACGACTGCTACCGCTTTAGAAGACTATCTAATTAATCTTATCTACTCATACCATTGTGAAGCGCTCATCCTTGTCAATGCGACCCAAAGTCCTGAAAAAATACCTTCTTCTTGGTGTGTGCATTGTACCAATTCATCAGGCTTAGGTGTTGTTGACACTCCTAAGCAACTCCTAAAAATAGGACATGAGGTATCTTATGAATGCACTCATGGTATGTGGACAGGAATTATGAGCTTCCGTGGCCATGGCATAAAAGCACTTTATGAAGAATTGACCCGTCTCAGTTCGAATACAAATCAACTGATTGAAATTAATGAGTTAATAAATTCCCTTGTTAGGCATGTAGAAATTAATGTGGTTTATGTGAATGGCGGATGGGAGTTCGCACAATAAATGTCATAGAAACTTTCTCGTATGTGTAGAAAAGTTGAGATTTTGAAACACTCTCGAATTACGAACGTTGGTCCGGGAATGGATCACCTGAAACTACGCTGCGAAAAATTTGATGGTCATATGAGCACCACCCAAGATTATTTTGTGGTGGGGGTAGGCAAACGCGCTGTGGGCGTGCTTGCGTATGACCCAATATCCGATTGCGTTGTACTTGTTGAACAATTTCGGGTAGGAGCTTATGTATCCAGGGCTTCAGTGGAAGGTTTAGGATGGACAACTGAGATTGTAATGGGGACACTTACAGATGGTGAGAAGCCAGAAGCATTAGCCCGATTGGAACTTAATGAAGAAATTGGATGTGAACCAGAGGATATTATTGAAATTTTTCAGTACTTGCCTGATCCAGCGTCTAATGCAGCACTAGTGCAGCTTTTTTGTGCTCGTGTCAAGGCTCCTAAAACTCTGGTTGAACGTGGTAATGCTTATGAGCAGGAAAATGTACGTCCCTGTATTGTATCTTGTGAGAAAATTCCCAATCTTCTTACAGAAGCATCCTGTGCTAATGCTTCTACACTATTAGCTCTTCAGTGGTTTTTGCTAAATCGCACCAAGGTACGTCATCAGTGGCTCTTAAACTAACAGCGATCATCTGGACTAATGGTAGGCAGGGGAGGGTAGTCGTGCAGATTCTCAGAATCTTTTTGGCAGTCAATTAGACTCCATTGAGTTTTTCTTAACTCAGGTACCTGTCCAAGTAGGTCATCCAATGAGGGACACCAGTTCAGCCGATACAATGGAACTTTAAAGGACTTTATTGCATCAACTACGCTATCAAGAGTCTTTAGAACCAAGTTAGAAGTAACAGAGTTGATTGCTAACCAATCTGAGTGATTAGGGTTAAAAATCCCCTGAAGGTATTCTGGAAGCTGCGAGGCAACTTCTTCAACATTTACTTGATGCAACTCTGGAGATTTATCCTTGCTGAAGTTAGGTAGAATAATAGCCCCAAGAGGGGCTTCTACTTCAATTCCAGCACTAAAGCGTGATGCTCCTTGTGATGGGTATAGAGCTACCTTGTTATAGACGTTCCATAGTGCATCACTATTATTTAGAATTGCACGATGTTCTTCTGGAAAATCCACCGCTAGCTCACGCAACGAAGATACAGTTGCTACTTCAACTTTGAAGAAAGCTGGCCAACCACGTGCTACGAGATGATCTTTACGTACTGCGATGCAGACATTGTCATTAGCTAGCTTTGCTACATTGAAGCTATGAAGTAGCCGACAAAGTATAGAAGTTTTACCAGCACCCTTATTACCAATAGCTATGACGGCTTGCCCATTTGCTACAACTCCGCTAGCGTGGATAATAACACCCTCACGGCGCTGAATCGCATTCGACAAAAGATCTTCCACTATTCGTAGAACAGGAACACGTAGTGAATCTTGAGTAGGTCCCCAAATTTTTATTTCAGATGTATTTCGATCAATCCGTACAATTGCCTTACTCGGCAGCATCCAGACCCAGCGAATTTCTCCCTGATCTATATATTTACCAGTACACTGAAGGAATGCTTTGCTTCGATCAATATCGATTTCAATACTTCCATTCTTGTTTGGCACCTCAATTGGCGGCATTCCCACTTCAACACCAATACAAGCAATAGGTGTGTAAGTTGCTTGTCCTTGTGATGGACTTATTTTTATGTATGGTTCGAAGTATGCCTTAAGAAAAGGAATAAGGGATCCTTCAAGGTTAGGAAGAAGAACCTTGAGATCAAGATTGAAGTAAGTGAAACGGTAGTCTATCATTGCTTATTTTTTTAATCAGCAATTATTTCTCGAAGATAGGGATGAGCTGCAGCCAGAGATGGAATTCGTTTCATTAAACTGCTCGCACTTGGTGCCCACCACATCTCAAAAAACTCGCATTGGTCTAAGAGGTTACAGGCTACAGCATCAATATTTTGGTCAATAAGTTCGTTGCCAGTGGGAAGATAGCCATGCCAATCATGATAAATAGGATCTCGGCTCCCTAGATACACAGTTCGCAAACACTCTGTAAGCGATACTATTTCGAAGATACGCTGAATCTGTGTTGGAAGATCCGGTGCAAAGTGTACAAAGATGCAAGTAGAAACTCGATCAGCAGACGGAACAAGTCGCCGATTGAAGGCGGATACAACATTTTGAGATGTTAATATTGCCTTTTTACCCTCATTCCACAAGGTTTCGTATGGAATACCCCTACGTTCTTTTGGAAACCAAGGTGCCAAAGGTTGATGATCTGCCATAGTGCCATGAGAAACACTAAATGGTGACGGCCAACCATAAGCTCGAAGCTGTCCATTTTGACTTGCAAGCAAGACAGTGGTATCGCAGCTTAACTGATCAACCTCGAACTCCGATAACAACTCAAGGAGTAACGTCGTTTTGCCCTGCCACATATCTCCCATAATTATCGTGGCTTGCTCCTCATGCCGCACAGCTGCAGCATGCAATTGTACTCCCCCAGACTGTTCGACTGATGCTGTAAAAAAGGATTTAATTGCACGCACAGCATCCAATATGGCGTGCTCTTGTCTTTGTTGGTAAAGTATTACCGTAGCAGTCTTCGCGTGAAAATGAAAAAGGGTATTGGTAAGGTCAATACATACTATGTAACCATTCTCTATATTCCAACGACTTCCTTTAGATGCTAAATGAGCGTAGAGGCTAGTATCAACAACTACCTCTTTCCCTTTAGTCTTAATGGTTTTAGCTATATGTTCTGGCGGTTCGGTCAACTGTACTTTCAGATTAAGTACTAATGAACCAACATTGTCATTACGGAACTGGAAAAATGGCTCAACTTGGTTTGCAATCCCTTCTAAGACATCTTCTGAAGCTTCCAAATCGATGTACATTCCGGCATAGCTTAAATATTGATTGCTCATAGATTAATATAGAGAGAAGTTTATAGATGGGAGGACGAAAGGGGGAAATCACGCAGTGCCAATGCTCGAAGAGCAGCTCGTTCAATATCAATGTTTGAGAGTCCAAAGTGGATACGCAACTCCTGCCAGCTACCAGTATCTCCAAAGCAATCGTTAAGTGCTACAGGAGTACCTGGACAGCGTACTTCCCCTGCTAAAGCATGGAGAATAGCATCATAAAGACCTCCATATCGACTGTGTTCCTCAGCAGTGACAAAACATCCACAGGAAGAACATACTTCTCGTATAGTAGTTATATCAATGGGCTTTAGAGTGCAAATTTCAACTAAGCTGGATTCAATACCTTGATTTAGCAATGATTCTGCTGCAATTATTGCTGGATGAACCATTGATCCTGTGGCAAAAATTGCTACGTCGCGTCCTTCACTTAATCTTCGAGCAGGACCAATTTGGAAGGTTTCATTAGGGGACGTAAGAATGGGAACAGGTTCTTTTTGTAGACGAATATAGACCGGACCACTATGTTCTACTGCTGCAAAAACTGCATGACGAGCAGCATGGTAATCAACAGGCGAAATTACTGTCATTCCAGGCAGTGAGCGCATTAGAGCAATATCCAGTACACCTTGATGCGATCCACCGTCATGGGAGGCTGCGAGACCAGCATGAGTAGCAACAATCTTCACATTCGTCCCAGCAAAGCACACTGATTGGCGAATTTGATCAAACGCCCGACCGATGAAAATTGCGTAGGTAGTGGCAAAAGGAATCAGCCCTGTCATGGATAAACCAGCAGCAACACCAATAAGGTTTTGCTCAGCTATTCCTACATTGAAGAAACGCTCTGGAAATCGTTTTCCAAATCGGTCAGTATACGTAGAACGGGATAGATCTGCATCTAGAACCACTACACGTGGATCACAACTCCCAAGTTCAAGTAAGGCCTCGCCATAAGCATCCCTCGTAGCACGCTCTAACATTACATCAAGGCTCCATCAAGCTCAGATAGGGCAAGGACAAGATGGTTGTTATCAATAGGATGGTGATGCCACTTTACCACTCCTTCCATAAAAGAGACACCCCGCCCTTTAACTGTCTTAGCCACAAGAATACACGGAACTGAACTTTGGCGCGCATACCATAGAGCTTTATCAATGGCCTGAAAGTTGTGTCCATCTATCTCCATAGCCTGCCACCCAAAAGCTCGAAAGCGTGCGCAAAGATCGCCTAAAGGCATAATTGTTTCAGTATCTCCATCGTTTTGAAGTCCGTTACGATCTACAATGCAGCAGAGATTGGCAACCCCGAAGGTAGAAGCAGTATTTGCTGCCTCCCAATTCTGACCCTCCTGAAGCTCACCATCACCGAGAATACAAACTACACGGTTAGTACGTCCTTGTCGCATAAATCCTAGAGCAAGTCCCACAGCAATAGAAAGACCTTGTCCTAGTGAACCAGTAGATACGTCGATTCCTGGAAGTTGCCCAGCAACTGGATGCCCGTGAAGCCCACTCCCAAATTGACGCAAAGACTGAAGTCGCTCTTCGGAAAAGTATCCAGCAGCAGCAAGTGTTGCGTACAGAGCTGGTGAACCATGCCCCTTACTGAGAATGAACCAGTCTCGATCTTCCCAGTTAGGGCATTTAGGATCAATCTTAAGATGCCGAAAATAGAGCATAACAAGAATCTCAATTAAGGAGAGCGAACTCCCCGCATGTCCAGTTCCTACTGCATGAATTGCAGTCAGTACATTTTTCCTGATACGGCGAGCAGTTGTAATTAGATGCTGCTCTGTCTCAACAGAGAGTAAAGTCATTCAGATACTCCAACCTTTCCTATACGTCGGGCATACGGATCTGAGATACGGCACTTGTCATCTAAAATTGCTGGTGCAAATACTTCTAGAACTTCTGCCGGTTGAATACCACTGTTTGCTAATGAGTGTGGAATGCCTGGTATAGATTTTCCATGCTCAAGTGAATGTAAGTTACAGACACTAGTACCAGAAGTTAGAGTGACTTTCCCCACACGTACACAGAAGAATTCCTCTCGAGTGTTATGGTAATGCAAACTAGTACTGCGCCCAGGAAGCAGCCAAGCGCAGGACAGCCCAAAATCTCCTTGGTCTATAAGGATGTGGTTACGTCCATAGGGTTTCTCCAAAATAAAAATAGATTGAGTAGCAAGTTCTTCAATTGGAGCTTCAAGCAGTGCAAGGAAATTTAAAGCAAAGGTTTCTGGGCAGTTTGGGAAAAGTTCTTGAAGTGCTTGCTGAATAACATTGTAATTTTTCATTTCTTTAGGCTTCCTTGAATTTACTTGTTCTTCTATATTTTTTACCCGTATTTGTTTAGTTGCTAATTAAAATTCAGTTCCAGTTATGATTTGATTGCACGTATAAAAATGTAGTCACCAATTTGATCATCATAATATTGATTGCAAACTTGCTTAAAGTGACCTGAAACAATATCATCAGAAAGTTTTGCACATCCTTCAGATACCTCGTCTTGATCCGCCAAAGTAGCAAAGGTCGATGATCCTCGACGTATACGTTCATCAAGGTATATCTCGGGTCGATGCTTTCCGCTGTAAAGAAAGAAATCTTGAAGATCAGGCAACACAAAGTAGGGCTCAAGCTTATCAATGTAAAAGCCTCCTTGCTGGAGACTATCTAATGTATCGGGTAGTGTTGGCATCTGCGTAATTGATCGCTGCATTGCCTTCGGAAAATAGTGATTCAGCCAATAATTTTCCATTTGCTCTGCCGTAGACGTAAACAGTACAAGAGGAGAGCCAACTTTAAGAATACGTGCCGATTCACGAAAAACTCGCACAGAATTTTCGAAGTGATGTAGTGCTAACGTGATAATAACTCCATCAAAGCTTTCACTATCGAAAGGTAGATCTTCTGCGTCAGCAACACACCAAGTTATATCTAGCGATTTTCTTGATGCCTTTTTAAGCATTACTGATGAGTGATCAATCCCAGTCCATTTACCTGCTTTGGTTGCAAGAGCAAGGGTATAATTCCCAGTACCACAAGCTATATCTAGGTAATGACTGCTGTTACGAGGGTCAAGCAATTGGGTAATACAGTTCACAAGGTAAGGATCTGCTTGACGGGTGAGATTATATCCCTTTCCAATTTTTTCATAAGTAGGATCGTCCCTATTAGACTTCATGGTTCACCTCTATAAGATTCTAATTATTTCAAATCTTCAATACACTCAAGCCATTCAACTTGAATAAACTGGTCAAGTAATCCCTAGAGCTAGCTGAGAATTTAAAGGTACGCAAGTTCAAGTGTCTCCAAAGAATTCTTTCCCTGTTCTTAAAAAACTTTAATCTCGTCAAAAAATCACCTTACTGCTATACCTGCTTGATTACCATTGCGAAAGAAAAAGCTCGAGATTAAAGAGAAGCCAAAGACGTTTTCCAAAAGCATCACTTGGGCATGCGGCTCCTTTCTCAAGCCAAGCTTTGAGATGATTAGGTTCGAATAATTCAGCTGTGCGCGCTTTAGGTGAAAGAAGCCGCTCACGAATTTGACCTAGTCTTTCCACTCCTAGCCACTGGCCTAAGGGCATAGGAAACCCCATTTTCTTACGACGAAGTACCGAGATGGGAATAGATGAGCCATAAGCGCGTCTTAAAATTACTTTTGTCTCGTCAAACCGTTCGCTAAAAGAGCTGACTGGCTTCATTGCAGCAATTGCACATCCTAAAGGATTACGCCAACGCAACCGATCTTCTACCGGAAGATTTACAGCCGCTTGTACAAGGTGATGGTTAAGAAAAGGAACACGTGCTTCCACTCCAGCAGCCATAGTCGTAGCATCTAGCATCGCAAGAAGTCCTGGTAAATGAAGCTCAAGAAAAACCAACATAATTCTGTTAACAGGTTGGAGATGACTACTGCGCTCAAAAACTTTAGCAAATTCAACGTTGAGTGCAGCATCTGTATCTACCTGTACACGTATTTCTGGACGAAAGAGTAGTAACTTTTCTAAAATAGGGAAATAGCTATAGCGCCTTAAGAAGAAATCAACTTCTGACAAACAATGAGCATCATTTTCTATACTAAGTCGCGCTCGTAGAGCATTAGAGAATTGAGTTGGTAGCATTGCAGCAAACTTAGCGCGCTGATAGTCATATAAACTACGATAGATTCGACTGTAGCCAGCAAAGAGCTCATCAGCTCCCTCCCCACAAAGCACTACTTTGCTGTAGCGTGCTGCTTCGCGCGCTAAAAGATACATTCCTACTTCGTTATGCATTGCTGTGGGCTCACCTCTTCTAGCAACCAAATCCTCCGCAACCATAATAGGGTCGTGTTCATCCAAATCAACTAAGTGATGGCTTAGCCCAAGAGCACTTGCTACTTCATGTGCGTATGCACTCTCGTTATAAGCGTCTTCCTTAAGCTGGGCAGTAAACGATAACAACGGGCAAGACGCAATTCGCCTCGCTTCCAACGCTATAATGGAAGAGTCGAGACCTCCTGAAAGAAATAAGGATACGGGGTGATCTGCAATTAGGTTCTGACGTACAGATTTATTTATAAGTGAGGAGATATAGTCTGCACGCAAGTCAGCTCGACCCAGAAGTGGTAACTCGTGAAGATTTAGCTGCCAATAGCAATGACGGCGATGTATGCCTTCTCCGATTTCTAAGATAGTAGCCGGAGGCACACGGTTGGCACCATAGAAGTAGGACTCTTCGCCTATAGCATAGCGGTACGAGAGGAAAGAAGATACAGCTAGAGGATTCAGACGACGTTCAAACCCAGGATAGTTTGCAATTCCTGTTAACTCAGAAGAGAAAATGATGGTACTACGAATGAATGCATAGTAAAGGGGCTTAATTCCGAAGCGATCGCGAACGAGGTAAATCCTTCTCTTTTCTAGATCATAAAGTGCAAACGCAAATTGTCCTTCAAAGCGGCAAACGCAATTAATTCCCCATTCACGGTAAGCTTCAACTAAAACCTCAGTATCTGTTTTGGTACGAAAGTGGTGACCACAAATCTCAAGCTCATGCTTCAGCTCTAGGAAATTAAAAATTTCTCCATTGTACGTAACCCAAACCGTGCCTGTAGCATCAGACATTGGTTGGTTGGAGCGAGGGTGAGTATCCAAAATTGCCAGACGTAAATGCCCTAAAACTGCACCATCTAACTGCTGAATCCTCGAAGCATCCGGTCCTCTATATGTCATCCCATTCAGGATTGCAACAACCAATTCTGGTTCAAGCCGAACTTGGTGGTCAAGTGCTACTACGCCAGCGATTCCGCACATACCTTAATTAGAACATATAAAGTGTCGCTCTGCCTCTGCTAAATCAGATGGAGTATCAATCTCAAACCACTGGCTTAAACCTACATTAAATGCCATTAGAGGCAACTTCCCGGCTTCAATCCAAGTTTGCATCGCATACTCCAGCGGAGCAGTTGAATCCCATCGCTTGAGGGTTGTGTCTATTGCAGTTAGAAGAATGGTTTCCCAATTCCCCTCGCGTAAAAGGTACAGATTCACTGTCTTCCAAGCATTTTCAAAAGAGAAGTCTAATGGTCTGGCACTCGCGTGATATAAACCAATTACATATCCATCAGAAGAACACTTAGCAAAACTCCCATTTGTATCAATTTCCGGTGAGTACGGGGCGAGCACACTTAAGTTTTTACGTTCTACTGCAAGTACACGAGCCACAAGTTCACTTTCAAATACCATATCTCCTTCAATTACCAGTACGTCACGTTGTCGCGGAACTAGAGTAAGTCCCATTTGAAGAGAAATAGCAGTGCCGGTCTCAGCAAAACGCTGGTTAACAACAGTTTTAATAGATAAAGTGCTCTCAAGATTCTTAAGGAACTCTTGAACCTGCTCGTGACGATATCCTAAAACTATTACTATCTCTTTAACACCACAATCCTCCAGAGATTGAAGAATTCGGCTAAGGATAGGTTGATCATTTACTTGTACTAAACATTTAGGACAATTATGGGTGATCTGTCCTAACCGTGTTCCCAGTCCTGCTGCGAGGATCAGAGCTATAGGAGGAGGATTTTGATAAACTGTGTTCATCGCTTACCTACCTTAGGAAGGGCTTCTGAAAGCTGCGTAAGGAACCATGCTACGTTTTCTGAGTTCATATGTCCAAGAGTAGCAATAGCCATGTAGCCAGCATCCACAATTTCCTGATGAGTATGTACTATTGCACCTCGCTGATTTAGTTCTTGTTGGAGAGCTGAATAGTTTACATTGTGAGGAATACGGAACAAGCTAAGGATGTTGGACTGCACATCGGGACTCACTAAGGCAAGCTCTAAACCCAGATCTAACAATCCTTGTTGAAGCTGATCTCGGAGAGTTTGGTAACGACAGATTCGCTTTGGAACAGTTTCTTCTACTAACAATCCAACAGCTATATCTGCCGCAGCCAGTAACTGGACTGGTGCAGTATAAGGGGTTGCGCGATTCTCTTTACACGCACGCCATTGTTCATGAATGTCTAGATAGAAGCTACGAGATTTACCTGCACTCGCCGAAATGAGATCAGTACGGCCTATTACGAAGGAGACTCCCGGTAAGCCCTCTAAGCACTTATTGGCATTAAGAGAGCAAAAAGCTACATTATGAGCAACTATGTCAAACTCGTGCCCACCAATACTTGCTATTCCATCTACTAATAGCTGACAACCGTAGCGGTCGGCTATTTCACCTATCTTCTGAAGGGGAGCCAAAAACCCAGTAGTCGTCTGAAGATGAACTACAAAAATATATTTAATATATGGGTCCGAATCCAGTGCTAACTGAATGGCCTCTAGGTTGATTGGCTCCATTGGTGATGTAGCTACTATTCGGACATTAAGCTGATGGCGTCGAGCAATCTCACCAATTCGTTTAGCATATCGCCCATTGTCAAGGAGTAGAAGTTTTCCCTCTAGGCTTGCTAAAATCGCTTCATTTGCTCCTGTGCCTGAAGCTGCAAAAGGTACACAGCTATGCGTTTCGGTTCCTCCCACAATCCCTTCTAGCCGTTGACAAAGACGTTCAAGGATAGCTGCAAACACAGGCTCACGATGGCTCATGTTTTCTACTAGGAGAGCCCGCTGTACTAACGGATGTACATTGGTAGGACCAGGTGTAAATAGTAACCTTTGCATATCAAATGCATATCAAAGCTGTTGGCATAAATAGAAGCTGTTTTAGAAGTAGAAGCTATTTTCAGATTTCATAGAGGATAGTATTCCATTAACTAGTGAAACCGTTTGCTAATTCATTCAAATATATTTAGCGATATATATATATATGAAATTATTAACTTTTGTATACTAATGTGTCGTTTTAGGACTGTATTTTCCTCTTATGGCAGTTTTAGATTACTATTCAATTAAATTTTGAGTAATTCCCTTTAAGGATTTTTCTGTTTGTATCTAGAATTAACCAAATTTCTATTATGAGCATTCCGAGAAAGTTCTTCATTCTTGCTTCTTGATGAGTCTTGGTTACTTTTATCTTCCATCTTAATTAATTCATGGGGGCACATGAAACGCTATAGCCAGACGAATCTTGTAGAGCTTGCATCTCTTCTTAAGGAACGGACATCTCAATCACTTAACGAAATAGATTCTAGTTTGACTGATCAGACAGCAGGAGGGGCTTTAGCTAGAGGGCGTCTATTCTCCTTATACGGTTTACATGAGGAAGCGATTGATTGCTTTAGTGACGCTCTTAGCTTAGACAGGGATTTGGATGATGCGCTTATTCGATTAGCAATAACTCAGCTCAAGGCAGGATATGTCGAAGCAGCACTTAAGAATGCTATGGTTTTGGCTGCGCGTAATCCTAACTTTGAATTTAGAGCTCAAACTACAGACGAAGTCGTTTCTGCAATGACAATTTTAGGTGATGCTTTGGCCGCTAGCGAGCGCTTAGAAGATGCTATAGAAGCCTATAAAATTGCCATTAAAATTAATCCTCAGGGTAACTACACTCCTGCTAGATTAGCTCAGGTTTATCTAGCTACGGGTAATCAAGATGAAGCTGTCGAACTTGCTCCACAATTTGCTAATAACCTTCGGTTTGCAGATCTTCATCATGTGCTCTCTCTAGGTAGGGAGAGCAAAGCTCTCTTACCAAAGTTCAATAGTAGTTTCATACGTTCTCAAATACTTTCAACAGTTGTTGGACGTCCTTTCAGTGTTAGAGGAAGCATACGTTTGGCAGAACTGGTTCAAGACAATAATTGGTGTGTTGATATTCAAGACATTCTTCTAGACAATGACACCTGAAGAGCGGATACGACTGGGAAACGCTTGGCTAAAAATGGGACTAGGGGAACATGCATCGGTAGCTGCATTTTCTCGCTTTGTATTGCAATTACTCGGGTTGGGAGCGCCTCCTGACTTGATTAGAGATACTATCAAAGCTATGGATGATGAAGTTCAGCACGCACGTCTATGCTTTGGATTAGCTTCAGAGTTTACAGGTCAAGCAGTTGGACCGGGGCGAATGAATCTTTCGAATGTTCTAGAACAAGCAGACGATCCCCAATCCATCTTAGAATTGGCGATTATTGAGGGATGTTTTGGAGAAACAATTTCAGCAGCTTGTGCAAAAGTAGCTTCCGAGCGTACTGAAGACATCAATATCCGTGCAGTGATTCTACGTATTGCTAAAGATGAATCTAGGCACGCGGATTTGTCTTGGCGTTCTGTTCACTGGATACTCAAGGCATACCCAGAATTAAGATCTATCGCGAGAGATGCCTTTATCCACTCCATAACACATGCTTCACCTGTAACACATGCTTCACCTGTAGAAGAAGATGAATATGATTCCTTCGAGAAGTATGGTCATCTATCGCTTAGCTCAAAACAAGCAATCACTGAGCAAGTACTCAAGCAGGTGATACGTCCGAGAATGGAGGAAATTTTCAGTAGTTCTTAGAGAACTAACTGTGTAATCTAATTAACTGGAAGATGGATCTTAGTCGATTTCTAGAGTGGAATAAAATTTCTCTTGATGATGTTTTTTCTCAAGCAAATGCTTCACTAGAACTTGTGACTGGAGATGTATTGTTTGCTGCCGGTTCGGTTGTGGAAGGGTTAGGGAACTATAGGTCAGATTTGGATCTAATCCTCATTACTCAACGAAACGACATTCAGTACACATCCCTGAATGACGTTACTGTAACAGTAGGCGATTGCATCATTGATATTCGGGTAATTCAGTTTGCTGAACTGGAATATCTTTTGATGTACTTTGATCAGTGGTCTAAACAGCCTAGAGAACCGCGGAGAGCAAAACAATTCACTGAAGCCGAACGAATGCTTCTCCATCGACTTCGAACTGGACAGCCAATATATGGTGAAACTCTATTTGGACAGTTAAGGAACCAAGTTAACCCAACTGAATTAGCTCGTCTTAAATTAGACTTCGCTAGACACTTTGCTAGTACTATTCAGGTAGATTTAGATGGGTTTAGAACTGTAGGCGACCATTATTCAATGTTATTTGCAGCACAAGAGTTACTTGGACACACAATTGATGCTCTTTTAGCAGGATACCGCCGTACAAACCCTTATCCAAAGTGGAGAGTTCGCTTATTACAAGATTTACCCAAAAACTGGGATATGCAAATACCTGGACGAATCGATGGGCTAGATCCAGTACAAACATTCCTTAAACTTCATTGTGCCATTCAAAATGACGTACCCACTAAAATTTTTGATCATGCATTGCAGATAGTTGCCTTTTCAAGGAGGGTTTTTCCTTGGGCAGAGTACAGTCTTTTGGACTCTCAGAGAGAGCAATTATCGGAAGGACTTATAGGAAGCTCTGCCAGTGTATCTACCTTCTTAGAAGAACCTGTCCTACCGCACTTGAATTTAGACGTTGAGGTGAGCTACCAAGATAATCAGTTAGAGTTACGTTGTCTAAATCGTCGGGAAAATCTGTACATGCTATCTCCACAAATGTATTTATTATTATGTCTTTTTGATGGAAAAACTACTGAGACAGAAGTTGTTTCTTATCTAGAGAAGCTTAATTCAAAAAATACTTTCACTGTTTCCTTAGATGAAGCGAAAGCTTTAGTACGATATGCTAACCTTCAAGCTAAGCCTATATTTAATCAATCGCAATTAGACTCGATTTTTAGTCGCTTCTCATAAATTCTATTACTATCTGACAGTATTATGGAGGCGTGGATTAAAGTAGGGAACATACAGCGGATTGCAGTTTCATGAGGGACAGTAACAGCAGTGTGCAAATCAGTTGCGAAAATGCTTCGGATCGATTAAATCTATCGCTGTTGCAATGAGCGTATCGACCATTTTTGCGGTTGTTGGCGCAAACTGTCTGAGGAAAGCCTTTAACTGTGACCACCAATGCTCAATGGGATTAAATTCTGGCGAGTAAGGAGACAGGTACAGCACCTTCGCCCCCACGGCCTCAATCAACAGTGTAATGGCTTCTACCTTATGGGCAGGCAGATTAGCCATGACCACAACAGCCCCTTGCCAGAGTTGGGGGACAAGACACTGGGAGACATAGACCTTAAAGGCAGTCGTATCCATCGAAGCATCCATTGTCATCACAGCTAAGACTTTTGAGGCCGAGATCGCACCAATGACACTGACCTTACTGCCTCGATAAAAGGGTTTGAAGTCGTAAGCGCGTGCTCCAGGCACCGCACGGGCATGCGTTCGCATGAGTCCCAGTAAAACGCCCATCTCATCGAGAAACACTAAGTCCTTGAGGTCTATCCCCTGCACTTGTGTCCAATACTCCACTCTCAAGCGTTGGACTCGTTCGCTCGTCGCTTGGCTGGCACGGAGCTTTTTTTTGCGCGGTAACTCTAGTCGCTGGAATGTCCGACACAGGGTACTTTGGCTCACCCATAGTCCAGTCTCCGCAAACAGTAACTCACAATATTCTGCCAAGGTCGCATCGGTCTGCTGCTCGAAGAGGGCCATCAACTGGTCTTGATACGCCATCACCGAACTCACCGACTCACCCTGCTTGCGTGGCACCACATGACCTTGGGCCCGCTTCTGAGTGACCCACCGCTCGACGCAGTTTTTGCTGACACAGAAGCGCTGCGCTACTGCTCTGAAAGAGCCATCTCCTTTTTCAATGGCACTGACAACTCGCTCTCGCAAGTCGATGGAATACGGCTGCATTCGTTACCTACTTTTGCAATCCCTTATTGTCCCCCATCTGAATGCAAACCGCCGTATTAGCCAGTTGAATCAGTTCCTGCTAGTCCAGGTAGCATCCCAACATCGGATCACCAAAAGTTGCCATGAGCCCGAAGCATCCGGAGAATCTGGTGCCGAGCTACCGCGAAATTTTGCAGATGGTGAAGTTGCACTTTCTAAGGCTGAAAGTCAAAAAGTTTTAGAGCAAATTGGCGAAGCCAGTGGAAGAGATGTCAAGCTTCGCCTTTTATGGGATCAGTTGTTGGATTCAGTCATTGAGCAGACTAATGAGTCGTGGGAACAATGGATTGAGAGACTTGAGGAGCGTCTAGTTGAGAAAGCGGAGCAGTGGTCTTCTGAACATTCAGCCCTTTGGAGCCGGGATCAGTTGATCGCTGACTATGCCAAGCAGTTTAATAATGATCTGTCAGCGGAACTAAATGATTGGATCGAAAAGCAGCTGAAGCAAGTTATCCTGCAACCTTCCCTAGACGGTCTTGATGCTGAAATCCAAAAAGAGTTGAGCGCGATTCAGGCTGGTATTGAAGGCATTGATGTCTTGAAGCAAGGCCAGTCTTCAAATTGGGTGTTTTACAAGGATGATAGTGCTGCTTTGGGTGACTTTGGTTTTCTTGGAAACCTGGGACTAGCTGGCTTAGACGTTGCCGTTTTTGTACCAGCGATCATCCTCGCTGGCCCCATCTTGCTCACTGTCGGTAGCTTAGTCGCTGGTGGCTTGTTCGGCACTGGTGTCGGTGGCGTCTTAGGCATTGATGCCGATATCAGAGCCAAAGTCTTCGAGAACGGCTGTGAACAGTTTGTTGAATCTTTGAGTAAAACGTTTGAGAATATTGATGAAATTAATTATTGGTATGACCTTTCGTGAAAGACTTGAGCGAGTGGATGCGGTGGTTGCAAGAGCAATTTCCATGTACGAAACCTTGCTAGAGCAACAGGAGAAAGTTCATCAGAAAACCTTGGAGCAACGTGAAGCCGAAAATGCCTGGCTTGGTCATCAGTCTCTCGAACTAGAGCGCCTGAAGAATAAGGTTGCAACCGTTTGCTGGCGTTCCATATCCTGATGCTACGACCATCTCCTCGCCACGTTTTTGGTCACTCTCAGTCTGCTTGGTCTTTCCTGACTCAAGCAATAGACGACAAATTTGAGAGGCAACACTTCGACCGTAAAGAAGCTGGACGTCCACAGGGTAATGGAGCGCTTTCGAGTAACACACTGAATGGAGTCAAAGAGCTAGTCGTTAAGACGTTGTCTGCCTTTGCTAACAGCAATGTTGAAGGTGAGATTGCGCTCTCAGTGAGTCAGGACACCAGATGAGATCAGGCTGTTGATCTGCTGAGTCACCTGTTCTGAGAGGTTTCGATTATGAATCAGGACACCCATTTCGATATTGAGTGACATGGCATAGGCAGTGAGATTAGCGCTGGAAATAAAGAGATGTTGCTGATCGCAGACTGCACATTTGGCATGCAGAGAGCCAAAGCGTCCTTGCTCATCCACAGGCCGTTTCCCTTTGGGCCAAACATAGACTCGAGAACGCTCTAAAAGCTCAGATCCAAAAGTAGCTGCCATGCCAAAAGAGATTTTACCGTCGCTAGATTCAGGGGTTTCAGCAATAATGCGAACGTTAACCCCGCTCTCGATCGCGGCAATTAAGGCTTGAACAATTTCAGGAATATTGTAAATGGCAAAGCTGACAATCAGGAGATCCTGCCGTGCAGCGCGAATCAATTGCAACAAGGCTTGATCGGTGCGCCGCAGCGGCAGTGCGTCTGGATTGGGTCCAGTCCACACCAGTTCAGCGGTTAGCTCCTGTTGGAGCCTATTTTGGCAGTGTGCGGCAGTTGCCAGGGCGGTCGCGATCGCGTTGCCATCTAACAGAGTTGCCTCGGTCTGCCACACATCAAGCAAGTCACTGGTTAACTGTCGCCATGAGGCTCTCGGCAGTAAGGGCAGCAGTTTGTGCTTTAACGTGGACACCTCACCCAAACTGACCGTCATGAGCACTCGCAGCAGGGAGTCCAGGGTGGAGGCTGGCACTTCCTGAGCGACCCAGCGCAGCTGTTCCAGCAGTTTGGTAGAGAGGATAGCCACAGGTCAAACCACCGCCTGAAAGAAGGCAAGGGACTCTAATTCAGTCTTCACCGTTGGGATCAGGAGCGTCCGGTCGAGGTATTTGTTGCCCCGTTCGCAGGAGGTCTCTGGGCTGAAGAGGCAGGCATGACAGGCAGCCCAATGTAAGGCGTTCAGGGATTGGAGCGGGCTATGCTCTGCACACAGCGGATCAGAGGCACATAACCGCATCTGCTCTAAAGCCTGGTCAACATGCCGACCGAGTGTGGCTGGTGCGCCCAGGCTCACTAAGCCGCCCAAAGTGCCTTCACTATCGGGTGCCGCTGTGTAGAGCAGAATGCCTGCCATCGGTCCGTTCTCGTCATCCGGGGACTTGGAATAAATACGCTCCCTCAAACTGGCGGCGCTATAGCCACATTCAATGGCTAACTGGCGCATCAAGGCATGAGCAAACGAATGCAGCAGCAGGTAGCGGACACCTGGATAGTTGGCATCAGGATCCAGCGATCGCGCTGTGCGCCAACGGCGATGGGCTGCGACACTCTGCTTTTTGTAGGCTTGCAGTTGTGGCAAGTGTTCCCACTGCGCGATCGCCGCTTCGTTGAACTGAAGAAAGAGACCTTCACCGCGCACTTCGGTTGCTGGCACCCACTTGGGCTCTTGGCGGCTCAGAGGTGCCCAGTAAGATTCCGGCAACTCGCCCGTTTCCGTAAAGTCACCAGGCGATTCAATGCGGGTAAAACCAACCAAGGCACGGACTTCCCGTAGGCGTTCGACCAACACGACCTGGCTGAAATAAGCTTCGTAGCCTTTGGGTGCGGCCACAGACGCAAGCCAAAAATCAGCCGAATTAAGGCTGGTATCTGCTTGAGAGAAAACCTGCCACTCGGGCGTTTTGATGTCTTTGGCTTCATCCTCCGCGTTGTCTGCTGCCGCCGATTGCCGCTGCTGTATCTGTACCCAGAGTTCGGCGTCGGTATACTTCGTAAACTCTTTCAGTTGACCAATCAGCCGGAAAGCAGCCAGCACTTCTAGACTGACGGCTTTTTCTAGCACCGTCCAGTGTTTCTCCACCAGTTGCGCCAGTCGATCAACCGTCGTGGGGATGGAGAGGACAGAAAGGGTAATCGGAAACCAGCTATTGGACGCTCCCAAGGAGATGCCCACCATTTGCTGGTCGCAACCCCCGTCAGCAAAATGACGCAGGTGGACATGGCGACCGCGACATTGCGGCAGATATTTTTTACCCAACTCCCCAAAGGCATCCGACATGCGACGATTGGCACCACAGCCATCGCATTTGACCTCAATATCAGCTGCCGAGCCAGAGACACCATACTCATACAGCCGCAAGGTGCCCCTTTGGCAATCGGCCCCGCGATGGACGAAGTAGCGCCAGGGAAAATCATCCAGATGCCCGTGTCGGCAAGCCACTAAAAAACGGGCAGGAATGACAGTCGGTGGGTGTTTGCCTTTAGGACAGTTGGTGTGGCGGTAGCAGTTTTGATCCGAGCGAAAGCGATCGGTCTTGAGGTCGAAGAGTCCGGATTGAAGTGGAGCCAGGAGGCGGCAACTGGGGCAAAGCATCCAGGTCGGGAACGGTGAGACTGGAATGCCCACACGCTGGCTCTCGTCTAAGAGCGGCGACAGGGTCTCGGCTTCTGGCGGCACGGGCGGCGAGAGTAACCGCTTGACCGAGTAGCTAAGCGATCGCCGCACGACGGCCAATAAGCGTTCTTCGCCCAGTTCAGCCGCATGGGTCAGATCCCAATCATCCAATCCCATCACCATCGTGGAGAGGTTCGGCAAATCAATCACGGCACCAATGCCAGCCGAAAAGAGAATTTGGCTCGGACGGAGTTCACCAACTTTGCTGCGGGGTTGTGCTTGTGCCATGGAAGCTTCTCAATCAGGTCGAACTGGGCATGGGCTGAGGGGCGCGGAAATCATCCTCTGGAATGCGATCGTCCAAAATGAGCCCAATCGTCGGCTCCACATTACGCAGTGAATTCAAGCAGGTGAAGGGTTGCCAGTCTCCCTGCCCCGGTTGCGCCAATAAGCCCGTCGTGATGCCGTCCTTTTTGGGTTTGTAGCCTAGCACGGCTCCACCCAGCAAGTTGTCTGACTGCTCCAGCCAGTAGTCCAGTTTTGCTTCTAAGGCCTGCCTGACCAAATCCCTGGTTTTCAGACCATCGACATTGGCGGCACGCGTCACGATCGTGTCGATGGCGGCTTGAACATACGGATGATTGCGATCGATACGCCCCGCTTTTTCATTCTGATTGAGTTCGATGCCCTGCAACCGTACCAGGGAGACAAACAAGGCTGCTAGCCCGCGATCAATGGCGCGAGGCGCAAAGGGCGTGACAGACAGCGCTTCGACGTGTTTGTAGAAGGTCGTGTGATAGTGTTCAAACTGCTCATAGTGGGATAAATCCCGTGGTCGTGCCCAGTTGTAAACGGTGAAGACAAGACCCGGAAACGTACGTCCCACACGAGACGTGGCCTGAATATACTCTGCTGTTGTTTTCGGCTGCCCTGTCACCACCATGACACCTAACCGCCGCACATCCACACCCACCGAAATCATGTTAGTTGCCAGCAGCACATCAATAGGTTTGCGTGTGTCTGCTTTCTTCTCGCGATGGGGACTAAAGGGCACTTCCAGCGCATCCAGGACAACGGGGATATCGGTGGAGGCAACCCGAGAGGTCAGTTCTTTCACTTCCAGGCGCGATCGCTTGGCCAGTCCGCGTTGATCCATCTTGCCCAGGCGTGACTGAATGTCGTCATCGACCAGGCGGCGTGTACCACCGAGTTCCCGCATGGAATTAAAGTAGCCCACCAACGTCATCCAGGGGTCAGCCGCTTCACCATATTTGCCGTAAAGTGCCTGTGAGGCAGCCAGCACGGCTGTGTAGACCCGAATCAAGGCGGCTTTAAGCCTGCGCCCTGTGGCACAGATACCTAAATAGCGTCGTCCCGGATAGTCTTCACCTGGCTCGCGCTGGAGGGAGAAGAAGTTATCGGTGACATCTAACCCTTGCGGTGGAAAGACCTGCACCTGGCGCAGGAAGAGATGATGGATCTGGTCGCGGGCTTGCCGAATGGTTGCTGTGGAAGCGATCACCTTAGGACGGACGGTTTTACCATCCACCGTCCAGGAACAGAGTTTGTCTACTGCCGTTTCATAGAGACCCACCAGCGTTCCCAGAGGACCACTGATCAGGTGCAATTCGTCCTGAATAATCAGATCCGGGGGACGCAAGGGATTGGAAGGGAGGGTTTTAGCCAGCGGCTGACCATACTTGGCAGGATGGCTCGGCGAATCCTCAATTTCAGGCGAGACAAACCCATGTCGTTGACAGTAGCCGTCGACCTGTCCAAATAACATTTGCACGGCCCCATTCCAGGGCATCTGGGCAAACTTATCGACGGTCGCAATCAGCAGCGTCGGTAGACGACGGTAGATTTCTTCGTCCACCACTACAATCGGCAAGCCTTCGGTCGGGGCTTGTTTCTGGGTAAACAGACAGCGACCGAGGGCATCACCGCAGTAAATCAAGGTACGCGCCTGTCCTTTAGCAAAGGACTCCACCTTGATGTGTTGCTTACCAGGGTCGATTTTAGTGCCGCACCAGGGACAATTCGTGAGTTGGTGGGGAGAACCACTGCTGGTCGGCTGATATTGCCCCAGCTTTTGCTTGAGGAATTCTTCGCTTTGCTCTGTGCGATTAGGAGTCGTTTTCTGACCGACCCATAAGCCAATCCGAAATGGCTCATTGCCCCATTTGGCCGTGTCTTCTCGACGGATCACTTCACAAGCACAAATCAAAGCTGTGGCTCGCTGGAATTGCTGCAACGTTAGCAAGCGTAGGGTGTAGCGCATTAACACCGCCACACCCGCGTCTCCAGACCGTCCGGCGATCGTCCCTTGTAAGCGTCGTAGCCCGATCATGTAAGCGGTCAGCCCTAAATAAGCTTCTGTCTTACCGCCCCCGGTGGGGAACCAGAGCAGATCGGCGATCGCTTCGGTTTCGTGGCTGCGATCGGGGTGGTGTAAGTCAGTAATGCTGGGTAAGTTCAGCAGAATAAAGGCAAGCTGGAACGGCCGCCAGGAGCGGTTTTTTGGTACATCAACAGTGTCTAGTTCAACCTCCTCGCCCCGTCGCTTCTGCTCGGCAAAGAGTGAATGCACCCGTTGCTGCCACATCGCCCGGTTGGCGAACTGAAATGCTTCCAGGGCTTGTGGGTCCGCTTGCAATAACGTTAGCCCGGCCTGAATGCGCTCTAAGGTGCGGGTACAGTTTGCCAACGTGTCGTTGGCGATCGTCTCATAGCCTTGCAGTTGGGCACTGGCGTCAGTGACACGAGCCGCCTGCTCAATAATCCAGGCGGCATAAGCCGTGACCAGGGGCTTCAGTTGCTCCAGCAGTGCGATCGAGGGAGCCTCGGCTAACACCTGCATGTCCAAAACGAGTCCTGCTAATCCAGGGATCTCGTCGAGTGTGGGCGCATCCGTTTTAGGGACTTCGTAAGTAGGCACAACCCGTGTGCATAGCCGCACGGCGCGATCGGTGCTGCCGTCTGCCAACTCCGCATGAACACCCGTCCCGAGTCCTACAACAAATTCAACCTGATGCCGATAGAGCATGGCCATTGCCTGTTCTTCGGCGTACTGCACCGGATCGAGCTTGCCCAGCGAGCGTTGCGGCGCTTTGCGGATGAAAATATCGCGCTGGTTTGAGTCTGCGGCTTCTACACTCAATTCAGGCTGAAAGAGCCATGCCTGATCGGGGGAACGCTCTGGTTCTCGCTGTTCGTTGACCAGGAACAAACTGATAATCCAGTCATCGTCACAGGCACGGATTTGCCCGCGCACATAAACCTCGCGATCTGGGTCAATGCGCCAGGGTGCAATGCCACCCGCTTGCAGCGGTATCGGTGGGGATTGCCCCACGACAGGATATCTACGCCAAACTTTTTTCGGTGTGCCAGTGGGCGTTTCTAACGCTTCACTTTTGGCACGCTCGTATTGTCCCCAGCCCGCTTTGATGGTGATGGCTTGAGCCGTACCGCTCACACAAAAGCTCAAGCCCAGCGAAGAGGGGAACATGGTTTCGCTGACTGGATTGGTCGTTTCGGTAGTGCCGTCGTCGATCGTTCCCGTGCCACCCACAGCCAATTCATCCAGCTGTTCGGTGCCCTCATCCACAGTGCCAGTTTGGGCGGTAGCGAGTGCGTCTGTTGGCTCTGCCTGCTCATTGGTTGGAGCCGAACGATTGCGTCGGTGGAGGGGAGCCAATAAACCAACCAGGTAGCGATCGCTAACGCGTGCCTCATCTACTTCTTCATATTCGCCGCCCGCCGGACCCAATAAATCTGCTAGTACTGCCTGTTCTAACTCGGCTCGGATTTGATAGTGAGAGGGTGGCTTCAGGATGGGTGGAGGATCGGACGGTAGCGGTTGTTCTTGGCTACCAACAGCCTCAGCAGCGGTTTGCTGGGCTTCCTGAGTGTTCACGGGCACAAATTGCATCTCGATCAACTTGCCTTGTCCTGCACCCCCTTCCTGGGTCTTTGCCACAAATTGAGGTTCGACCAGACTGGGTTGCTGCCAAACCGTAGGCGCTACTTTAGCAGAGACTGCTGCTGCTTTCACTCTTTTGGTCTGTTTCGGTGCGGCTTGCAGCGCCTGCACCACCTTCTTGGCGATCGTGTCTGATAGAGTGCTGTCTTCGCAGTCGAGTACATCCGCATCATCGGACAGATCCAGCCCTGCCAGCAGCACCGCGAGCTGCGGCTCAGGGGCCAAAACGACAGCACTCCAGTCCAGTTGTGCCGTGCGCTCACGCAACTGTTGGTTGACCGCTGCCAGGTCTAAAGTACCTGGAAGTATGGCTGGGAGTTTGATAATGTTCATGCGTTGCCAAGATTCCAGAGACGCGGATCAAACGTTTGGAGCAGCAGTGGTGGCTGCTTGACAGGCACCAGCACGAGCAGGGCACGCATGGCTCTTGTCATCGCCACATAAAGCGTGCGCCGCTCACGGGTTGTTATTTCCGCGACTGCCTCTGGCGCAGTGCCTTTGGCGATCGTCGGGTAGGCACCTTCTAAAAAGCCTGCGATCGCCACGATCGGAAATTCCAAGCCCTTTGCCGCTTTGAGTGGTAACACCTTCACTCCTTTGTAGTTAAGATCCAGGTCTTTGCTCGTCATAAACCGCGCGTCGAGGCTCAGATAGTTTAGTTGTCCTGTGATGTTTTTACCAGCTTTTTCAGTTGGCACCAGGATTGCACAGGCTCCCAACCCTAAACGAAATTCATGGGCGGCGGTACGGCAGAACTGAGCCAGCAGACTGCCTTCAGAGGCGCGATCGGGGATGGCACGTACCGCTGGCGGTGGTCCTGTATGGACATAGAGCTGTTCCTTGTCGTCTTCATCCAGCATGCCTTCTTGCAGGTAGGCAATGGCCGCTTCGCCAATTTCTTGGGTGGTGCGGTGGTTCACTTTGAGGATGCCTGTGCGCCCCACAAACTTGAGGGACTCATGGATTTCACTCCAGCGGAAACTGCTACCGTAGATGGACTGGTTGGCATCGGCGGTAACGAAGAGGCGATTCGGTGCCTTGCACAGTTGGATCAGGCACCGTAGCACGGTCGGACTTAAGTCCTGCGCTTCATCGATGATGACCGCATCATATAGCAGTGGCTCTGGCGCGTCTTGCAGTAAAGCTAATGCACGCTTGCGTAGCTGTGCCCAGGTTTCCATACCCTGGTCTGCCAGGAGACGATCGCAGTGCTGCCGTAGTTGCCAGATGGCCTGCCGCTGCACTTTGTTGAGTGGCAGGCTGCGCCCGGTGCGAGGGGTGGCGCGGTAAGCGTCTAGCGTTTCGATGCCTCTCGCATCAATCATCTCGGTCAGTTCTTCTAGCAGATATGCCGGTTGCAGGCGTTGCAGAATCAACCGTTGTGCCTGCTGCTGCAACGCATTGCCCTCTAAGGCTGCGATCGCCTGCGGTACGGCTTGTTGCACCAGCTTCAGCAGGTCTTTGGTGGCAGCAAGGTTCGGTGCTCCTGTGGCGTGACAGACCAACGAGTAGATCAAGGCATCGGCCGTCTTCACCGCCACGAACTGAGCGTCTTGACCCAAAAGCTCTTGCAGCAGTTGCTCTGAGAAGGTAACAAGGGCGTTCGTGTAGGTGGTAAAGAGAATCCGGGGCTGGTTGACACCGTTGGCTCGAAGTTGTTGCAGGATTTCGCGGGTACGGTAAAGCGCCACCGTGCTTTTGCCTGTACCGGGACCGCCTTTGAGCAAGGTAGGACCCGTAGCATTGCTTGCCCAGGTGACAAATTTCTCTTGCTCAGGGTTCAGCTTGAGCAGGAAGCCGAGTAAATTCCCTTCTTTGAAACGCAGCAGTGCATCAGGGCTACCCGTGACAAAACTGGGTTGATTGAGGACTTGATCAAAATTTGGGGCTGTAATGCAATCGAAAAGGCGATCGCGGACAGTACCATCAACATCGGCTTCTAACAAGTCATCGAAAGTACGGCAGGTCAGCAGTGCTGGGAAACAGGTTTTGGGAATGAGTAGGCGTTCAAGTAGCACTGCCGTTAACTCAACGGGTAAAAGAGCTTCGGCTTGAGACGGTTTGGGCTCAGGCGACTGCGGCGGCTCTGGGGTCAACAGATTATCCAGCCTGGCAAGGGCGGTGATATCAACCTCAGTCTCTTCCGCGACCAATTTGTCGCCTTTATAAACATCCTTGCGGGCATCTACCCCCAAGAGCGCCACCCAACCGTCGCTGTAGGTGTAGATGATGCGAAAATCGCCAGAACGCAGGCGGTAGATGTCGCCTTTGTACCCATGCAGTTTTTTCTTCAGACTGCCGTGGGGCTTGGGGTCATCCCGCAAGACCTCAATCTTTTCCAAAATCTGCATGACTCGCTCCTTGGGAATGGCGAGCAGTTGGTTGGTAAAAGTAGGCTTGTGGATGATCTCGAAGGGCATAAATGAAGACGGTGTTGGGGAAGTTTGTCGCGCTGAATCAAGCTCTCAAAGATGAACAGTCGTCTGTGAGGCTTCTGAGCTTCTTTTGTTCAGCCACAACATCCTTCCAAAGATGATTCCGCCCATGCTTTGAGACTGCCCTTCTCTAGTAAAGCCATTCCACAGTGAATCGTCACTACGTCTCAGGAGTGGCTCGTTTAAGTCGGCTCTTTACCAAAACTGAACGCCAAAGCGCTCATTCAGATTGTCTAGAAAGCGATCGCACTCTTGATAGGTTGCCCACCGACGCTCGTACTCTCGAAAAGTCTGGGTGTGTCCCTGTTGCAGATAGAGGTGCAAGTACTCATGCCAGAGCAGGTATTGAATCACGTCTTCACTGACATCAGGACTATCAAGCAGGCGATTAAGCCGGATTTTACCTTGCCCATGAGGCTGACCGGGTTCCCAGTAAGCCTGTCCATACCAACCTTTCACTAAGCGCTTTGTCCACACCACAGAGTGCCGTTGCGTCAGTGGCTGATCGATCCCTAGCAAGCCGGAAGCCAACTCCAGCACTTTGATCATGAGATGATCTAAATTGTGGTGCGGTCCTGGTTGTAGTGTTTCTTCGGGTCTGGGGTGGAAAATTGGCACTGCACGCTGAGCGCGAGTGCTAGCGTCTGGATGTTGCCTTTCGTAGAGAGCATCCTCGATCGCGGCTCGAAAGTCTCGAAGCGAAGGGTAAATCGCTTGAGCTAAAGCGGTATAGCGGTCCTCAGTTAAAGTATTCTGCGCTTTGGCTCCTAAGTCGGCTTCAAAAATCTGGTTTGCAAGGCGGTAAGGATCGCACGCTTCGCGCTCGGCGAGGTCGTTATACTCTGGGTAGTCTCCACCTGCCAGCCGATGTGCGATGACCTTTTGCACGTCATGTTGCGAGGGGAGGGGATAATCAGAATCCCAAAAGAATTCATCAAAGGCAGTGTCTGCTGGCATCGTTTCAAGCGCCGCTTGAGGCAGTGTCCATAGATACTTCAGCAGTGCTTCCCAGGATGAATGTTGGTGCTCGTAAACGGCAATCACTTGATAAACATCTTCACCATCCTGGTCGCGGGAGAGCAGGTACCAACCATGTGGAATTGCTTCAAAGACATCTGCCTCAAAACCCCGCCCTTGCGTTGCCACTTGAGCCGCTGCTGCTCGAATTAAATCCCAAGGCAGCATCGAAACCAATGTTGGCGGCACCACTTTTGTAGATTTTTCAGCATCAGGCTCTGGAGGCACAATATCTGGAACTAGCGCCAGTGGGCGTTGCCATTCGCGGAAGCGTTCCCAGTGGTCTTCAAACGAGACAATGTAAGCATCCTTCGTGCCGCCAGCTTTCTCACCTCTCAATGCACGTCCAATCATCTGGCGCATCAAAATTTCACTGACCGTTGGACGAGTCAAAAAGACGGTTTGGATGCCAGGAATATCAACACCTTCAGTGAGAATCTGGACATTCACCAGTACCTCGATCGCGTCTTCACCATCTTTGTCACGGAAACGATGCATCCTTTCCTGATTGTTGGTCGGTTCCCCGTCAAGCCGATAGCTAGCAACATAGTCTGCTTTGATACCCTTGGCTTGCAACCGTTCCGTCAGGAGTGCGGCATGGGACACATCAATGGCGAAAATTAAGGTCTTGCCATATTTCTCGTGGTTTTGCAGGTAGTGATCGACAATGAGGCGGTTCCGTTCTTCCAGGTGACCAATGCGCTGGAGCCAAGCTTCACTCAAGTCATGGAATTGAGCGAGAAATTGCTCATCTTGCGACGTGACTCCTGCCTCCACATCAGCCTCCGTTGCGACCCGCACCGGTAAGGGACGAGCCAGAAACTGGCGTTCAATCAGGGTTGTGATGGGTACGTCGTGAAGAATCCGGTTGCCAAAGAGTTTGGCAAGGGTGCCTCGCTCAGTTTCTGCTGTGCGCGTGGGTGTGGCAGTGATGCCCAAAATACGGCGACGATCAATTGTTCCAAGTCGGTTAATCAGAGCCTGGTAGCTTTTTGCTGTGGAGTGATGCGCTTCGTCGATGACCAGAAAGCTCTTTGGGTCAGCAAGAATTTGATCAATCAGGTCAGGGCGACGGGCAAGGCTGCTGACTGAGGCAATCAGGATGTGGTCTGCCGGATCAATTTGGGTGGTCGAGCAGTGAATGCCGGAAATAATCCGAACTCTCACCTTTTCGAGTTGGGTTGCGAAGCTCGCCAAATTGTGAAACTCTCGTGCTGCTTGCTCTAGCAATTCATGCCGATGCGCCAGCCAGATTAAACGATAGCCACGATTAATCACGTTCTGCATCAACCAACGGGCGCTGGTAAAGGTTTTCCCTGACCCCGTAGGCATGACCAAAAGACCCTGAAAAACTTTGGTCACTTCAGACTCTGCGAAATGAACCGATAGTTTGTCCCAAGCTTCGATTTGATAATCGTAGGGCTGACGGCAATCTACAGGCTGTTTCGTCGGATCGAGAATGGCAAACCGAGGCACAGAGCCATCGGTAGGAAACAGAAGCGGATCATCCGGTTGGCGATCCTGGTCACCGTAGCGCAGCATGGCTTCCAACAGTCGCAGCCGCACTGTTTTGGAGTTACGACATTTTCTAACGTAAGCAACACAATCCATTGGAGTTTTGGGATTGCCAAGTGGACCGATGCCTGCGTCAATTAACTGCTCCACAAGCTGAGGAGTTCCCTCATAGTCGGGTAGCCAGCATTGTTCTAACGTTGACTTCATGCGCTCAACGAAGTATTCATCCGGGCGGCTATATTTATTGGTCAGCCAGGTTCGTGGATCGGACTCCAGATGAGAGGAGTAGCCATTTGCATGGGCGATCGCTTTTACCGTCCCTTCACCAAACGCGTCCCAAGAGAAACGGTATTTTCGAGCCATTAACCATACCTGTTGAGTGCCACCTTCTAGCATGCCCACTTCTGGCTGGCGCAAACTTAACCATTCAGTGAAGAGGCAATGCCGTCTGGCTAGTCTTAATAGTCGTCATCACCGGGTGCCCACATGTCGGGAAAATCATACAGGCCAATCATATCCAGATACTGACGGGTCGTTACCTGATGGCTAAACGCTGCTTCGTCGTACTCATCATCTTCCTCATCCTCAAGTAAGTCCGCAGCAATTTCTCTAATCCGTTCAACTAGCCAATGGCGCGATCGCGCGAAGTCACGATCGAACTCTAAATAAAGTGCGCCAAAGACTGCCTCAAACATTTCAGCAAATAGCCTTACCTGCGTTTCTGGTGTTTGCCCTTGTTGGCTTTTGCCAAGTTTGCAAAGCTGATGGAGGTTCAGTTCATCAGCAAGTTCGGCAAGTTGAGTTTTATCGACAAGACACTGTTTTACCTCTGTGAGCTCGCCCTGGTTAAGGTCAGGGTACGAACTATAAAGGTGATCGGTCACGATCGCACCAATGACAGCATCGCCAAGATGCGCCAAGCGTCTGTATTCTTTCTCTTTAAGGTCCTGCACTTGCCTTGGCAAGTTTGTTTCGTAGATATATGACGGGTGCAATAAAGCATTTTCAAAGATTGCACATTGTTCGATCTTTGGAAGACCCATTGCTCGTTTAACTGCTTCTATGTCAATGCTCATCGTTATACTGCGAGGCTAAGCCTGATCTACTGGGTAGCTTTAGATACACAGAGCTACAATCAGCAGTGCAGCAATTACCAAAAAAAAGAGTTTGGTTAACCGTACAGCAGTTTTTTCTTCAGACTACTGTGGGGTTTTGAGTCATTTTGCAAAATCTTGGTTTTCTCCAAAATCTGGATGGCTTGCTCCTTGAAGATGGCAACGGGTTGATTGCCGAAGGTAGGTTGATGGATGACTTCAAAGGGTATCCGTACTAGCATCAAAGACTTAGCACGTTAATTTATTGGCCAGCTATTAGGATGTCCAGCAAATAGTTGACAATGTTCATGGGTATGCTGCTGAAGGAGAGATCGCTGCCTTGGTAGATAGTACAATTGAACTATAAATAAAAGCTATTTATTTGCTGCTTGTATAAGGTGTGTGCTAATTATCGTAGGTCATGACTAGAGCCGATGTCCTCAAAAAATTGATTCTGAGTCACAAGAAGGGCGACGATCTCGCCTTTCGAGAAACTGTGGCTCAAATTATTGAGGAGGAGCGGAAGAAGCACCACCCTGTACTGGCTAATGAGCTAGAGCAACTTCTGAATAATGGTTCGGCTGTAAACGGTTCAAATGGTCTTCATGCTCTTGAGCGCCCTCCCCAAGATTCCGATAAAGGAATTCCCCTGCTTGAGGTAAGGAATCCAGAGCGTTACTTGGAAGAGCTAGTTTTAGAATTGCCGATTCGCAAAGCAATTGACCACTTGGTAGAGGAATTTCGCTCTTGGGAGATTTTGGAGGCAAATGGCTTAAAGCCCACACAGCGTATTCTATTCTGTGGACCATCGGGGTGTGGTAAAACAGCAACCGCCGAGGCGATCGCTTCAGAGCTTGGGTTACCAATGCTATATGTGCGCTTTGATTCAGTCGTATCGTCTCTACTGGGTGAAACGGCTACAAATCTGAGAAAAGTGTTTGACTATGCCCAACGTGGACAGTGGGTCATGTTCTTTGACGAATTTGATGCCATTGGGCGATCTCGTGATGATCCGACCGAGCATGGTGAGATTAAACGAGTCGTTAACTCCTTTCTGCAAATCCTAGACAACTTTGGAGGGAGGTCTCTCGTCATAGCGGCAACGAATTTTGAGCAGGCTATTGACCCGGCTGTATGGCGGCGATTTGATGACATCATTCGCTTTGAAAAACCGTCTTCAGAGCAGCTTAAGCTTCTGATCAAAAAGCGGTTACAACCTTTACAGTTTGATAATACTCATATCAATGAGTTAACTGATGGTCTCAGTGGGGCAACCTACGCAGACGCGGAGCGAACGTGTCTCGATATTCGTAAATCTTGCGCCATGCAGGGAATACGCAAAGTCCACAACCAGGATGTCGCAGATGCGCTCTCCCGTTATGCCTATCGACGGAACATTCTCGACCACTCAATGACAGGGGCTATGCCAACGATTGATAAGGAGTAATTAGTCGCAATGCCTATTGAGCCGGGCCAGGGCGAATTCTCTCATATACGGTTTGAACGAGTACCCGATCTACAACCCAATCGCAGAACTCGTGGCTTTACCCCTCGTAGACCTCCAACTCCAAGCGATCGCGTAACCCATGCTCAGGAGGTTAATGTCGGGTTTGTTGAGGCAAATGAGCAAGTTGCTGCTACTCGAATGCGGGTTGGTATTGATCCCAGTCGTCTCTTCGTGCTGGAGTTTAATAGCGTCAACCTTGATCTACGGGAAATTATTGAGCGTTATCAAGCTTGGATAGTTGAGGAGTATTCTGCGAAAGATGGAGAGGATGAGAACTACCGTTTTCTCATTCAGTTTCCAACAGAAACATCGCGTCAACTCTTTCTTGATGATCTGCGACTTTACTCAACCGAATCAGAAAAGAGTGTAACGTTACCGCCAGGGATGAGGCGGAATTTTTTTGATGCACTGCAACTGCCGGCCCGCCAGCCCTCTCGTGATGAGCGCACTGGTATTCGCTTACGGCAAGAAGGATTTCCTGAACAAGAGCCGTTTTATCTTGACGTTGATTTTTGGCATCCTCCCAGTAACGAGGAAACTCAGGAGTTAAGAAATCAGGTTCGGACGCTTTGCCGTAACTTAAACGGTAGCGTGCTTGAGGAGGTGCGTACCTCAAGTCTGTTGTTGGCGAAGATTCGAGCGAATCGAGAGCTAGCTGAGGCATTGCTCGATCTAGATCTTGTCGCACGGGTAGACTTGCCTCCGCGCCTGTCACCTGCTTATACGGAGATTCTAAATACAGTTTCTCCACCAAATCTGCCTCTGCCCACTGAAGATGATCCAATGGTTTGTGTGGTTGATAGTGGTGTCCTGTCTGGGCATCCGTTTCTAATTAATTGGGTCATTGAAGAGCATGATTTTGGTACAGGTGAAGAAACCCCAACAGACCTAAATGGTCATGGTACAGCGGTTGCTGGATTGGTAGTCTATGGCAGTATTGCGGAGTGTTTGGAAACGCAAATCTGGGAGCCAAGGGTCAGGATTTGTAGTGCCAAGGTCTTGCGGAACGATGAGTTCAATTGTCCAGTTTTTCCCGATGAGCGGCGTGTTGAAGCAATTACTGAAGAAGCGATTCGCTATTTCGTTCAAGAGCGACAGTGCAAGATATTTAACCTTTCATTGGGCACGGAATACGAGGTCTATGCAGATGGACGACAGTTTGCGTGGGCAGAGAAATTAGATGAGTTAGCAAGAGAACTCGATATTGTGATTGTTGTCTCTTCTGGAAATCGCCGCAATCCTCCTATTCCAGAAGATGCGCTGACTCGTGAGCAATTTCAGGAAGCGGTGCGCGATCGCCTTCTAAATGATGTAGAACAACGGCTTTGCAACCCTGCAACGGCAGCATTAGCTCTGACAGTAGGAGCGATCGCAAGTTCAGATGCACTTGGGCGGGATGATTCGGAAGGTGGAGTCAGGTTGCGCGATGCTTTTGCAGCTGCACCACTGGCTGCCCCGCCTCCGTTTACTCGTGTTGGACCTGGCTATGCGTCTAATTCCAGTTCTCCGCCAGTCAAACCAGATTTAGTAGATTACGGAGGCAACTATGCACTGCAAACGATTGCTGGAGGCGATCCAAGATGGACAAGAGTTCACCTGAACTTGGGGGAACCAACGCTTTGTTTAGGACAAAATGGACGCTTTATTGGGACAAGTGTCGGTACTTCGTTTGCGGCCCCTCATGGTGCTCATGCAGCCGCGATCGCAATGGCAAGCCTTCAATCTTCTCTGGGACGAACGCCCTCAGCTAATTTAATCCGTGCCTTAGTCGCTAGTGCAGCAACCTTACCGTCTTGCCCAGAGGGATGGCTAGGTGACGAGAACGATATTTTGCGTCTGGTTGGCTATGGTGTTTGTTCAACTGAAGACTTAATTTGGTCTCGCAAAAATCGGGTAAGGCTCATTGCTGAGGATGCGATCGAAGACAATAAACTGCACGTTTACCGAATTGAAGTTCCTGAGATTTTTCTGGCTACGCGGGGTAAACGAGGAATCAGTGTTGCTCTAGCGTATGATCCGCCAGTACGTGCTAGTCGTCGAGAGTATTTGGCACGCACGATGTTGGTCGAAGTGCTTCAGGGTTTGACTACTGAGGAGGTAGAGCTTTACCGAGCAAGGCAGGAAGAACAGGATGAATCTTCGTTACCCACTGGTGCAGAAATAGACATGCGCCCAACAAAGAGTAAGCTCCAGTGGTCAACGCTTCAGGTTCGCAGCAAGACTTGGCAAAGGAGACCATCATTATCGGTTCCTAACGGCGAATCTGAATCTGTTCTTCATTTTGTAGTGCGGTGCCAGCAACGTTTTCCAGCGGATGACTCCTTGCAAAGGTATGGCTTGGTGATTGTGCTTTGGCATGAGTCAGAGCAGATTGAGCTTTACCAAGCATTGCAAAATCGAGTCATTTTGAAGGCTACTCGTATTCGCCTCAAGGCATAGGGATCGCCCCAAATTGGCTTTATTGTGAGGTTTGACGTTTTAAGTGAAAATTTTTGAAGCCATTATTCAGTACTCAGAACGGAGTGTATAAGAATATCAGCAGGGCAAAGCATGATACCTAGGCAGCTTTAAACTCCTCTGCATGCCTACTGACTGTAACAATCTTGGAAGAGGAGACAAAGTACTGTCCTTAGGGCTAAGCTTGTGCAAAATGTGTATCTAGTTAGCTTTTCGAGTAGCTGGTATTGATACTGTGTGCTCAGGGTGTTCTTAGCTTAACTTATGTAAAGAGAATAGATTAGGGTAGAAAGCATGACCACTGAACCACTGGAAAATAACAAGCCATCTGAAACTAGTGCAAGTTACCTCAATGGTTTAGGGAACTTCATTAAAGAATTAGGCCCCGGAGAAAAGTTAATTGGCGCTTTACTGGTTGGAATACTTGCGCTCTTAATTGTAGTGATTCCGCTAGTACCACAAGAAGCACGAGTACTTGTATGGTTCGCAACGATTCTTATAGTATTGCTAATATATTTAGTGTTCAGCTATTGGACGAAATCAAGTATATCGCGGCTCGGGAAGATTAAACGAGAGAGAAACGAGTGGCAGCTAAAAGCAGAGGATTTGAGAAAGGATTACACAAGGTTAGTTTCTAATACCAACAGCTACTTGTTTGACGTTGATCACAGAATTGAGGAAATAAAAGAACGCATTAATCACTATTCTAGTGGTGGTCAAATGAGTAGTGATAAAGCGAGTGTTGTCATCCATCAACTGACAACACTCGCCGAGGATATACGTCACAAGATCGATTCTACATCTGACGTTGCAAGTCGAATTGATGCCGGCATTAAAACTGTTGAAAATGCTGCCGACATAGCCGAAAAACTTATGGAGACAGACGCTTAAGCTGATGCTAGGACGTTAACAGGGTGAGTTAGAATAAACTGTCGTTTTAAGCGACTGAAACTAGCGACTTAAGACGCTTAGCAAGGTGCTCTGCGTAAGGCTTAGCTCCAGCTTCTAACTTAAAGTCAGTAGGACTCTTCGCCAATTGTTCTATCTTTGACGCATAGTAAGCCAATGGTTTTGCTAGATTACTCACTTGCAAATTGTGAATGCACCATTTTTCTAGCAAGTAGTAACTGCCAGTAATTGTAGAAAATCCAACCAGTTCGATAAAACTGGTGAGATCTTTAGCTGGATCTTTACTGGTGAAGGGCTTATTCATTTCGTAATACTTGTCTACTGCATCGGTATACAAGCGCAAAACTTCTGCAACATCAGCAACATGTGGTTGCATCTGTCTCTCGATATCTTGAAGGGATGGCAAGGTTGGATGGTGCATATATTTCAATTTGCTTCTGATACTAGACAAGTCGTGCATAAAACTTTCCTCAAAGCCTTTTCTTTTCTATACGAAAAGCTCACCTTGAGTCCGGACAATCTGTTGGTCTAACTCAAGATTTGACTGTGTAGAAAGAAGAAGAACTGTTAGAAAGTTTGAATTGGAAAGAATTACAGTTCAGCAAAGCACAGTTAGCAGTCCTTGCTGAACACTATAGAGCAACCTGCTTTTTGAATATAGTACATAAGAACTACAGTGTCTACTTTTTTAGCTCATAATTCTTTAGATAAAATTGCGGTAGATATGAGTTGTAGAGTTGTAGAGGGATGCAGTGCATTGAGAAGTTCTTAGAGTATCTACGTGTGAGTGACCGAATCTACGAGCGCTGAAATCACTGTCACAGACCGAATCTACAACAAAGACATCTGCCCATCGTCAGCTTGAGCATCTTCTTGCTTGCTACTGGTTTTACCCTTTGCCTTCTGCCCTTTCCCTTTTGCCTTCTTCTTATCGTGCATACCCTGGGCGACTTCTTCGGCGTAGCGTTGATGGTTTAACTCCAAGAGCCGATCGAGCACTTCCCGTCTTGCCACTTCGCTGATGGTGAAGCGATCGCCCTGTTTGGTCTGATGAAAACCGTGCTCTAAGGCGAGGTCTTGCCAACCGTAGGCAGCGGCTACTGCCTGATCCATCTCAACATGCAACTCTCGCAATGTCTGAATATCACTTGCCGTCTCGTTGGCATCATGGAAGCGGTTGTAAGTTTTGGTCAGCCCTTCCTGCCGATCGCGCATGACTGCCTGACGATGGGTGTAGTAGGTTTCGCCGATCGTGTTGAGAGTTGGGAATTGGATGCTGAGATCTGAAGGATCGGGTGTGGGGAAGGGAAAATTTTCAAAGCCATCAGTCGGAGAAAAGCGAATTCCGGCATCTCTCATTGTTGAGCAATATTCCCAAGCCCAGAAAACATAAATCGATGATTGAGCAAGAGCAAAACTAGCATTATTTGCAATTGCCAACACAACTAACTGTTCACTGTAAACCTGCAATTTTGGTACAAGTGCAAACATAAGCAACTTACTCACTCTAGCTGCTACCAAAACCAGATCGCATTCTGAAATCGCCTCATAAAGTGCTGGTCTTTTATCTGCATAAATCCACCATTTTTGGGGGAGTGGAGTTCTAAGGGCAAAGTCTCCATCATCTTTCTTTCGTGTACGCTCAGGTTTAACCTTCGCTTCGACAATCATCAAACAATCGGGATAATCAGCGGCATAGGGCGCACCTTTAGGCTTTTTGGGATCATCATGCTCAGCATCCAGAGGCCAATCGAAAAAGTTAATTACCCAACGGCTTGGTGATTGTTCAGCATTGCTGTTCAAATCCTGTCCATTGAGATAAGGAAACAGAACATCTTTGTTTTTGAGGTCTTTAGCTATCAAAGCTTGAGCCTCCTCCGGTTCCAGCACAAAGCCCATTCCTAAAATATAAGAACCGATAAAAGACTTATTTTCATTGCTTAATAAGCAATGGGGACTACCTAACGCTTTCCCCGGAGCAGTCAAAAATGCTGTTATTCCGTCTACAGGGTTTTCATTCAACACAAAGTTCTGTTGCCAGTCCCCCTTATGCAACCATACATAGGCTACTTCTAGCGCTGCGGTTCCCGGCCATGGGCGGCTGGGCACAGCACGGGGGATCGTGTAGCCCTGGGCAACCAATTGATCCAATCCCACCTCGCGGGTGTCGCCTTGGGCGATGGTATTGGTAGCGACGAGTCCGAGATTGCCGCCGGATGCAATCAGGTTCCCGGCATTCAAAAAGAAGTAAGCGCAGAGATCGGCATTTCCTCGCGCACCTTTTGCTAAATATTCCACTAAGAGTGTTCGGTAGTCAGTGCCCACAGCTCCAGTTATTTTCTTTCCGCCTTGAAATGGTGGATTCCCCACAATGGCGGAAAAACCCCTCGGTGCATCGTCCTGCAAAAACACTTCAGGAAACTCCAACAGCCAATGAAACGGTTTGCGAAGCGGTTGATTGGCTGGATTGCCCAGATTCATCATGCGTTCAGTCTTTGCCAGAATCGCAGCAATCTCCCGGTTCTGCTTCTCCGCATCGGGTTCATCCAACGCCTCAATCACCACCTCCGCCAACACCTGAATTTCCTCATCCGTCAGGTCAGAGGTTTTGCCCGCCTGCGCCAATGCCTCCGCCACCAAAAAATCGCCCACATGCCGCACATGGGCGATCGCTGCTTCTGCCTCACGGTTGAGCTGTTCCTTCTTCTGAATATCGGCAATATCGGACACGCTAAAGTTTTCTAGCTCTTGCCGTTTGGCGATCGCTCGTTGCACAAAGGGTTTCCAGCGATCGGACACCGTTCTCAGTTGTACCGCTTCTTTTTCAGGATTCAGTTTCAGAAACTCGATTTGCTCTGGTCTGGTAATCCCCAGCAGCGAATCGCCCCACTTCAGCGCATGATCCACAAACGTAAACGGTCGCCCCTTCGCCAGCGTCACCAACCACAGCGACAGTTTCGCCATCTCTACCGCCAACGGGTTTTTATCGACTCCGTAGAGACAGCGATCCGCCACAATCCGCCGTGCCACCGCCAACCGCTCATCCGCATCCTTCGGAATCGGGCACTCCTCTGGACGTGCCCCCGACAGCGTGCCCTCTGGCGCAATTACCACCTGCCCCGGATGCTCTGCCTCCGCCTGCTGCCACGCCTCCACCAGCTTTCCAGCCAGATAGCGACAGGTCTGCACCAAAAACGCCCCACTGCCCATTGCCATATCGCAAATCTTCAGTTGCAGCAATGCCGCCGCCGATCGCAACCGCCACTCTTCCTTCGGCTTGCCCTCTGCCACGCCCTCATACACCAACGGCTCCAGCGTATACTGCACAATCTCCTCCGTCAGATTGCGCGGCGTGTAGTGCGTCCCAGATTGACGGCGATCGACCCCCTCCGTCATATACACCGCCCCTGCCGGAATCACCACCGGGTAGCCCAGCGTATCCTGCCGAATTAACCCAGCGAAGGGAAGGACGCGATCGAGCAGTGCCGAGTCATTGTTGCAAGCCGATCGCAAACGCTGCTGGTCGCGTGGCTCAAGCTCCGCACCCAAGGCTTTCTTCAACGCAGAGAGCGATCGTCCCGTCTGCTCCTTCAACCACGCCAGCAACGCCGCTTCACCTTGCGCCTGGAACCGCTCTAATTCTGCCAGTGCCACCTCTGGTTCCTCATAGCGCGTGCCCACCAGCCCCAACACCGTCGAGGTTGCCCGCACCGCCGTATGATCCAGCAAGCCCTCATAGACGTGCCCGATCTGCTCAATATCCAACGCCCGAAACGACAGCCGACGCGGTTCCACGCCACCGCCCGGTACTCGAATTTGCAGGATTTGCAGCGCCTCTAGCAAGTGCAACACAATCCGGTTATTGATCCGCAGCGGATCAGCCCCTGTTTCCTGCCAATGCGTCCCCTGCCCCCGCCCCTCCAGAAACGGAAAGCGATCGGGGTCAAACAAACTGCCGCCATAGGCTGGAAGCTGCAATGTATCGTGAAAAATGCCGCCATACACTGCCCGAAAGGTTGCCAACAAGCGACACCAGGCATCCGATCGCCGCTCCAACACTTCTTCCCCATGCAAATCGGCGTGCGAGCGCAACTGTTCCCGCAACGTAGACACCGCATAATGCTGGTCATAAATCGGGTCGCCCAACAGCAACAACCCCCGCTCCTCCGCACAAAAGAGAAACACCAGCCGCATCATCACTGTCAGAGCCGCCTCATAAAGCTGAGACTCGGCAATGTCTTTCAGCAAAGCTCCATTTTGATCCTGGTCGAGACGAGCGATCGCCTGCACTAGTACCTCTACAGCCCGCCGCACCTGATAGCCCAACTGGTCGGTCACTTCCTGCTGATCCGCCACGCTCTGGGTCAGCAACGCCTCCAGCGTCTGGGAGTCCTCGACCCCAAAGAACCGTCGCGCCACCAACAAACTCCGAAACGCCCGCAGCGTCAGATGCTCCTCTACCCACAGGATGCTGTACCAGGAAATAAACCCCGTTGTCTCTCCCTTCGGCGCATTCACCAGCATCCAGTGTTCGCCATTCGTCACCAGTCCCAACCGCGCATTACAGGCGTGCAGCAACTCCATCATTCGAGTCGCCGGACTCGCCGCCCACCGCGATCCCTTTAACGGCTTCTCTAAAGCCTGCCCTGATGGCACAAGTTGCACCAGTAACCGAGGCTTCCCCGCCTCCGCTGTCCCTGCCGGATTCACGATCACCCAATCCGGACGTAGGGTTTCGTTTTGTTCGGCAATGGCCACGCTCAACCCCGGTGGCATCTGCTGCCCACTCAGCAACACGTCCTCCGGCAATTCCAGCGTTTGCTTCAGCACAAACTCCACCCACGCCCGATGGATCGCTGGCTCCGGCTTCAACCCAAACTGGCTGTCCTGCCATTCTTCGTAAGCCGATCGCAACAGCTTCAAAGGCTCCGGCTCATGGGCATCCAACCCTGCTGGAAACGCCTTGAGCAGCACCGGCAAGCTCAGAAATGGACCCGATGCTTCAACCAGCGACAACCATTCAGCGTGATGACGTGCAGTAGACATGAATATTAAGGGAGGTGAGGACAAATATGAATAAGAGCAAAAGCACTATACTCAGCACCCGGTTCACACGACTCTTTCAAAAGTGCTATTGCTCCTGGATGACCAGTTTTAGCAAGTTCGAGTAGGACAATTAATAATTTGATGTGTTGACTGCGAATTTTTAGTAGCTCTTTACGGTTTAACTCGAAAACCCGTTCAACCTCTTGTCCTTTAGCATCACGACCATAAATACTTGCAAGTTCAGCAACTTCATCCCAGGAAAAGTCAAGATGGGTATTAGGATTTATCACTCCATCTGTTGGATCAATGAATAAGGGGTTACCACTAGAATCAACAGGAAACTTTGTTCCTTTATGTCCAGCATCGTTGCAGATATCACAAGAGAGAAGAAGATTCGTCCATTCAAAAGCTAGATGTTCGAAAGCTGGATCACTTTTGGGTCGAAAGTGTTCAATTGCACCGTAGGTGATGTGGGGGATTCTACTCTCGCAGTAAGCACACTTACCCAAAAACATTTTTACAAGGGCTTTTTTTATATCATCATGTCTGTACTTTTCTATAGCCTGTTTAAGCTTGTTCCGAGCTTTATTGATCTCATTCTTCTTGGAAGGATCAGCAAGTGCGTTGTTTAAGCTATCTCTTGTCTCTTTCACCTTCCTCAGCCATCTAACACCATTTCTTGTGATTGCTTTAGGCTCAGGTATTCGCGTTACAGGAATCATTGAGGTAAAGTCTCCTCAAGAAAAGCATTGATCCGTGCTTCTAAACTATTTGGTTCAGGAGGCCCACCTATTGGCTGTGCTTCTTTCATGAATTCCCTAAGCTCTTTAAGCTCTTCTTTCTCATGTTCGTTCAATCTATCTTTTCTTCTAGAGAGTTCGTGATATTGCTCGATTTTCTTTTGTGTTTCTGGAGAATGTGTAGATTCCAAACCAAAAGCAGGGCTTCTCAGAAGATGATCAGCATCAAGGGCAGAAAGTTCCATGTTTGTGATTGGAGTCACCTTTGATTCACCATCGATTACCTCTAGTAGTAAAGTTAAAGCATCATCTCCTGAACCTGCGACAATCAGTGGGCTGTGAGTAGCAACTATGAATTGAATTTTTGGAAATACATCTCTTAACCAATCAGCTATTTTCCTTTGCCAAGCTGGATGCAAATGGCTTTCCAATTCATCAATCAAAACCACTCCTCTTGCCTCCTTTAAGTTCTCTAACCCAGGAAATGCTTGTAATACTCGCCAAATCAAGTCGCTAGCAAATGCAATCATGCTTCTGTAACCATCTGCCAGTCCTAAAGCTGAAACCCTCTTACCATCGACATCAAACTGAATAAGTCCATCAGGTGTAACTTCAGCAATTTTTATATTGCCAGGTAAAACTCGTTCTATTGCTGCCTCTCCCAGATCGCGCATACGCTTCGCCTCATTATCATCTGGGGCTTTTGCAAGTCGAAAATCTAAATAGACCATCCACTGTTCAAAAGAACTGAACGTATAGTCGTCATTGAAGAGAGAAATAAAATTGCCAGCACGGTTTGGTTTCTCGAGTTTTCCAGGAATTACCACTTCTGAACTACGAGACATGCGGCGAAAAATACCATATCCTGCTGAGAACCATCCATGTTCATAAAAACTAAATGCATTTTTCCTAAGCCAATTCAAACCTTTTTCCTTCCCAGGTATGATTGTTGGTTGCGAATACCACTCTTTAGATACCTCAAGTTGTTGACTCCCAGTAATGAGATAAGAATATGAAAACTGTTTTTCTTTTGAATTTTCACCAGAATTAGCTTTGTCAACAGGATCTCTGTGTAAAGTAATTTTTATTTTTCCTGGAATTGTTGGCTCACGAACCCAGAATTTTGGTTGCGGTAAAAGCTTTCTGGTAGCTTCTGGTCCTGCAAGAAGTAAAGCTAGAGCCTGAAGCAGCGTACTTTTTCCTACTCCATTTGTACCAATCAAATTTATCCACAAAGATGGTTTTGATTTTGAGCCGAAGCAAATTTCCTGCTTCTTAAAAAGCTTAATATTTTCAAGCGCAATTCTCTCAACCCACATATCTCAACCTGCTTGGTAAACAATCCATGATATGCATTTATCTTGCCAGTTTCTGTGGGACTAGGAACATAACTGCCAAAGGGAACAGCCGTGCTGTCGGGTTTTCAAACCGCTTCTGGATCAGACTCGTTTCCTGTTCAATCTCCTGTGGAATTTGGGCTGCTCTGGCTTTGAGGCTGTTCATATTTCGCTCAAACTGCTCTCGTTCTGGGTTGCTAAAGAGCGTCAATTGCTCCACCTGCGGTTCGTCCAACTCCCTGAGAATGCTGGTTCGCAATTCAGTGAGGATGGCAGCAATGTCAGCCATCTCCTTCTCTGCCCGGTTCTGCAAATCCCGTTGCAGGCTGACGGTTCGCTCGCCCTGCCGCACTGTGAGTGCCTGCATCAGCGGCTCGGCGCATTTGTCCCACCGCGCCGCCAACTGCTGCTGCATTGCTGCGGGCACTTCACCAGCAGCCACTGCTCCTAACGCCGCCTGTAGCGGCATCACACCCAGACGGCTAAAGCGCCCTTCCTTCAACACCCCACCTGCCGTAATCACCTCTTCATGCAGCCGTTGCTGGTCACTTCCTAGCAGCACCAGTCGCCCATACGCCACCACTGCTGGCGTTTCTAACCCTGCCTTCGAGGACACCACTCTGGCAGCCACTCGATGCAGTTGCTTTCTGCCCTCTGTAGACCAGACCTCTGCCCGCAGCAACCGTAAACACATCTGCACCAAACGGTGATTCAGGTGTGCCAGCACCACATCATCGCGTCCATGTGCCGCATCAGCATCAAACACGATCGGACGCATTACTTTGGTGTGAGGATGCTCTAACCCCTCCGCGCAGACAGCCCAGCTACTCTTCAGGGGTGGCAAATGAAACACTGGACCCTTCACCCCTTCAACTGTTGTCTCGATTAAGGGGGGCTGATCGGCCAACTCCAAGCCAATCCGCACCACTGCTTCCACGTTTTCTGGTGTCAGCCGCAGATTTTGCCGCGTCTCCTGTAACTGCTCGCGCAGCTTCTCAATTTGCTCTCGCACCTTGCGTTCAAACTTGAGCATCCGCCGCACCGGTGCCGATTCTTGCTCTGCCCTAGCAGTGTCGAGTGTCACCCGTCGCCCCAACATCGCCTCTTCCACCTGGGCTGCAATGACCGGACCGACTTTGCCCAGGTCTTCCCGAATATTGTTTACCTTGAGCGCCGCCCGCATCAGGAACTCTAGATCCCCATCTAAATCACCAGGACGAATCCCGCTCGTGGCTTGCTCCTGGTAGCCCTTGCCCACAAAATGGTAAATCCGTACTTCAGGCGCTCGCTGTCCATGACGGTCAATCCGCCCATTCCGCTGCTCCATCCGGTTAGGGTTCCAGGGAATTTCGTAGTGGATCAGCCGCGAACAGAAGTTTTGTAAGTCCAGACCTTCGGAAGCCGCATCAGTCGCCAGCAGAATCCGCACGGGAGACACATCGGGATGCGTTTGAAAGGCTGCTTTCACCGCTTCGCGATCGTCCGATTGCATCCCACCATAAAGCGTCAGCAGGCGATCGCCTTGCGCCAACCCTTCGGCTGCTAGCAGGTTATGGAGCCATTTCTGCGTGGCTCGATACTCGGTGAAGATAATCACGCGCTCGTTTGACCACTGCCCTTGGGGACGAATGGTGGCGTTGATCCAGTCGAGCAGTTGGGTTGCCTTAGCGTCGGGCTGTTGGGCTGCCCCTTCCGCCCACTGAAGCATCTCTCGCAGCAAGCCTTGTTCTTCTGCTGTCAACGTCCGAAATAAACGGCTAGTATGGCTGATCGACTCATCTGTCACCGCTTCATACACGGCATCGTCAGCAAATTCTTCTTCCACCTGCTCTAGTTGTCGCCGCAATAGCCCTTCCGTTGGTTTCGATAGGCTACTGGTTTGCCGCCGCCGTGCGGTCGTTAAGGACTCTTGGTGCTGCGTCAGGGTTGTGAGGAATGCCTGTGGACAGGAAAACAGCCGTTTCTTGAGCAGCTTTAAGACAAACTCCGTGGCGTACTTTTCCAGGTTGTCGTGAGCGCCCTTTGTTCGCAGTTCGGTATACCGCTTCAGGGACGCATGCGCCTGACGCTCTGCCTGCGGATAGTCGACCGCGATCGCCACCAACTTCCGTTCGGGAAACATCGGGGAATCATCCCAATTTTTCATCTCCTGCTTCAAGCGCCGCACCATCACCACTTGCAGTTGGTTGCGATCCGGTTCGACCCCTCTCGCAAACCGCTGAGCATCCAACAGTTCGAGCAAGGCTGTAAAGCTTTCGGGATAACCATTATGAGGGGTGGCAGTGAGAAAGAGCTTGTGCTCAAAGTGCGGCACCAGCAAGCGAATAGTCGCCGTTCGCTGTGAGTCGATCGCATATTGCCCACTGCCTGAAGGAGCCACGTTATGGGCTTCATCCACAATCAGCAGATCAAAGCGACGTGGATAAAGCGATTCCCCTTCGGCTGGCAGCACTTCTCGAAACAGTCGCAGGGGGCGATCGCGCTTGAGGAAGTCGATCGAGGTAATGAGTCGCGGGAAATGCACCCAGGGATTCACATGAATGCCCCGTTGCCGTCGTAGTGACTTCATCAACGTACTATCGACAAGCCGAAACTCTAGCCCAAACTTGTCCCGCATCTGATCGCGCCACTGCACTTGCAGCGATGACGGACACACAATCAGCATCCGGCGACAGCGATGACGAATGATCAGTTCTTGGGCGACCAATCCCGCTTCGATCGTTTTCCCCAGTCCCACATCATCTGCAATCAGCAAGTTGACCCGGGGCATTTGAATGGCCCGTACCACTGGGTCAAGTTGATAATCCTCAATATCAATCCCACTGCGAAAGGGAGCTTGCAGTGTGCGAATATCTGCCGAAGATGCCGCACCCCAGCGCACAGCATCAAGGAAGGCATCCAAGCGAGCCGGATCATCAAAACCAGTCGGTTGCGGTAACTCTACCCGCTCATACACCTGCGTCCCAGGCTCTAATTCCCAAATCACCTGCAGTTCTTCCCCCAGTCCATCATCCTCAATCGAGGAGAGCAGGACTAGGCTTTGGGGTGGTGTTGCTGTTGGCAGGAGGGGACTGGCGGGCAGCGTGGTTTGACGGACAGCCGTCACGACATACTGTCGCTGCCGGACTCTCACCAGTTGTCCCTGCTCTGGCGTTGCTTGCGTGGCACTCATAAGAAAATTTAGTCGCTTGCCTCATCGAGTCTGGCACAAGCATCCCCCTTGGTCATCATGCCCATCTGCAGCAATAAAGGCGTACTGCTGCCATCGAGATTGCCAACGACTGAAAGCGGTTGTTCAGCCAAGAGTGTTTTTTGCACTGGCAGAGGGGCACTTGATACCGACGATCGCGCCCCTAGAGTAAGCCTGCCGACCCATACAAGCGTCTGAGCAACGCGAGAATCTTGGCACCATAGTCAGCCTCGGCTGACCAGCGCCGACTGAGTTGCTCGACTCTGGGAGCGACGCCTCGGGTCACAAAGGAAAAACGTGGATCAACCACTGCCTGCACCAACGGTGCCTCATTGGCGTAGGCTTTTAGGTGCTGAATATGAGCGCGCACTCCAATCTGGGCATTCGGAAAGCTAGCCGATTCGCGACTCCCACCAATTGCGCCGAGACCACCAAAATTGTTTTGAGTCGGTGGCAACAAACTGCTAAAGGCAAAGCAATTAGTTTCTAACAAAGCTTGCGCAAAGGCGACATCAGGATTGACACCTTCGATCGACGCCTCTGCTTGATAAAGTTGGGCGATGTCAGGCAACTTCTGCAACCCTTCGGGGTTTACCTGCTTGAGAAACACCTCATAGTCTGAGGGCAGGAGATAGCCAGGACCAATAATGTCGCCCAACGCTTCTGGCTGAAAGGACAGGAGCGTCTGTAGCAGTGCTGTACTTGTTTCGGACTCCCAACCAACCAGCACGCCAGCTTCACGCAGTTCAATGGCGCGGATGTAAGTGACACCGCCATAGTGACGCCATCCCGCTGTTGTCGCACGGGGTATGGCAATGGCATATTGATCAATCAGCTCAGCAGGCACATAGGCATTGCCTTCGACCAGGATGCCCTGCTCGCTGTACATTTGTCCGTTGATACTGACTGGAATGGGCGGCAAGGGCAAACCGGTGCGCGGCTCGGCTAAACGGCGACTCCACTGCAACAAACCTTTGAAAAGACCGTGCGCTAATTCGTTGAAGCGCTCAAACATGAGATCCCGGTCTTTCAAATTGGTGACAAAGCCGAGACTTAAAACTAGTGAAGGAATGCTGATCTGGCGAGTGAAAGCCAAGCTGCCGCTTGCCGTGGCTGTATCGGGTTGCACCCCACGACTGACCAGCGCTGGCACTTGCTGCGCCAGCGCTTGCAAAAGGTGTTCGGCTTGAGTCCGCCGTTCCGTGTTGTTAGCGAGATAAAAAACGCTGGTGCCTCGCACATTCGCACTGGGGAAGGTCGCGGTTTCAAGCGCTAAAGCCACATCGCCGGGTTGTGCTCGCACATTAATCCAGGCGATCGCCTTTGGCAAACTCAGTCCCACCGGCACTTCTAAAACCGAAAAGCCTTGACCTTTTAGCTCTCCAGCGCTCTGGTGATGCAGCCGCGCCAAGAAGGCTGTATCAATGTCGCCATCAATGGGGCTTCCTTGTTCAGCCCAGAGAAAAATTCGTCCCATCACTTCACCCCTTCACTTGGAAAACTCTGTACGCGACCGGCTGCTGTTTGACGATCAAATGGTGTTTGACAAAAGGCTTTCGCGAGATACCTGGCAGTATGGGGCTACCACGACAGCATCACCTTCCTGAAAACCAAATTGAGCCCTAACACCAGCATCCAGTGGATGGCCATTGCACCTATCTACCAACAACTAAACCGCCGCTCCCGCAACCGCTTACGGGTACGTGATGCTCAAGACCAGCTTCAACACTGCATGCTTTATGCAGCTCAGCTTTGCGACATCCATGATGCAAATTGACCTAAGTGTCGCTTGCTTAGCAGCAAACTTCCGACCCAGTGGTAGCAGCAAGCTAAAATTGGCTAGACCTCACGAAAAGCTTCTCTAAAGCGCAACACTGATCGGCAAAGATGCAAGAAAGCCGGTCTGTGTCTTGCTGTTGGTTCTCGGTGAACATTGTTCTGAGGGTCTTCACTCTACTGACACGCTAGGGGGAATATACGATGACCAGTTCATGGGTACTTATTATAACGTGGAAAAATCCAAGCTGAACGCCAACACTCTGTCTTTAGAGCTGATTGATCAAGAAAGCTGCAAGGCTGCTAGATAAGTCTTAAACAGTTCTTAGCCCCCACGCTTAGTGATGTAGAAAAGTCTTGAAAGTACTGATATGCCGTTGTCTCAATGAGAC
>NZ_JCACKI010000073.1:0-135190 GCF_059505325.1 Tildeniella sp.
GCTGATAGCTGATAGCTGATAGCTGATAGCTGATAGCTGATAGCTGATAGCTAATTCCTAGTAACGCCTAAGCTCTAAGCCTTCTCAAGCACCTTCTCTTTAAAGACTTTGCCAGCGCTGAAAGCAGGTACTCTGGTGGCTGGAATTTGAATGGGCTTGCCTGTAGAGGGATTGCGTCCTTCGCGTGCCTGACGATCGCGCGCCTCAAAGGTGCCAAAGCCAACCAGCGTCACTTTCTCTCCAGCCGCTACGGTTTCGAGAATCACTTCTAGCGTCGCTGTCAACAGAGCATCAGCATCTTTTTTGGTCACGCTTGCATTTTCTGCAATTTTATCGATTAGTTCACCTTTATTCATATCCTAAAAGCCCTCGCAATGTTTGCTGTGATTATACTTGAGGGTTTTGAAAGTGCAAGAGTTTAATTACTCAGGCAGCAGAATGCAGACGATGAGGACTTGACTAAAAGGGCTAAGACTTTGGCGCTGTAGGCGTTGGCAGTGAGCGGTCAGCGTTTAGTGGTCAGCGGGAGCCAAGGGGACAAGAAGGGTATGGCTGATAGCTGATGGCTAATAGCTGATAGCTGATAGCTGATAGCTGATAGCTGATAGCTCAACAATTTACAGCCTTTGCAAAATAAAATCAGATAAGATGAGCAGACGATCGCCTCCGTAGATTTTCGTATGCCTGGTCATGAAACGCGCTTCGCTGGCAGTGAGTCTTCCCCAACCGCTGCCAGGGTGTTTATCAGCTACCGCAGCAAAGAGCCGGATAGTGGTCTGGCTCAGCAGTTTTACGAGTCGTTGCAAGCGGCTGGACACCACGTTTTCCTGGCGGGTGAGAGTATTCGCCTGGGCGAGAACTGGTCGCAGCGGATCGATGATGCACTAGAGCAGTGTGATTTCTTTTTGCTGTTGCTGTCGCCCCAGTCTGCCGTGAGTGAGATGGTGACGGAGGAAGTGCGACGGGCAAAGCAGTTGCGCGATACCCGTGAAGACCATCGCCCTGGCATTCTACCCATTCGGGTCAATTTTCCGTTCACGTCACCGCTCAACTATGACCTGCGCGGCTATCTGCAACGCATCCAGCAGCGAGAGTGGATGACCGATGCCGATACGCCGATCATCTTGCAGGAAGTTCTGAGTCTGGTGGGCAGCAGCCAGGATTCCCGTGATTGGGTAAAGGATGCAGCAGAGGACGATCGCCCCCCTGCCTCCCTTGCCCCCTCCGCCCCCTCTGCCTCCCCCACCCACCCGCTCCCCATCGCCGAACCCGAACTCCCCGAAGGACAGGTGGATCTTGCCTCTGCCTTTTACATCGATCGCGTTCCTAGAGAGGGCAGTGCGCGCACCACGATCGAAGCTCAATGCTATGAGGCGATCGTCAAACCGGGTGCCCTGATCCGCATCAAAGCGCCCCGACAGATGGGTAAGACTTCCTTAATGGCGCGCATTTTACGCCGTGCGGGAGACCACCACCATCTCACCGTACCGCTGAGCTTCCAGATTGCCGATGCCGCGATCTTCAACGACCTGGATAAGTTCTTAAAGTGGTTCTGCGCCAGCGTGGGGCGACGACTGCAATTGCCCAACAAGCTTGCCGACTACTGGGATGACATTTTTGGCAGCAAGGACAACTGCACCGCGTACTTTGAAGACTACCTGCTGCCCAGCATCACCAGTCCACTCACCCTTTGCCTGGATGAAGTAGACATGGTGTTTAACCATCCCAACGTTGCGTCAGACTTTTTTGGCTTGCTGCGGGCATGGCATGAGGCGGCGAAGAATAGCGACCTGTGGAAGAAACTCCGCCTCGTCGTGGTGCATTCCACGGAGGTGTACATTCCCATGAACATTAACCAGTCGCCGTTTAATGTGGGCTTGCCGATCGAACTCCCAGAATTCACCGCTGAGCAAGTGCAAAACCTCGCCCAACGTCACGGGTTGCGCTGGACGGCGATCGAGATCGAGCCACTCATGGCAATGGTGGGTGGACATCCCTATCTTGTGAGAGTCGCGCTGTATCATGTGGCACGTCAGGAGACCACCTTGAACCGCCTGCTGCAAACCGCTCCCACCGAAGCGGGACTCTACGGCGACCACCTGCGACGGCATCTGTGGAACCTGGAACAACGCCCAGAAATGGCACTGGCGGTGAAACGAGTCGTACAAACGTCAGACCCCGTCCGGTTGCAGTCGGTGCAGGCGTTTCAGCTTCACAGTATGGGGCTAGTGAACTTGCAGGACAATGATGTGACGTTTCGGTGTGAGCTGTATCGGCGGTATTTTGGCGATCGGCTTGGGGGGAAAGGATGAAGGATGAAGGATAAAAGGTGGAGGCAGAAGGCAGATTAAGGTGGGTGGGTCAAGAAGTCGGGGTTCTGCGTCAGTTATCAGGCTAACGCGACAGTGTTCGTTAAGAACCCCGACTTCTACTGCACTCGACGATTCAACGACGATGCTCAGAGGTTCGACGACGATACTCAGACATTCACGCGCCATGCTCAGACATTCACGCGCCATGCTTGGAGATTCAACGACGATGCTTGGAGATTCAACGACGATGCTCAGAGGTTCAACGACGATACTCAGAGGTTCGACGACGATACTCAGAGGTTCGACGACGATACTCAGAGGTTCGACGACGATGATCAGGAGGTTCACGCGCGATGCTCGGAGGTTCATGCCCGATGCTCAGAGGTTCACGCGCGATGCTCAGAGGTTCAACGATGATACTCAGACATTCACGCGCCATGCTCAGAGGTTCAACGATGATACTCAGACATTCACGCGCCATGTTCGGAGGTTCAACGACAATACTCAGAGGTTCAATGATAATGCCCAAACATACTCCTAAGTAGAGTGGGCATTGCCCACCCTACTACTTTTCCTCTCCCCTTTTCCCACTCGCCTACACCCCACATCCCACACCCCACACCCCATCTACCATGAGCTACGCATACCAGGTCGGAGGCAGCCTCCCCGCCGATGCACCGACCTACGTTGTCCGACAGGCGGATACCGACCTGTACGAAGGGCTTAAAGCCGGAGAGTTTTGCTACGTGCTGAACTCGCGGCAGATGGGCAAGTCGAGTTTGCGGGTGCGGGTGATGCAGCGGTTGCAGGCAGAAGGCGTTGCCTGTGCGGTGATCGACCTGACGCGGATTGGCAGCGACAACATTACGCCCGACCAGTGGTATGCAGGCATTGCCCTCAGTCTTGTGAGTGCGTTCAACCTGATGACCACCATCAGCTTTCGATCGTGGTGGCGAGAGCGGGATCATCTCTCTCCCGTGCAGCGCCTCAGCGAGTTGGTTGAACAGGTCTTGCTGGAGTCGATCGCCCCCTCGATCGTCATCTTCATCGACGAAATCGATAGCGTCCTCAGCCTGAAGTTCTCGATCGACGACTTTTTTGCCCTCATCCGCGACTGCTACAACGAACGCGCGGATAAACCTTCCTACAAGCGTCTCACCTTCGCGCTGTTGGGTGTCGCAACGCCTTCCGACTTGATCCGCAACGAGCGCAGTACGCCGTTTAATGTGGGACGTGCGATCGCCCTCAACGGCTTTCAGCTTGAGGAAGCCAAACCTCTGGAAGAAGGCTTGCGCGATTACGTCAGCGATCCCACTGCTATCCTGCGATCGGTGCTCAATTGGACAGGGGGACAGCCGTTTTTGACTCAGAAGCTGTGTCGGTTGATTAGTCAGGAGGCAGAAGGCAGAAGGCAGGAGGCAGGAAGCAACAGGCAGTTGGGGGCAGAGGAAGCAGGGGAGGCAGGGGGAGGAACTCAAAACGCTTCCTTACCCTTACACCCCACACCCCACACCCCACACCCCTTTGACTTCTCCCGAGTCGAATCCCTTGTCCAAAGCCGCATCATCACAAGCTGGGAATCCCATGATGATCCGGTGCATTTGCGGACGATCCGCGATCGGCTCATTAGCAACGAGCAACGCAAAGGGCAACTCCTCGGACTCTACCAGCAAATCCTCCAAGCTGGAGACATCCCCGCCGATGCCAGCCCGGAGCAAATCGACCTCCGCCTATCGGGACTGGTCGTGGAGCACCAGGGCAAGCTGGTGTCCTACAACCGGATCTATCAGTCAGTCTTTAACCAGACCTGGGTAGACACCGTTCTGGCGCAGCTACGTCCCTACGCTGCCGCTTTTACCGCCTGGGAAGCATCGGAACGTAAGGACGACTCTCGACTGCTACGCGGCAATGCCTTGAAAGAAGCGCAAGCCTGGGCAGAAGGCAAAAACCTGAGTGAGCCAGACAACCGCTTTCTTCGCGCCAGCGATCGCCTGGAACGTCAAGACATGGAAGAGGCAAATCGCATTCTGGCAGAAGCTAACCAAACCCTCGCAGAAGCTAATCAAACCCTCGATAACGCTAAACGCAGAGCCACCCGACGCTTGGCGATCGCAGGCACACTGTTGGGGTTGACCGTGCCGATTGCGATCGTGGCGGGAATGATGGCAAGCAACGCAACCAGGAATGCAGACGCAGCAACGAAACGGGAAGCAGACGCAACCAAAAATCTGACGCAAGTGCAAGAGGATAGGGAAAAAGCAATCAGCGAGACGAAGACGGCAAAAGATCAGGTAAAGGATATCAGAGAAGATCTTCAAGCGGAAAACCGGAGATTTCGAGCTGCCAAAGCCGACCTGAACGCCAAAAACCGAGATTTGCAGCAGGCAAGCCAGAAAGTGGCGATCGCACAGAGAGACCTGCTAAACGTCCGGCAGCAAGCTACCGCACAGGCTGAGAAGGTGAAGGCTGCCGAGCAAAAACTGGCAAAAGCCGAAGCCGACCAGCGCAAAGCCGAGCGCAACGTGCAACAAGCACGAGCCAAACTCGCACCCATTGAGGAAGAACTAAGGGCTATCTGGGTGTTTGTAGAAGGTGAATCAAAGCGGGGACAGGGCAAGACAGAGGAAGCCCTGGAGATTTTTAACCTCATTCTGACAGTAAACCCCAACAATCGCTTTGCCCATCTCGGTCGGGGCTTTATCTATAGTGATCAGAAGCGCTATCAGGATGCTGAAACAGAATTCAGAGCCGTCATCAAGCTTGATCCAAGTATTGCAATCGCTTACACCAATTTGGGCAATGCGCTGAAAGACCAGAATAAGCTGGAGGAGGCAATCACTACCCATAAACAAGCAATTGACCTCGATCCGACCTCTGCCGCTGCTTACTACAATCTAGGCAATGCGCTGCAAGATCAGAACAAGTTGGAGGAGGCAATTACCAATTACAACAAAGCGATCGCTCTCAACCTTAACTATGCCAGGGCTTACAACGGTCTAAGCAATGCGTTGCAAGCCCAGAACAAGTTGGAGGAGGCAATTACCAATTACAACAAAGCGATTACCCTTGCCCCCAACGATCCCGTCACTTACAACAATCTAGGCACTGCGCTGGCTAAGCAGAAGAAACTGGACGTTGCAATCGCCAACTTTCAAAAAGCGATCACCCTTGACTCTAAATTTGCTGCCGCTTACTACAATCTTGGCGAGACTTATCGTTCGATAAAGCGCTATGAAGAGGCATTGAAAAACTTCAGCACAGTGCTCAAATTAGATCCCAAAGATGCTTATGCCTTGGGTAAACGAGGATTCATCTACCAGGCGCAAGGGCGTTACGACGCGGCACTGGCAGATTTGAACCAGGCGATCGCCCTTGACCCCAGCTTAAAATGGGCGATCGAGGCACGCGATGAGGTTTTGAAAGCCAGAAACCGGGTTTCTCCACCAAAGTAGTCGTGAGCCGCTAGGTTGCATTCAGAAACCCGGTTTCTCGTTGCGCTTTGAGGGCGCGATCGTGTGGGTCGGTGAGGCAGGGGCGATCGTGCTGCTTCAGCTTAAAATGAAGATACTGGTTCAGATGTGGCAAATAGTATGGCAACTGTTTTTGAATGGAACTCAGAAGCCCCCTTACTTGACAAAGTGCGGCATCTGGCACAACAGCAGGGGCGATCGCCCGATGCCATCATTACCGATGCCGTTGTGCTTTACCTGCAAAATCAACTCGAACCCGGCGATCGCCAAAACGCCGATCTCACCCTTAAACAACGTCGCGCCTTCATGAAATTGCCCCTTCAAGAGCGTCATCGGATGCTGCAAGCACAAGCAGAGGCGATCGCGCCGCACTATCAGCAAGACACCGAATGGCGCGAGTTACAAGCAGGAGACTTGATTGAGTACTGATCCCATCCCGCAGCGCGGTGAAGTCTGGCTAGTCAACTTCGATCCCACCATCGGCACCGAAATTAGAAAAACTCGTCCCGCCGTGATCGTGAGTTCCAATGCCGTTGGGAAGTTGCCCATTAAGCTGGTCGCTCCGATTACCGACTGGAAAGATTACTTTGCCCAGAACCTCTGGCACATCCGGCTTGTCCCCGATACTGCCAATAATCTAACCAAAGTTTCTGCTGTAGACGTGTTGCAAATACGCGGCGTAGACACCCAACGTCTGATTCACAAGCTAGGAAGCCTTTCCGAAGAAAAAATGCTCGAAATCATCATCGCGATCGCGGCTGTCATCGAGTACAGCGAACCTGATTAACGTAATGGGCGATCGAGGCACGTGACGAGGTGCTTAAGCAGATTAAACGGTAGGGCTGGTTTGAGGGCGCGATCGGTTGGAGTAGTGGGGAAGGGGCGATCGTCTGCTCTGATGTGTGCGATACCATGCAAATAGAGATGAGACAAGTGATGCAGACCAGCCAAAATGCAAACTAGCCAAATTGAACTGAGCGATCAGCAAGTCAGCGCCATTCAGACCATTGCCCAGCAAACGGGTAAAACTGAGCATGAGATTTTGAGTGAGGCAGTTGCCCAATTCATTCGTCAGTTTGCGATCGAAAACCGTCAAGCGCTCCTCCAACAAGCACGCGGCATGTGGCACGATCAGGCGCAATCAACCCTGACCGCTTACCGCAACGAGCTTGACCGCTTCAACTCACCAGATTAGCCATTGTGTCTGAGCGCTTACTCCTCGATACCGATGTTCTGATTGACTACCTGCGTGGCAACCCCAAGGCGATCGCGTATTTGGAAAGCCAAACGGCTCATCTCCAAATTGCGGCTGTTACCGTTGCCGAGCTATACGCTGGAGTTCGCGATGGTAAAGAACGAGCGAAATAAGATGCGTTCGTCTCTGCCTTTGAAATCATTGCTACCACTAAAGAAATCGCGCTGCAAGGTGGTCTCTATCGTCGCGATTATGGCAAAAGTCATGGCACAGGATTAGCGGATGCGTTGATTGCTGCCACAGTGGAATACACACAAGCAACCTTTGTCACGATGAATCGGAAACACTTCCCTATGTTGCCGAACGTCATTACTCCATACCAAAGAAATTGAAGCGGCGATCGACCTTGACCCCAACTTAAAATGGGCGATCAAGGCACGCGATGAGGTGCTCAAGCAGATCAAGCGGTAGGGTGGCTTTGAGAGTGCGATCGGGTGAGTCGGAGGGGAGGGGCGATCGTGCCAGAATAAATGTATGCAAGGCTCATCCATTTCGTCTTCCTATGAATGTTCAGGAAATTTTGCAGCATCGCAAGATCATTCACCGCGATCCAAACATCATGAGTGGCGTGCCTGTCTTTTGCGGCACTCGCATACCCTTGCAAACCTTTTTTGATTACTTGGAGGGCGAAGAGGGGCTTGCTGAGTTTATCAATGACTTTCCCTACCTGCAAACCCAAGCCATTCAAGTTTTAGACGCGATCGCCAAAGTGATGCTCTTTCAGGAACGAAATTCCGGTGTTAGTGCTCCTTGACGAAAATCTTTTGAGCCGAAAACTCAAGCAACCCCTCATCGAAGCCGATCACACTGTCAACAACGTGAACGACATGGGTTGGAGAGGTTTGAGCGATCGGGAAATCCTTGCACTCGCTGAAAATCATCCGTTTGATGCCTTTATCACGGCTGACAAAAACCTCCCTTATCAGCAAAACCTCAACAATTTCACCATCAGAATTATCATTCTAGACTCAAGCAGTACTAGACCCGATTATCTTGCGCCCCTGATCACAACGGTCAGCGCGCTCCTATCATCGTTGTCAGTTGGAGCCGTAATCCGAATCAATGGTGCTGGAGAAATAACGCCAATTAATTTTGAGTAACCTTCACAGCTGTTTGAATGCGATCGCCGTCAGCGCAGTTCATTACATCGCCCTTGACCCCAGTTTGAAAGGGGCGATCGAGGCACGCGATGAAGTGCTCAAGCAGATCAAGCGGTAGGGTGGCTTTGAGAGCGCGATCGGGCTAGGCAGTGAGGCAGGGGCGATCGTGCCACTGTTAGAGATAATAAACATAATCCTGTCAATTACCGTTATGGAAACCGCAGACATCTTGCAAGCACTGCCTCACCTCACCGTCCGCGATCGCTTGAAAATCGCTGAAGTTGCCTTTCAACTCGTACAACAGGAACAGCACAGCTTAACCAACACCCAACGCCGAGAGCAGTTAGCGATCGCCGCCATGTCCGCGATCGACGATTACGCCCCCGGCAGCGAATTAACCACCTTCACCCTTTTAGATGGTGAAGACTTCTACGACAGTCCTGCTACTGCTGAACAAGCCGATGCTTAGGGGTGAAATCTGGCTGGTCAAGCTTGACCCTACTCTTGGCACTGAGATTAGCAAAACCCGCCCAGCTATCATCGTTAACGACAACGCCATTGGCATCCTACTCCTCAAAGTGATTGTGCCTGTGACCGACTGGAAAGAACCGTTCGCCGCAAGACCCTGGATGGTTCGCTTAGAACCGAATGTTAGCAATGGTTTGAGCAAATTATCTGGCGCAGATACCTTTCAAGTGCGCTCTGTTTCCGAAACTCGCCTGGTGAAGCAGTTGGGAAAACTGGATGAGACAACTAATGATGACGATCGCCAAAGCCTTAGCGATCGTGCTTGCAATCTAAGCTTCAGCCCCTCGCTGCTCTAATCCCTGGTTCACTTCTCAGCGATCGCTCTTGACCCCAACTTGAAAGGGGCGATCGAGGCACGCGATGAGGTTCTGAAAGCCAGAAACCGGGTTTCTCCACAGAAGTAGTAGTGAGCCGCTAGGTTGCATTCAGAAACCCGGTTTCTCGTTGCGCTTTGAGGGCGCGATCGGGTGGGGCAGTGAGGGAGGGGCGATCGCTTTCTAAAGCACACCGACCATCACCTATAGTATCTGTGTCAGAATTGAGGAACCAGCCATTTACCCCACTACCGAGCAAGCGATCGCCTGTATTGTCGTTTGCCAGTGGCTGTCTAACTGCTACCGAGACATCCACCTGTTTCGTTTTAATGACCAGGCAGGCTACATTTTCATCCTGGCAGGTGATGAATTAGAGATTGTTGTTTCTCGTGATGGACTCTGGAGGTTTGAATGAAGCCTGACTTTGACAAAATGTCCAAACCAGAATTAAGAACCTACGTCCTTGCCCATCGGGATGATCTGGACGCATTAGATGCGCTCTATCACCGTCGGACACCCGACGCAGAAGCCGTTTGGTTTCATCCTCCTAAGACGCAGGAAGAGGAACAACAGCAATTTGAGCTGTTTAAGCGTCTCATCAGTGAGAAAGAGGGCGGTTCATAAATCTGTTTTTGCAAGCTTCTAGTCTAGTTCCCAGCGATCGCCCTCAACCCCAACTTGAAATGGGCGATCGAGGTACGCGATGAGGTTCTGAAAGCCAGAAACCGGGTTTCTCCACAGAAGTAGTAGTGAGCCGCTAGGTTGCATTCAGAAACCCGGTTTCTCGTTGCGCTTTGAGGGCGCGATCGGGTGGGTCAGTGAGGGAGGGGCGATCGTGCCGTTGTTCGACTGATTCGGAGATAATTGAAATCAGAGTACGCTTAGGCGCGATCGTCAACTGTGCGTCATCACCAGCAAACGGTAAGAAAGATGCCACAAACCCTGCCAATTGAGATCTCTCAAACCAAAATCACCGAATTTTGCCAGCGACACCATATCTGCAAACTCTCTTTGTTTGGCTCCGTTTTACGCGATGATTTTAGCCCCAGCAGCGATGTTGATGTCTTAGTCGAATTTGCACCTGGCAAAACGCCTGGTTTTGCGATCTTTACCATGCAGCAAGAACTCTCGCACATCCTCGGTGGTCGCACCGTCGATTTACGTACTCCGCAAGAACTGAGCCGCTACATCCGCGATCGCGTCCTCAACGAAGCCCTCGTGCAATATGTCCAGGATTGACGATCTGACTCGCTTACGCCATATGCAAGATGCCGCGATCGAAGCGATGAGTTTTATCGAAAACCGTACTCGCAAGGATCTAGACCGCGATCGGATGCTAGCGTTAGCGCTGGTTAAAGACATCGAAATCATTGGTGAAGCGGCTGGTCGGGTTTCTGCCGATTGCAAAGCCAGTTCCCCTCAAGTGCCCTGGTTGCAAATGATTGGTATGCGGAATCGCCTCACTCATGCCTACTTTGAGATTGATCTAGATATCGTTTGGCAAGTTGTGACTGATGATTTGCCACCTCTAATTGCGGAGCTAGAGAAAATCATTGCTATGGAAACATAAAGTGTTTTGAGCGCGCGATTGGGCGGGTCGGTGAGGAGGGGCGATCGAGGCACGCGATGAGGTGTTCAAGCAGATCAAGCGATAGCGGGATGCGAAATGGGAAGGCGGGGCGATCGTGAGATGATTGCAAAATTCACCATGATGCCTCTAGAGCCTTACCGCTCATACCCTGCTTGCATGGCAACCATTAACCAGATCCGGCAAAAAATCCACGATCGGGATTATTACCTGTCCTCCCACGCTGAAGACGAGATGGTTGATGACTACCTGGAACGCCAGGACGTTGAACACGCTATACTTTGCGATCGTATTGAGAAAACCATGACCCACGATCAGCGTTGCACCCGCTACCGAATCGAGGGATCTACAATGGATGGCAGATTGATTCACGTGATTTGTCGCTTTCGTGACGAAGGCAGCTTAATCATCATCACGGTCTACGCCCTGACGGAGGACAAATGATTTGTGAATTTTGTGATGGACAAACCGTTCCCAAAAAAGTCAGGCGACAGCATTGGCTTGAAGGTAAACTCTACATTGTTGAAAATGTTGATGCCGAAGTTTGTTTAGAATGCGGTGAACGCTACTTTCACGCCACAACTCTGGATGCGATCGATCGCTTGCTCAAAACAGACCACGCAGTGAAGAACGACTTGAGGTTGAAGTTGTCAGCTTGTAATCAGGTGCTCAAGCACATCAAGCGGTAGTGCTGCGTTGAGTGCGCGATCGGTGGGTCAGTGAGGGAGAGGCGATCGTGCTTAAATAAACAACCCAGGGTCAACGTGAAAGAATGCGCCGAGAGCTTTTGCTTGAAAGGTACTCATTTCACGATCGCCAGTTAAGATAGCTGCGATCGCCTCTTCAGAACCCAGTAAACCGCTTAAATCTGCCTGCTCAAGCTGACGTTGCTCCATCAAAAACAGCAGTCGTGAACGAGGCGTTGAGTCTGCACCCGGCAAATAATGTTCCTGCTCAAACTTTTCAATCAGCGTGATGAGCAACGCAAATAGCTCGTTTTCTTCGGGGCTACGGTCTGGACGATGCACTAACGCTTCTACGATCGCCAGCGCCGTTTCATTTTCTGCTTCAGTGCGAATTAGTTTAGGCTGATATTGAGACAGAAGCTCACCGTATCTATTTGGGTTAAAAGTAAGGGTCATGCTTCCACTGCTCCTTGTCATACTCCGCATGAGTTAGGACGTACTTGATATAAATCAATTGCCCTTCATAATCAATGCTCACAATTAAACGATACCGATTGCCTTTAATGTTGAAGACCGTAAAGTTTCCAACCGCTTCAGCCTGCGGGAACACTGACTGAACCTCGATCAAATTAGACCAATTTGCCTTAATCGCAACCTTAAACCAATCATCCAAAACCTCACGACAATCAGCATGCTTTTTGTCAAATTCACGCAAGCGTTTATAGCTGATGACGTGCATCGAAAAGACTTCCGCTCTTCTTACTAGGCTCTCATTGTAGCTTCAAAGTTTCAGGTTATTGGTTGAACGACGCGATCGCCTTTGACCCCAGCTTGAAAGGGGTGAGCGAGGTGAGCGATGAGGTTTTAAAAGCCAGAAACCGGGTTTCTCCACAGAAGTAGTCGTGAGCCGCTAGGTTGCATTCAGAAACCCGGTTTCTCGTTGCGCTTTGAGGGCGCGATCGTGTGGGTCGGTGAGGCAGGGGCGATCGTCCTGCTTCAGCTTAAAATGAGGACACTGGCTTAGACACGGTAGATATTGGTCAACAGTCTTTGGTGGAACTCAGAACCACCCTTACTCGACAAAGTGCAGCACTTTGCACAAGATTAAATCGGGATGGCGGGATTCGAACCCACGGCCCCTTCGTCCCGAACGAAGTGCGCTACCAAGCTGCGCCACATCCCGCGAAAGCAACTAGCTCTTGCTCAAGTACTTCCAGTTTAGGATATCATATCTAACCAACGTGCCTTGTGGATGACCGACGGCAAAACGACTATCTGTTTTCTCCGACCCTTAACCAACGGTTTTTGCAAATTTGTTGGATTATAAGGGTGGGCATGTTGGTGATGACTGTTTTGCGTCTCGTTGCTCGCCGATGTGCCTCCTTTCCACTTTTTTCTTTGCTGATTTCATCTAAAAATCGATCGCAACCTGCACTATTTTCATAAACATTTGTAAACTTATAGCTAGCGGTTTTTCGGTGCCCTGTGTTTTTAGGAGTCTCCATGAGACAACTGGTTGCAATCGAGCGTTTTTGTTTGACGGGTCATGTCGTGTCGTTGATTTTTGGGCTGGCAGGGTTGCTGCTAGTCTTGCCAAATCCTGAATTTATCGCCGCGTTGCCTGCATTTGGTCAAGCCCTTTTTGGGTGGAGCATGGCAGGTGGTGGGGTAGTCTACATTCTTCTAGGGGCAGTGACAGTTTCGCTTTACGCCTACCGTACGCTAGGCTGGCGCACCTGGTTACTGTTCATGCTGCCTGCGATCGGGTTATCTCTAGGCAGCGAGCTGCTGGGTACCAGTACGGGTTTTCCTTTTGGGCATTACGGCTATTTGAACGGCTTGGGCTACAAGATTGCTGGATTAGTGCCGTTTACGATTCCCCTTTCCTGGTTCTACGTGGGGTTATCGACTTACCTTTTGGCGTGGGTCGGGCTGGAGGCGATCGGGCTCAAAGGCTGGGTCAAGCAAGTGGGTGCAATTGCGATCGGTTCTCTGCTACTGACCGCCTGGGACTTTGTGTTAGACCCTGCCATGAGTCAGACTGCCTACCCCTTCTGGGAATTTCGTGACCCAGGTCAATTTTTTGGGATGCCGTATCGCAATTTGACGGGTTGGTTGGGCACTGGCGCTCTGTTTATGTCAGTAGCGGCGCTTTGCTGGCGAAACACGACGATCGCCCTTACGCGCGCGCAACTCACGGTGCCGCTCATTATTTATTTGGTCAATTTTGCGTTTGGAGCCGTCATTACGCTAAACCAGTTGGATATGCGGTTTTGGATTCCCACTGCAATCGGTGCCTTGCTCGGTGTCCTGCCTGCGATCGGTCTGTGGTGGCTTGCCGAACCTGCCGTTGCAAATGAGTTTGAGGCGATCGCAGCAGAGTCAACTCTACGCGAAAGTGAACCAGGTAAACCAGCAGACAAAGCAGTTGCTCCGCAAAGTGACGTTTCTACTGTGCCTGTCGCGGCTGTATCCAAGTCATCCTCGTGATCAGAGACGTATTGCTGCTAGGGCTGCTTCTCGCTCAGCTACCTGCGACAGCAATTTTACTTTCCCGGTTGCTGCGCGCTCCCGGTCGCTATCCACCTTTGCTGCCGAAAGCTTCCATACCAGAGCAGCTTGGCACGGTCAGTATTGTGGTGCCGACGTTAAACGAGGCAGAGCGCCTTACGCCGTGTCTCACTGGGCTGAGTCGTCAAAGCTATGAAGTGCGTGAAATTCTCGTTGTAGACAGCCACTCGACTGATAGCACCCCAGAGTTGGTCAAAGCAGCGCAGGCAAACGATCCGCGCGTTCGTCTCCTGAATGACGATCCCCTGCCGATCGATTGGGTCGGTCGTCCGTGGGCGCTTCATCATGGTTTTTTGTCGAGTGCCGCTGAGAGTCATTGGGTGCTGGGGATTGATGCCGATACGCAGCCACAGCCCGGATTAGTCGCTAGTTTGCTGGACACCGCCCTGCGTGAAGGCTATGACCTCATTTCGCTGGCACCACAGTTTCTCCTCAAGTATCCAGGTGAATTACTGCTCCACCCTGCTCTGCTGCTGACGCTGGTCTATCGGTTTGGTGCAGCAGGCGAAACGGGCAATCGACCAGAGCGTGTGATGGCAAATGGGCAATGCTTTTTTTGTCGTCGATCGCAACTAGCCCAGGTAAATGGTTACACCGTTGCCCGCCGCTCCTTTTGTGATGATGTCACGTTGGCACGGGCGATCGCCGCTCAGGGTGCCAGGGTTGTCTTTCTGGACGGTGCCAACCTGCTGAAAGTGCGGATGTATGAAGGTGCTGCCGAAACCTGGCGCGAATGGGGGCGATCGCTCGACCTCAAAGATGCCGCTTCCCCCAGTCAAGTTTGGGGCGACTGGCTGCTATTGCTGGCAGTACAGGGTTTCCCCATCCCGATCGTTCTAATGCTGCTAAGCGAAGTCATTAGCGGTAAGGCTGTACCCGTAACGCTAGCTGCATTCAGTCTCAACCTGCTGCTGGTGATGATTCGTGTAGGACTGACCTTTGCGATTGCTCCTTCGTGAGATCGGTCTCAGGCAAGACCTGCATGGCTTTTCTGGCTGTCTCCCCTGGCAGACCCGATCGCCGTCCTACGAATTTTCCTCTCTTCGAGCCAAACGCCAACCCAATGGAGAGGGCGGAGTTATGGAGATGGGGTGAGGAGTGGGGAGTAGGGAGTGGGGAGTAGGGAGTAGGGAGTAGGGAGTAGGTGGCGGAGGGTGATGCAGCGATCGGGCGACATGGGAATGCAACAATGCTAGTCTCACCGCTTCTGACGGCTGACGGCTGACCGCTAACCGCTGACGGCTGACCGCTACTCGAAATATTTCGGATTGTTTCAACCACTGACACCAACGCTGAATGGTCTTCGGTTCGTAGTAAAGTTAATGGCAATAAAGCTGTATGAGTTGAAGCTTAACAATCAAGAGGAAAAACACTCATGGTTCAGCGCGGTTCTAAAGTCAAAATTCTTCGTAAAGAGTCTTACTGGTTCCAAGATTATGGAACGGTTGCGTCGATCGATCAAAGCGGCATCAAATACTCAGTCATTGTGCGGTTTGATAAAGTCAACTATGCGGGCGTAAACACCAACAACTTTGCCGCAAGCGAAGTGGTTGAAGTGGCACCTCCTGTTAAGAAAGCAGGCGCAGCGGGCGCACCGCCTAAGTCTGGAAAAGCGGCATCGGGTGGTAAGCAAACGCCGATCGATCCCGCCCTTCGCAAAACGGGTGGCGCTGAAGAGGTTGCTGGTGGCGCAACGACTGCACCCACAGCCGATGCACCCGGCGGCAGCACTGGTATCGAAGGCGATGCTAACCAGGGAACAGAGGCAAGATAGTCTGCTTTGGGCTTTAGACAAGACACTGTAAGCGCTAGACTGGATTTCGATGTCTAAGGGTTACAACGCTCTGTGCCTGAATTGCCTGAAGTTGAAACAGTTCGGCGGGGTTTAAACGACGTAACCCTGCACCAAACAATTGAGGGTGGGGATGTGTTGCTCGATCGCACCATCGCCCACCCTTTTTCAGCGCCCGATTTTTTGGCAGGCTTGCAAGGAACGACGATCGTGCAATGGCATCGTCGCGGGAAGTATTTGCTAGCAGAATTGGAGAAAGCAGCGGTCAGCGGTCAGCGGTTAGCGGTCAGCGGTCAGCGATTAGCGGTCAGCGGTCAGCGATTAGCCGTCAGCCATCAGCCGTCAGCGGTCAGGAGCGGTGAGACTAGCATTGTTGCATTCCCACATCGCCAGATCGCTGCATCACCCTCCGCCACCTACTCCCCACTCCCTACTCCCCACTCCCCACTCCCTCCCTACTCCTGGCTCGGTGTCCATCTCCGCATGACCGGGCAACTGCTATGGGTCAACCAGACTGAACCGCTGGAAAAGCACACCAGAGTACGGCTATTTTTTGGCGATGGCAAGGAATTGCGCTTTGTGGATCAGCGCACCTTTGGGCAAATGTGGTGGGTGCCGCCAGAGAACGCGCCAGAGGAAATCATCACGGGCTTGCAGCAGCTAGGACCCGAACCATTTTCAGAAGAGTTTTCGGTTGCCTACTTCACTCAGCAACTTCAGCGTCGTCGCCCAATCAAAAATGCCTTGCTGGATCAAGCGATCGTCGCTGGCATCGGCAATATTTACGCGGATGAAGCGCTCTTTCTCAGTGGCATTCATCCTCAAACGCTGTGTGTCAATCTTACGCAATCGCAAATTGAGCGACTGCGATCGAATGTTGTGCAAGTACTCCAGGCAAGCATTGAAGCAAAGGGCACGACGTTTCGGACGTTTCGTAGTGTAGCGGGCGTGAATGGAAACTATGGCGGTTCTGCCTGGGTTTACGGGCGTGATGGTGATGTCTGCCGCAATTGTGCAACGACGATCGAACGCCTTAAAATGGCAGGGCGATCGGCGCATTTTTGCCCGATATGTCAACGACTGAAGAAAGGATGAAAGTTTTGCATTTTAACTTTTGAGCTTAAACAGTTGTTAGGCATCAGGGAGGAATATGACAGAAGAACTAGACAAACCGAAACGCAGAAGCAAGGTGCGGGAGCGTGCAGACGAAATCAAACCGTATCTATGCAAGAACCTAATTGCAGTCCTAGAAGATCCCCATGACATAAGAAACATTGGGACAGTCATAAGGAACGTAAACGCATTGGGCGTAGAAAAGGCTTACGTAGTAGACCCCAAAGGTGCGTTACCGGATGACTGGCAGGACATGAGGGAAAGAAGATCACTATCTAAGACCTCCGTGTCGGCAATCAAGTGGAGTTTCGTCAAGCGCTTCGATAGCACTGAGGCTTGCTTGGCACACTTAGAAAAAAACCGCTTTGTGTCCATCGTTACATCTCCACATGTAAAGGAAATGAAGAATGAAGTCCTGGATGAGGCGGATTACACCATCTATACAAAGTTAGCGGTATGGTTCGGCAATGAAGCTAGAGGCATCAGTGACGAAGCAGTAAAGCGAAGTGAAATGTGTGTAAGCATCCCTATGTTTGGCATGATCGAAAGCCTGAATTTAGGCACGACATCAGGAATAGTTTTGTACGAAATTACGAAGCAACGTCGTGAATATCAGAAAAAATATAGATGGCGAAATAAGCGGGGCGAGAAAAGTGATGCCTAACAACCCCATTGCACCCGACCGAAGCGGGGCGATCGGGGGAACTCAACCATGCCAGCGGCGGGCGAATGGGAACGTTATGAGTCAGAGGATTGCAGCTTAAAATGATACAACATCCAATAGAGCGACTAATCGAAAAAGCCGATACCGCGATCATCCACGAAGATTTCGATACGTTAATGGAGATTTATGCGGATGATGCCGTTCTTGTCGTTAAACCTGGCACGAATGCTTCAGGAAAGGTTCAGATTAGAAAAGCAATGGAGGCGATCGCGGCACACTTCAATCACACCCTGAACGTCCGTCAGGCTGGCATGAAAGTCTTGGAAGCTGGTGATACAGCGTTAGTTGTCGCTAAAACAGTCGTTTCTGCGTCTAATACACCTGCGATCGAGCGGAACGCTACGTATGTTTTCAAGAAAGACCCCAGTGGTGAGTGGCGTTGCACAATTGACAACTCTTATGGGCATGAGCTACTGCTACATAAAGAGGCTTAACGCCTAGTTAGGGCATTTATATACTTGCCTCACCCCCAGCCCCTCACCCTAGCCCTCTCCCGCTGGGAGAGGGCTAGGGTGAGGGGCTGGGGGTGAGGGCGGTAAAGTTGGTGCGTTACGTTGCACTAGCTAAGGATGAAGCTTAAAGGATGAAGGCTAAAAGTTTTGAGTTTTGAGTTTATTTCGATGGCTGACCGCTGATAGCTGACCGCTGACCGCTAAAAGCTGAGGGATGAGCGATGAAGAAATTGATGGTAGGGATCTGGCTGGGTGCTGGGCTAATGTCTATTCCGCCAGTACTAGCAACTTCGGCGGAAACCTATCGGCAGCAGGGCTTGAGCTATCGAGAGCAGGAACGTTACCCAGAGGCGATCGCCGCTCTGAAGCAAGCCGTTGCCATTGAACCAACCAATCTTTCTGGGAAAGTTTTGCTGGGCTGGACGCAGCATAAAGCGAAACAGAACGCTGCTGCTGCGGAGACGCTGTTGCAAGCCTTGCAGCTCAATCCTTTCAATGTGCAAACCCTTAACGCATTAGGGATTGTTTATCTTGTGGAAGGACGTTTGACGGCTGCGATCGCCGCTCACACCTGGGCAGCCATCTTGCAGCCCACGAATGAAATTCCTGCCTATAATCTCAGTCTTGCCTTTGAGCGAGTCAAGCAATACAACTTTGCGATCGCCACTGCCAAAACCGCCGCCAGGTTAGAACCCACAAATCCACATCCCTTTGTCGCATTGGCGATCGCGCATTGGGGTAATGGTGAAAGAGCTTTGGCGCAGCAGGTATACCGTGAGGCACTCAGCGTCGATCCTCGCTACAGCGATGCTGGTTTTCTAAACTATTTAGACGAAGCGGGTTTTAGTCAGGATCAGATTGGGCGATCGCAAACAGTGCTTCAAAGTCTGCGTTAGCATCTTCAGACTTGCGGCACACTCAAGAACAGATTCGCTCGCATACAAAAAGCGCATCGTGATAGTCACAATGCGCTGCTTCTTTGGGAAGTCTCAAAGAGAAACATCTCAAAGATTCAATGCTCAAACAAGAAGCTTGCTGGAACCGCTCTACCAGCCACTTGAGATGCCCCTGCTGTAAACGATGTCTGTCGGCGTGGCGGTGGATCAGGCGGGGGATTGTATTGAGCCAAAATCACGGCTGTGAAAGCCAATCCACTGCCTAAGGCTTGTAGATTCTTAGTAGCGATCGATCGCTTCGACGTGATGATTCTAATCAAAGACAACAATGGTTGAGTGGTCATAGTTTCAATGGTGGTTCACATTCATCTACTGGAATTTTGGTAGCACCCCACGTTAGATGACAACCCAGAAGCCCTGGTATGGCTCCACAGAGGAGACGGAGCCAAAACAAACTAAAGAGGGGAGCGAACACGATCGACTCCGTTTGTCCCCATCTATTCCGAGTCTATGCCAGATACTTTCCAGGAGCTTGCATAAAAGTGCAAACTTCACTACATAATTCATAGACTTTACTCACTACCGAAACCGGGGTCTAACCAGCGGAAAGGTGAGTTTGCACAGTGTGCCTTTGGGAGACAACGATTCACGCTTGAACTGACCGCCTAAGCGTGAAGCAACCTTAAGAGCGTGTTTTGTCCCTTCTCCGTCAACCGAAGAGCGAATGCCTACGCCGTTATCTTTCACTTCTAACGCATACCGATCGTGGGTTTGAGTACCTGTAACATTCAGATGGGTTGCACCTTCAGCATGTTTACCGACGTTGCAAAGTGCTTCTTCCAAAAAGCGGCAGAGACTGCGCTTGTGCTCAATGCTTAGAGATGGGTGCTCGATCGGCTCAAAATAGCAGGCAATCTTGAGCGTCTCAAACCTGGGAAAGTCCGATCGCTCCAGCGTGTTGCTATAAACCTCAAAGAACAGCTCATGTACAGGCAGTTTGAGATCTACCTTCAGTCCATCTCTTAAGTAAAGACTGTCTTCTTGAGTCAGCGTTTCTTGCTTGAGATGCTCACCAATGCCCCGGATCTCACGATTGAGATTCTCCAGTGACGAGAGTAATTGCTCTGGCGACAGCTTGCCATCTCGAATCTGTCTCAAAAGACTCGCTAGTGTTTGGAGCGGTCCATTGTGAATCACGTCAAAGGTCTGTTCGATCATCCGCTGACGATCCTCAATGACGCGCTGGTTTTCTTTTAGTCTGGAGCGCAAAACCCAGTCGTACTTGTAGAAGGCAGTACAGCCGATGCCATTCAGCAGCCAAACTAACGAAGCAGGAATAACCGGAATCCACCAGCCTCCAAGCAGAAGCACATAGCTGATGCCAACCAAGCCGATTTGCGCTATGCCAATACCAATGAGTTTGGCTTTGGGGAGTAAATTGCTCCGACCCCAAATCGTTGCAGTCAAACCCCACCCCAAAATCCAGAGGTATTCCCAGCCGTCTGTCCAGGTTGTTAGAAGCGATCGCCCGTTCAGCACTGCACTGATAATTTGGCTGACAGTATGTGCCTGAAGATCAAGCGAGTTGGTAGGGGCGATCGCCGCTGTAGGGATAATGGGGCGAATTTTGGGGTCGGTGATACCCACAATCACGATGCGATCGCGCAGCCAGGTTGGGTCAACCTTGCCTGTTATCACCGTGTTCCAAGCAAGAACGCGAAACGGCTGCTGACTGTGCCGAAAGTTGAGCAAAATTTGAGGACTACCCGTGTCTGCGCCTGCATAGGCACCCGACGGTCTGAGACGCGGAAGTTCAGTAGAGCCAAAGCGCATCGCTTTGGCATCGCTAATGCCATTTTTGAGCGTGAGGTTCTTGTCCTGAGATTCTAAATAGGTTTCTACTAGACCGATCGCCAGAGAAAGCTTATACGTTGTAGGACTGATCGGATCGAATGTACCCAGAATGGTGCGCCTCACATGGTTATCGCCATCAGGAATCAGGTCGATCAGACCAACCTGTTTGGCAGGAAAGCCTAATGGCGGCGGAATTTGGTCGGCAGCCGATAAGACCTTTTCAGACACAATCAGATTCTGCCGCTCGTTCAACCTGGTAAAGCGGGTAGCAGACTCTGACTTGGCAATTTGGTTTTGCAGAATATGCAGACCAATGACGGCAGGCTGATACGTTTGCAGCGTGTTTAGCAGATCGACCAGATTGCGTTCAGGAATGGGGTAGCCCGTTTTCTGCATATCAGCTTCATCAATGCCGACCAGAACGATGCGATCGTCTGCCGATTCAACCGGACGATGACGCAAAAACGCGTCCAGAGCCAGCAACTCCAGACTTTGTAGGGAACCTGTCAGCCGAGCCGCTATCACTAGCCCAATGACAACCAACCCCGGCAACGCCCAGCGCCAGAGTGAAGCGGTTTCTTTCAGGCTGTTCCATAGATTGCGCTGCACTGTCTTCTACTCCAGGGGCTTGAAAAGTGATTAGTTGTTGGTTTTTAGTTGTTAGATAACCGCTTTGCCATAACCAACAACTAAAAACTAAAAACTAAAAACCAGTTAGTCAATCAATCCTTCTTCTCTGGCGCGAATTTCAGTTTGAATGCGGATATTTTTGCCGTCTTGTTTGTCTTCATCAGGGTAGACTTCCAACACGTCTTGAATCTTTGTCCAGTAGTGGCGGACTGTGCGTTCAGAGACTTGCATCCGTTTAGCGATCGCCCGATCTTGCAGCCCTTCGTGAAACGCCAGCTTGAGCACGGTAATCCAATCTGGTTTTACCTCCAGGGTACGCCCGCGTCGGATGTCTTTTGTGTGCGTGATGCCTTTCAGCGCCCAGTCTACTCGCGTCAGCATTTCCTTACTGGCAAGGCTTTTATCGGCAACGGTGAACCCTGCTTTATGGCGATCGATTTCGGGTCGAATGCGTACCAATGCCCTAACGTGCGTACTTTGAACGGTCAAGTTGAGGGTGGGATAGTGTTGCATTAACGTTTTCAGCAGTTGCACACCTGACTCAGCCTGGGCACTACTGCCGATCGTTTCTGGCAAAGAGAGGTCGAGCACAATCAGATCAGGCGTATGTAGCTTTACCTGGCTCAAGGCACTGGCAACGGTCTGAGCGGTCAAAAGTTCTGCCTGAGGGTATTGCTGCTTCAGCAAATCAATGGTGCCACCCAAAACGATCTCATGATCATCAACGACTAAAATGCAGAGCTTTGTTGATTCTGGGATGGTTTGGCTCATAGCCAGCGGTAAAAACAGACAGAGCAGTTGCATAAATATACCTCCAACTTTGCCGAAAACTACAGGAAAAGGCAAGAGGTAACCATGAATCTGATTACATAAAGCTGCAAAGTGCAGTAGTCAAGGTAGGCAAGGAACTTTGCAGAGAGGGCTAATGTAACACCGCAAGCATTTTCATACAATCTGAGTTAATTCAACCCAGCCTCACCTGATCTTGAAAAAACGGTTGCTTATCCAAGAACGTTAGGAGCGATGCTCGGATGAGGCTTCAGCCAGTACCCTTCACGAGGCATGACCATATCGCTTAGTGAGCAATTTGAATAAGCGTCTACCATTCTCTAGCCCCTAAGAACCATGCTGAACCAACTTGAACAACCGCAACCATTCGCTCAAGCTAACGATCTTTTGCTACAGGGTGTCCTTGAAGGTCTGACTGATGGCATTTTGATCCTGTCCGATCGCGGCGAATGGATTTATCACAATTATTATGCCTACCGCATCTGTCAGCAGTTAAACGAGGGCAGTTCTAGCGTTTCTACCGTCCCTGAGGCAATCTGGCAGACCTGTAAAGCACTCATTGAAAGCCGCGAAGTCTACAACAACCAGCCTGTTGTCATTGAGTCGGAGATTGCCACTGGACAATCGAGCGTTTACCGCATTCGAGTGCGATGGCTCACGCTTGATGAGCCGCAGCGTCCTTATTTAGCAGTGTTGCTAGAAGATCGCTGGCAGTCGTCACAAAATCAGGCACTTGCCGAAGCTCTGCTCTATAACCTATCGCAACGGCAAACAGAGGTGTGGTTGTTGCGTCGGGCTGGTCTTAGCTATCAACAGATTGCGATCGATCTTTACATCACGGTTCATACAGTCAAGAGCCACCTCAAAGACATTCGCATGAAGCAACGGATGGTACTTGATCGAGATGAGCAAGCTCACGCCTGAACGCTTCTGCACACACAGCCGCAACCCAACCACAGTCAGCCTTAGCCCCAGGAGAAACCACGATGATGACGTTTAATCCAATCAAGGCTTTCAGCACATTCCTGTTTGAGAAGCACACAGAAAACGCTGTGACGAACTTCCTCGAAAATTTAGACTCTACCTATCGGGGACGCGCGATCGTATCGGATACGATCGCGCCTCACATACGGGGACGCGTTCATTTTCGAGGTTCCTGGTGGCCCGCTCAGTGTGAGCAAGAGATCACGCTTACGGCTGGTGAAGTCGTTCAGGTGATCGGACGGCAGAACATCACGTTGCTGGTGAGACAAATCCGCTCATCGATCGCATAAGCTAAGGAGCATTTAAGTTGCAAAGTCGATTGCCCTAGAAGGCAGAAGGCAGAAGGCAGAAGGATGATGCAAATTTGAATGCCAATTGCCTAAGAGGATTCTGTTGGCGGGAGCCGCAAGCATCCAGGAGTGTTGACTGGCGAATCCTCCAACCTCCAATTGTTCTACGTTGTGACAGTGGTGTTTTGGCTGTGGGTTACTGCTCTTGCATCAAACGCAAGTAGTTTTGTTGCAGTCGAATATTGTCTTGTGTCAGGCGATCGCCGATTTCTTTCTCGGCATCACTGATTTGCTCCCAAAAGGCTGTAGAACGCCGTGCCGTCAAAAGCTCGTTCCAGAGTGCGTCGATGATTTCTGCTGCGATCGTGTTGGGTGAAACTTCACTCAGCAGTTGCGCCATTGTTTGACGAGCCGCTTCTTGCTGAGTCGGGTTCTGTGCAAGTGCGAGACAGTCTTTCAGTTGAGCAAGCTGATTCTGCGTCAAGGAGTGGGTCATAATCAAAGCAGTACCGTTTTATTCAAAATCTTCACGTAAACTCGGGCAGTTACATTTATTCACTGTAGCTCTACCTACGGTACAATCAGCCTCACATTGGCACGTCTACTTTTGGTTGGATTCTCTTTTTGTAGGTTATGGCGAAGCAGCGGGTTCTTTCGGGCGTTCAGCCAACGGGCAATCTTCATTTAGGAAACTATCTTGGTGCCATTCGTAACTGGGTTGAAGGGCAGCATCAGTACGACAACTTTTTTTGCGTAGTCGATTTGCACGCCATTACGGTGCCGCATAATCCTGCAACATTGGCACAGGATACGTATGCGATCGCCGCCCTCTACCTTGCCTGTGGCATTGATCTCAACGATTCAACGATCTTTGTGCAGTCCCATGTTTCGGCGCACAGTGAACTTGCCTGGTTGCTCAATTGCATCACGCCGCTGAACTGGCTGACCGACATGATCCAGTTCAAAGAAAAAGCCGTCAAGCAGGGCGAAAACGTTGGCGTGGGTCTGCTGGATTATCCCGTGCTGATGGCAGCAGATATTTTGCTCTACGACGCAGATAAAGTACCTGTGGGCGAAGATCAGAAGCAGCACTTGGAACTAACCCGCGATTTAGTGGACACATTCAACCACAAGTTCGCTAAGCCCGATCGCCCCGTTCTCAAAAAACCTGACCCGCTGATTCGAGCAGACGGCGCACGAGTGATGAGCCTAACCGATGGCACCAAGAAGATGTCAAAGTCTGATCCATCCGAACTGAGCCGGATCAACTTGCTCGATCCGCCGGATGTGATTCAGAACAAGATCAAGCGCTGCAAAACTGATCCGGTGCGCGGTTTGGTGTTTGATGACCCCGATCGCCCAGAGTGCAACAATCTCCTGACGCTCTATATGCTGCTGTCTGGTCAAACAAAGGAAACGGTTGCCGCCGAATGCCGGGATATGGGCTGGGGACAGTTCAAACCATTGCTGATGGAAACGACGATCGCCCACCTCAAACCGATTCAGGACAAGTATCAAGAAATCGTTGACGAGAAAGGCTATCTGGACTCGGTGCTGCGCGATGGGCGCGAGAAGGCAGGGGCGATCGCTAACGAAACTTTAAAGCGAGTAAAGGTAGCATTAGGGTACTCCTTACCGCTTTAGGCGATCGAGTGCCACGCTCACGAAACTCCGCCTCACCAATTTCAAAGGCTTCCAAGACGCAGAACTTTCGCTGGGTTCGCTTACTTTTTTAGTGGGTACAAACGCCTCTAGCAAAAGCAATATCCGCGATGCTTTTCGCTTTCTGCATGGAATCTCAAGAGGCTACAATCTGGCGAAATTATTGGTGAGAAGTATGCTAAAGGTGTCGTTCTTCAGTGGCGTGGCATTCGTGGCGGAACGCGAGAATTGGTCTTCCAAGGTGCAGATCTTTTTTATTTAGAAGTTTCTTTCCCTATCAAAGTTAAAGGCGATGTAAGGAAAACAACCTATCAGATAAAAGTCAGCCTGGGACAAAAAATTGTCACGTCGCATATTTTCCGAACGCTTAGTAGCTGACGGTCTAGACAGACCTCTTCTTGAAATAGCGCATGGAAGTCTTGGCATTCTAAATGTTTACTTCCCCGAAGAAATCGATATTGTGTCGGAGCACAAACCTTTCCTTTCAGAGGACGTTTTAAAAGTCCAGATGCTTGTAGCATTGGCGACTGAAGTCGCGGCTACAGAGGCAAAACCTGCCGTTGCAGGTGATAAAACCCTTACTCTGCGGTAGTCCGCGCAGGCGGACTTTGTTTACGTAGTCGCGGTTTTAACCGCCAGACACTTTTCAAACAACCTCTCACAGGTTTTGGCTGGAGACTTTCCTAATTTGCAAACGCTACACTTCAGAGACTATTTCAGGCTTCATCAGATGCTCTCGGTAGTATGCGCTTTTTAGATCTTGATCCTGAAGCTATGCGATTGCCATCCCTTCTAAGTAGGAAGGTTCAATTAAATATAAAATCTGCGTCGGATGGGTATAGCCTTCGGCATTCAAGAAAAGCGAAGCATAACCCATGCTGCTAAAGGTTTTGATGCGTTACGGCTATGTCTAACACATCCTACGTCTAATTTCACCCAGCTACTTAGGTCAGAATGTGTTGGGCGATCGCGGCGAAAATCTTTCCTCAGTTTTATATGAGATTCGCCAAGATCCTCAGCGCAAGGAAGCATTGCTTGAGTGGGCGCAAGAATTGATCCCAATGGACGCTAAAGATTTTGAATTCCCGTCCGATTTCACTGGGAAAGTTTTGCTGACCTTTGTAGAAGGCAATGGACAGCGAGTTTCGGCGTACAGCGCTTCTGATGGCATTCTCCGTTTTTTGGCGATGCTTGCGGCACTTTTGGGTTCTGAGCCTGCTCAATTTTACTTTTTTGAAGAGCTAGATAACGGCATTCATCCCACTCGCCTACACCTTTTGTTGCAGCTCATTGAGCAGAAGGTTCCTGAGGGTAAAATTCAAATGGTTGCGTTCTAGCTACCAAACCCCAAATTCTGTAGCAGCAGGATTTTAAGTCGATGTCTCATCACGATTTTGCTCGATCATGATCACTGCCTTGCCTTAGCATGATCACGCTCATGCTTCCTCCCTATCACCTCAATCAACCAGCGATCGGGGCATAGTAGAGATATGAAACGCTGATCCCAAGTCCCTTACTTATGGGCGGGATGGAGGAACTGAAAATGTTTAATGCCACTGAAATTTTGACAGATGCCTTTGTGCAGCAGCTCAAAGCAGGTTACTGTCGCACCTACGGCAATCTCAAAGCCGATTATGCCGACATCATCGCTTGGGCAGGCGGCATGGCATTGGAAAATATTGCCAATAGTGATGCGCTCTATCACGACGTTGAGCACACCATTCTGGTAACGCTGGTGGGGCAGGAAATTCTGCGCGGCAAGCATATCCGCGAAGGTGGCGTTGCGCCCGAAGATTGGCTGCATTTCCTCATCTCGCTGGTTTGCCATGATATTGGCTATGTGCGGGGCGTTTGTCGGGACGATCGCGACAATCTTTGTGCCACAGGCATTGCAGATACCATGATTGAGCTACCACTTGGTGCCACCGATGCCAGCCTCACGCCCTACCACGTCGATCGTGGCAAACTCTTCATTGATGAGCGCTTTGGCGGACATCGCTTACTCGATACTGACCTCATCAAGCGCAATATCGAACTCACTCGCTTTCCTGTACCTGCTGCCGAAGACCATCAGGACACTATTCACTATCCTGGACTGGTGCGGGCGGCTGACCTGATCGGGCAACTGAGCGATCCACGGTATCTTCAAAAAATTGCACGGCTGTTCTACGAGTTTGAAGAAACGGGTGTCAACAAAGCGCTGGGCTATCGCACACCTGGAGATCTGCGTCAAAGCTACTCCCAGTTTTACTGGAAAGGTGTTCATCCTTATATTCGAGATGCGCTACGCTACCTGTCTGTGACGCAGCAGGGACAACAAATCACAGCGTCTCTCTACTCGAATGTGTTTGTCGTAGAGCATGGAGGGCTTTAGGATAGGCTGTGCAAATCAACCTGGAAAAAGCAGATCTATGCAAGAGAGTAGCGTTAGACGGATTATTGTGGCGCTTCTAACAATTGGATTCAATTTCGTCATTGCCTGTATTAGCATTTCTATTTATGCGTCGTACTACACGCCTGGAAATCCTGTGCGACCGAAGCTCATCGGCATCGATCTAATCGGTGCGATCGGTATGTTTATCGGCATCACACAAATCCTCTACCTGTCTCCGCTACTGTATTTCGCCACGCGATCACGTAGATGGAACCTTGTTAAGGGTATCGTTCTAGGGGCACTTGTAACGGTTCTACTCAATCTAATGGTTTTAAGCACGTTGGTGTTTCACTAAAACGACACCAGGCAACCGCATGAGAAAGGCAGCAGCAAAGCAAGTAGGGTTAGGACTGTTAATGGCGATCGCATTAATCGTCATGACTAGCTGTAATCTATCCTCCTCTCAACCGCTTCCAGCCGCTTCCCCCTACACCCCAAACCCTACACCCCAAACCCTTCCCCAGCCGATTCTCACCCAACAAGCACTTCCTCAAGTAGACCCCGATCGCCTCTTCCAGCACATCAAGGCATTGAACTTTGAGCGGTATCAAGCAGGCGATCGCGATCGTGCCCGTCGTTATCTGGTCAAAACGCTGACTGAGTTTGGCTGGAAACCGCAGCTACAAGCTTTTGAAGGTGGCGTGAATGTGTTCGCTCAGCGTCCTGGTACGAATGCCAACGCAGGCGCGATTTTGGTCGATGCTCACTACGACACGGTGAAGGGGTCGCCGGGTGCGGATGACAATGGCAGCGCGATCGCAGCGACGCTCGAAATTGCCCGACTGCTGGGTTCTCGTTCCACTCAGCGACCTTTATGGATTGCTTTTTTCGATCGTGAAGAAGCTGGATTAGTTGGTAGTCTTGCCTTCACCTCGCGTCCTGAAAACTTAGTGAACCTCGCTGGCGTAGTCAATTTAGAGATGATGGGCTATGCCTGTTACACAGCGGGATGTCAGAAATATCCAGAGGGATTGCCTGTGAAACCGTTGGGCGATCGGGGCGATTTTCTGGGAGTCATCGGCGATCAGGAGCATTTGCCACTGCTGAATGCGTTTCAGGTGCCTGCATCTATCCTTCCAGAGCAGCCCAATCTGCCAGCTATCATCACGGTGCCGATTCCCTTCAAAGGGTTGCTGACTCCAGACGTGCTGCGAAGCGACCATGCGCCGTTTTGGGCAAAAAATATTGGTGCGGTCATGGTAGGCGATACCGCAAACTTCCGCAATCCGCACTACCATCAACCAAGCGATACACCAGAAACCCTCGATCGCGCCTTTTTTGCGGGAGCAACCCAACGAGTAGTAAACGCGGTCAGTGACCTTTTAGATAATCGAGAGGCATTAACGACATTAAGCAACTAGCTTTTAGCGGTCAGCGGTCAGCGGTCAGCTTTAAATTTCACACTGACCACCACTGACTACTGACCACTAACGGCGAATAGCTGACTGCTGATAGCTGATAGCTGACCGCTGATCAAGATCACGCAGCACTCACCGGATTGTCACAGTGATCGACTCTATTCCATCACCAGACAGCTTTAACGACAGCCGCATACTGTTCAGTATCGAGTTGCCCCCAAATTCTATGGAAACCCAAGTATTGTCGCCTTCGCTGAAAGACATCGTCGATCGCATTTTGCTTTCTCGCCGCATTACTCGCTTGGATCAACGGTTGCTTCTCTCGTTAGCTAACCTTAGCCGTGACGAACAAGCATTGCTCAACGAAGTGTTCGATCGCCTGCGCAAAGGTTTACTAAGAGTCGTCGATTAATGGCTACTGATCAAAAGCCACTTACATTTTTGATGAAAGCTAGGATGCTTTAAGGTCACCAATGCTTTCTGAACTCTCGACTAATGATCTTGTTTAGATTCAATCAAGCTCTCACCAGATTCCCCATTGGTAAAGCTTGATTAGACTCTACCAAAGCGCAACGCAGCCGAACTTTGAAGTTCGGCTACGCAAAGAGAGCGAAAAGAATGTGTAGTCAAAAGTTTGCTCAATAGAAACGGTTAGATGCGATCGTTCCAAAGTTATGACGACCTTCACTGGCTACCATAAGGTAGATGTACCTTTGCCAAAACTTTAACTATCTTTTTCAGCTTTTTTCCGTAAAACGCTGCTTAAGAAGATAATCATGCCGGGTAGTAAAGCGGGTGTTGGGATTTCTTTTATTGGTCGATTAGGGTCTACTACCCCAGGAGGATTTGGTGGGTTGGGCGGAGTGCTTTTCCCCAGCAGTTTCCCTCCATTAGATCCTCCTGAGAACAGGAGGATGATGATAGTCCAGAGTACGATGAACGCTTCAAACATGAAAACTGTCTCCTAGGCTATGTACCCATAACTACGGACAATTGTTCAAGCATCGGTATCAATTAATATACCTTTACGAGATTCTTACGAAAACGGCTGCATCTCACCGTAACTTTGCAAAAGTAAAATGTAACCTCAGAACCCGTATGCTGCGCCTTCTCCACGAGGGTCGGCGGCTCCTTCTAGCCAACGGTCAGGGGTCTGGACGATCGCATCTGCATTGCCCCACGTGTCACGCTCTTCAATAGTGTGTCCTCGCTGGCGCAAATCATCAAGGGTTAAGCGGTCAAAACCGTTACGCTCAACCCTGAGTTGATCGGGTAACCACTGATGATGCAGGCGTGGAGAGGCGATCGCGCGTCTGGCATCCATGTCATAGACCAACACATTCAGCACAACTTGCAGCACAGTGGTAATGATAGTGCTGCCACCCGGAGAACCAGTTACCAGGCGCAGTTGTCCCTTTTCGGTCACGATCGTCGGAGTCATGCTGGACAGTGGCGTTTTGCCAGGAGCGATCGCGTTGGCATCCCCACCCACCAAGCCAAAGGCATTGGGCACGTTGGGGGCGATCGCAAAATCATCCATTTCGTTGTTGAGAATCACCCCTGTACCAGGTACCACAACGCCAGAACCAAAGCCCAGGTTTACCGTGAACGTAAGGCTCACCGCATTGCCCTCACGATCTACAACGCTCAGATGACTGGTATCGTTGGACTCTTTACCCAGCCGTTTCAGCGTTTCTGGGTTAGCCGCTCTTACCTGGCTGGACGATCGGGCTTTTTGCAGATCGATTTCCTGGCGGCGCTGTTTGGCATAGGCAGGACTGACCAACGCTGCAACGGGCACTTTTACAAAATCGGGATCGCCCAGATAGACGGCACGATCGGCGTAGGCAATTCGCATTGCTTCCACAATTAGATGTAGCGCATCGGGACTGTGCCATCCCATTGCTTTGAAATCCGTATCGCCCAGAATGTTGAGGATTTGCAGCAGATGCACCCCTCCAGACGATGGCGGCGGCATAGAACAGATGCGCGCTGAACGAAAATTGCCACACACAGGGTCGCGCCAGATGGGACGGTAGCGTTTCAAGTCTGCAAGCGTAATCAAGCCCTTATTGGCTGCCATGTCACGAGCGATCATCCCTGCCAGTTTGCCCGTGTAGAAACTTTGAGGATCAGCCGCAAGTGCTGTCAGTGTTTGCGCTAAATCGGTTTGTACTAAGCGATCGCCTGCCTGTAAAGGCACTCCATTACGGGTAAAAATTTGACGGGCAGCGGGGTTTTGCTGGAGTGTTTTTTGCTGAGCGATCGCGGCTGCCAAGCGCCAACTCACCGGAAAGCCCTTCCTTGCCAGTTGTACAGCGGAAGCTACTACAGCTTTCCAGGGCAGTTTGCCATAGCGACGCTGCACCTCATACAGTCCGGCAACGGTTCCCGGCACACCCACCGCTAGATACCCATCCGTGCTGGCATTGGGGCGTACCTTTCCTTGAGCATCTAGATACAGGGTGCGAGTTGCTGCCAGCGGTGCCCGTTCCCGAAAATCGAGTGCCTTCACTTCACCTGTTTTGCCTAGCCGCAGCAGCAAAAAGCCGCCACCGCCGATGCCTGCCGACGCTGGCTCTACAACTGAAATTGCCAACGTCGTTGCCACGGCAGCATCGATCGCGTTGCCACCCTGTTGCAGTACCTTCAAGCCTGCTTCACTCGCCAATGGATGTGCTGAGACGACCATGCCTCGCTTCGCGCGATCGGGGTAGGGAAACGCCCACCCACTCTGACTGCTAAGCAACACCATCGTCAGGCAGAGTAATGGCACTGCCAGTTGTTCACGGTTAAGCGGCAGTTTCATCCTTCATCCTTTCTGCTTCCTTTCTTACACCCTACACCTAACTCTTTACACTCAAAACAAAAAGACCCCTGACAATAACTGTCAGAGGGTCTGTTCCGCACACAACCAAGGAGAAACCAGGAGGAACGTTCAATTGCAATCAATAGATCGAGCCTTGCCCAACCCCTAACGCACCACAAGCATGTCTGGATCGAACGTAGACGATAGTGCTTCTCTAGGCACTATTGCCAGTGCCATTTCTGGATGCTCAAGGTGAGGATACCGACTCAGCAGGTCAGCTTCACCAGGCGCAACCGCACGAGCGTAACGCACCTTACAAAGTAGGGCGATCGCGAACAGCCCCGCAACAGCACCAAAACCTGCAATCTCCCATGCATCGAGCAGCGACTGCCGCTTTGAATCACCTGAGGTTCCATCAGTTGAGTCGGTGAAGGTGTTCCGCTGAGAAAGGTTGTTTGCCAATGGCAGGCTACTCTCTTCAGGCGGGCAGGCTTGGGCGGTAAATGATGACCCTGGCAACAGAAGCATCGTTACGATCGAAACAAACATGATGACCGATAGAGGGGGGCGTAATCGAGTCATAGCCTCGTCTGAGTAGACACTCTAGAACTTGTTGATTGCGATGATTATGGGCGAGTCGATGCAATTAAACAGGGTAGTAGGATACAAAAGAACAGAAGTCTTGCGAAAGGCTAAGGATCAAGGATAAAGGCTAAATTGTAAAGGCGAAGTTGAAGAGCGAGACGAACGGATTAAAAGTCGGAAAGAGATGCCATCTTCATAGCTTCCCTCCAGCCTTTAGCTTTTATCCTTCAGCCTTTATCCTTTATCCTTTCTTTTCCATGCCTACCTACACCGGAATCTCGAGCGAAGCGTTTCGCCATCCGCTCGATCGTCAAGCCGAACAGGCGTTGCGTAGTGTCCCTGGCTTCGATCTAGTGGCACGGACGTTTGTTGAGTTTCTGTCTGAACGTCCACAGTTTGTTTATCAGATGGGCAACAGCATTCAGGTAGGACCGCGCCAATATGCCAACATTTACCACATTTTTCGGGAATGTGTGCGCGATTTGGATGTCTACCCAGAGCCTGTGCTGTTTATTTCTCAAGATCCATTTGTGAATGCGCTGGCGCTAGGGCAAGAGTTTCCCAGTATGGTTATCAACAGCGGCTTGCTAGATCTGCTGGATGATCACGAACTGCGAACGGTCATGGCTCATGAACTGGGACATATTAAGTGCGGTCACACGACGCTGGTACGAATGGCACTTTGGGTGAATCAGATCATTTCTGGTTTGGCAGAGCGTACATTTGGGTTGAGCAATCTGGTGACCACAGGGCTGCTGCTGGCATTTGCTGAGTGGAAACGTAAAGCGGAACTTTCTGCCGATCGCGCCTCATTGCTGGTGACAGATGATCTAAATCCAGTGCTGCATAGCATGATGAAGCTGGCAGGTGGTAGCACCAAACATGCTCACGAAATTAGTTTGGATGAATTTATCCAACAGTCAGAGCGTTATCAAGCGCTCGATCAAGATGGCTTGAATCAGGTTTATAAATTCCTCCTTTACAACAATCTCTCTACAGGCATCTTCCTCACCCACCCATTTACGGTCGAGCGGGTGCATTTTTTGCGCGAGTGGTCAGTTTCAGATGATTATCGACAGATTCGTCAGGGTACCTACCCCCGTGCGGGTGCCGAAGGTTCCGTCGAAGTGCCCTCAGAGCCAACTGTAAAGCCACCACAATCTTCTAGAGCAGAAGTCGATGAATTACGCCGTCAGATCGAAGCACTTCAGCGGGAGATCGATCGCGCACGGCGATCGGAGTAGTTGATGTTCACAGCAAAAGAACGCCCCGACAGTGGTTTGGACGTTCTTTTGCAAAGCATTATGGGCGATCGCTGATGCCTAGCTGGTAGACGCTGCGGGTGGAATGCCGAGAATCGCACAGGGGAAATCGGTTGCTAATTGCTGTACAAGCGGGTGTGAGGACGAATCACAGCCTAACAGCAATAGCTCTGCCGACTCAGCTTGAGCCACACGGCGCAACTCTACCGCAACTGACCCAAACCGAAGATGGGTTTTAAGTGACCCGCGCCATTCATCCGCCATATGGCGGGCTTGCCAAAGAATCAAGTCTGCCTGATCAAACTGGTTTAACTGGCAAGATGGGGGGCGAACGGGTGGTTCTGCCACCGCGCTAGTTGAGCGATGTCCAGTTTCTATATAGCGATAGCCATTACCAATCGCGCTGGCATAAAGCACCGGATCACCGTCTGTTTGGGCAGCGAGATGATAAGGCAACGAGGAAACAGGCTGACACTCGCTCTCTCTATCCAACACGTAGACAACTTGAACTGTAACTTGCTTACCCGTCGCTAATCGCGTCCGATGGGCAATCCACAGCGTCAAGTCTAGTGCAGTTTGGCTACAAGGCGAGCCGTTGTAGCCTACAAGAAGATTGATTTCTTTGGGCGATCGTGGCTCAGTTGAGCGATGTGGCACTAGCACCATCTGCTTAGTGAGATCAGGACAACCCAACGCGTCTTGCAGACGTGCGAGCATAGACAAAATATTCATGGTTGAACCTCTCAAGAATAGGGTGTGCGAGAGGTGGGTCAGGTAACAGATACATAACGCTCTTGCATAACAAATTTAAAGAGCGCTTAAGCAGTACCTATCGGGAGACTCCAATAACCACAGCTTTATCAGCAATAGTTTTGGGTTGCTCCTCCCATTGCCGACGGAGTTAGCTGACGGGCTAAGACTGGAAGGTGTCTCTCTCAGCAGCACCGAGATTAGCCCCAATTGATTTGGTTCCTCCGCTTGAGTTAAATGATCACGACAGCTTACGTGCCGGATCAACTCAAATTAGGCTTAACCCACGTTGTTAGACACGTTGTATGCTTGATGCCGAACAGCGACAGTATACATAACGCTTTTAGTCCAGGCGATTGAGCCATCTAGACCGCCAGCGCCATGGCATAAGCAGTACATCGTTATTGGTGAGTGACTTAATCATCCTCAGCTACTATAGCTCACTGTAGAGGGATGATTCTCTCTCCGAGGGAAGCTTAACGGTAGATTTACTGTACTACTGAGCACAAATCTTTAAGGTAGTAGAGACCTGAAGCGGATCGTTCGGCGAAAAGAATGCTTCAGCATTAAGAGAGACTATGAGGTGGTCAGTCTAAAATCAGGATATATGATGAACGGACGATCACAAAACGTCGGTTCGTCGATCTCCACTACGGTTAGGATTTTTGGGCGTGACTGTTTCCCCTTTAGCGTCAGGGCTAGACCTGAAGACTCTGTTTCCCTTCGAGCTGGATGCATTTCAAAAGCAGGCGATCGCCGCCTTAGAAGCGGGTCGATCGGTTGTCGTGTGTGCCCCAACGGGTTCCGGTAAAACGCTCATTGGGGAGTACGCGATCCACCGGGCGCTCAATCGGGGGCGACGAGTCTTTTACACAACGCCACTTAAAGCGCTGTCAAACCAGAAGCTGCGCGATTTTCGAGAACTCTTTGGCGCTGAGTCAGTCGGTCTTTTGACTGGGGATGTTTCGGTTAACCGCGATGCTCCCATCCTGGTAATGACTACCGAAATCTTTCGTAATATGCTCTATGGCACGCCGATCGGGGAAGTCGGCACCTCCCTCACTGGGGTCGAAGCCGTAGTGCTGGACGAATGTCACTATATGAACGATCGTCAGCGCGGCACCGTTTGGGAAGAATCGATCATCTACTGCCCACCCGAAATTCAACTGGTAGCGCTCTCTGCCACCGTTGCTAACAGCGACCAGCTCACCGACTGGATTCATGAAGTCCACGGTCCCACCGACCTGATTTATTCTGACTTTCGACCAGTGCCGCTGGAATTTCACTTCTGTAATCCTAAAGGGCTATTTCCTCTGCTCGACGATAGCGAGAAGCGCATCAATCCCCGTCTCAAACTCAAGGGCGGCAAAGGCGCTCCCGGTAGCAACAAGCGAGGACCCCGACAGGAAAGCCCCAATTTGGCATTTGTGCTGAGCCAACTGCGCCAAAAGGACATGCTGCCCGCCATCTACTTCATCTTCAGTCGGCGGGGCTGCGATCAGGCAGTCGCAACGGTGAGCGATGCGCCGCTGTCAATGGTGAATGAGGCAGAAGCCGCTCAGTTGCGTACCCAGATCGATGCCTTTCTGGCACTAAACCCTGAAGCGGGACGGGTAGGACAAATCGAGCCGCTGTATCAGGGCATTGCGGCGCACCACGCAGGGATTTTGCCTGCCTGGAAAGGATTGGTCGAAGAACTCTTCCAGCAGGGATTGATCAAAGTCGTGTTTGCTACCGAAACACTGGCGGCGGGTATCAACATGCCAGCGCGCACGACCGTCATTTCCAGCCTGTCCAAGCGCACCGATCTGGGTCATCGCCTGTTGAACGCTTCTGAGTTCCTCCAAATGGCAGGACGAGCGGGAAGACGCGGGATGGATAGTCAGGGGCACGTAGTCACGGTACAAACGCCGTTTGAAGGGGCACGGGAAGCGGCGTATTTGACGACGGTAGGCGCTGATCCGTTGGTGAGCCAGTTTACGCCCAGCTACGGTATGGTGCTGAATTTGCTGCAAACTCACACGCTGGAGGAAGCAAAAGAGCTAGTGGAGCGCAGTTTTGGGCAGTATCTATCTACGCTCTATCTGCGTCCCCAGCAAGACGCGATCGCTCACCTCGAAGCCGAACACGCCCAACTGCGATCGCAGCTAGACGGCGTGGATTGGGATCTACTGGCGCAGTACGAAAAGCTGCAAGAGCGTTTGAAAGAAGAACGGCGCTTGCTCAAGATTTTGCAAGACCAGGCGAGAGAAATGCAGGCGGGCGATTTGCCTGTTGCGCTGTCGTTTGCGATCGCGGGTACGGTTCTAAGCCTTAAAGGTGTCAATGTGCCCGTTGCCCAACCGCTGCCTGCGGCACTGGTCATGAAGGTTCCTGGTTCGGGACAGTTTCCCTACTTAATCTGCTTGGGCAAAGACAACCGCTGGTACGTCGTGACAGTCAGCGATGTCGTCGGGCTACGGGGCGAAATTCCCCGACTCAGTGGCGTGGATCACCTGGCTCCACCGCCGGAGATGCCGCTCAAACCAGGACAGATGAAATCAGGCAGTGATGTGACAGCCGCGATCGCCCGTCAGATTCCTCCGGTACCGTCGCCCGTAGATGAAGCGCCCGAAGTGTATGAGCAGCTCCAGCGGATGGGAGCCGTACAGCAGCAAATCGACGCTCATCCAGTGAACGGCTGGGGCAACCGCGTGACCATTCTCAAGCGGCAAAAGCGCATCAGTGCGGTACAAACTGAGATTGCCGATCGCAGGGCAAAGCTCGATCGGCAGTCGCAGTGGCGCTGGGACGTTTTTCTCAGCCTCATCGAAAGCCTGCAACATTTTGGCAGTCTCGAAGGTTTATTACCCACTCCATTAGGAGAGGCAACTGCCGCAATTCGGGGCGATAACGAACTGTGGCTCGGTTTGGCGCTCATGTCTGGCGAACTCGACCATCTCGATCCACACCATCTGGCAACCGCCTGTGCGGCTCTTGTGACCGAAGTGTCGCGCCCGGATAGCTGGACACGCTACGACCTTTCAAGTGAAGTGGAAGACGCCCTGGGAGGCTTGCGAGGCATTCGTCGTCTCTTGTTTCAGGTGCAGCGAAAGCAACAACACAAGCTGAGAGAAAAACATCCTCAGCAAGAATTTGAAATGCCGCCTGTCTGGTTGGAGCATGAGATGGTTAGTCTCGTAGAGCAATGGTCTCTGGGCGTGGAATGGGCAGAACTCTGCTCCAACACCAGTTTCGACGAAGGCGATGTCGTCCGTATTCTGCGTCGCACTTTGGATTTTCTCTCGCAGATTCCGCATGTCCCTCATGCGCCTAACGAGCTTAAGACCAACGCCAATCGTGCGATTCGTCTGATCGATCGCTTCCCAGTCAAAGAAGGCGTGTAGGCGAGACTAACCTGCTTGGTGGGTGGCAGGCTGAATGGCTTCTCTGCCTAACCTTTTTCAGTTACGTCATCACAGCCACTGATGACACGGTTGCGCCCAGCCGCTTTTGCTTTTAGGAGGTTTTGGTCGGCACGTTGCAAGAGGCTGGCACCCTTTGTGTCGTCGCTCTCTTCAAGGGAAGCTGCCCCTGCACTAATAGTGATGTCCAGATTGAGGGCATCGTCGATCGCAAACGTCTGATCACTAATCAAGCGACAGAGACGGCGACCCACCAGTAACGCTTCTTGTTCATCCGTATTGCTCAAAAGGATGACAAACTCTTCGCCACCATAGCGAAACAGCGTGTCTCGAAAGCGGAGGTTGTGCCGTAAGCGACCGGAGATCAATTGCAGGGCACGATCGCCAATCGGATGCCCGTAGGTGTCGTTGATATTTTTGAAGTAATCGACATCCAGCATGAGGACGCTCATTGGCTCCGATCGTGAGCGTGAGTTCTGAACCTGTCGAGGCATTTCCCAGTCGAGAGCGCGACGGTTATTCAGTTCAGTAAGCGGGTCGGACAGAGCGATCGCAGACAGGATATCATTCGTTCGCATGAGTTCGCGGTGATTCTTCACCATGCGCAGCCCAGAGGCAATTTGGGAGCTTAACAGACGGTCTTGCTGGATGAGTATATCCAGATCGAGCGCTTCGCCCTTCGCATCATTTTTAGGAAACCACAGATAGGCATCAGCCCCGCTTTCTAGCGCCTCTGCCCGACACTCCAGTTCCCAAAAGCGATCGCGCCACGCTTCTGTCAACGCTTGCGCTGGATTGTCTAACAAAATGCAATAAATCCAGGCAAGTCGAGTTTGTTCTTTAATTTGACGGCAAAGCTCTAAGCTGCCTGGTTGATTGCTCTGAAGAATAACAAGATCTGGCTGCTGCGCCTGGATCAGCGGCATAGCCTCGCTAGGATTCGGTGCGATCTCTACCGTGCAACTCACTAAGTTACGGATACGAACCAGAAGTGTTGCTAGAAAGTCATCACCTCCGACTAATAAAATCGAAGCGTCCATTGGCGTTTCAGCAGCCTAGTTTAGGAATCAGGTTCATCACTTCACCAAGGTACCGGGGTTTTCACTGCCGGGAGCATTTATCATAGACCATCTGGCAAGGGGAGCCAGAGCTTGAAGACTACGAGTGTCGATCGATACCTTAAAGAAGATTCACACGGGGATAGAGCATTTCCGTAAGCCTTACTGTCAGAGGTTTACCTTCGATCGTGCTACTAATGTTCTGGCATACGCAAACCCTCCAGTAGCCGATCGATCACTTTAGTCACTATCTATGGCACGCTAAAAACCAATACGGTCAAGGCTTGCTACGTCTCTATCTTTTGAGAGTGCCCATATTTATACTCAGCGCCTCTACGTTGCTAACCTTTTCGACATCGCTAACTTTTTCGACATCTTTCGACATCTATAGTGGGGCTTCAGTCCTTCTCTGCGCCAAAGACACTTGCATTATGAATGAATCTGCTTGTCGCTGCGCTTAATGAAGTCTAGCAAGATGCGTTGGTGGGGTTTGCCTAACGGACGCACCTGGTTTGCCTGCTGTGAGTAACGATCGCCCCGACTAATCTCTTCGGATGTTGCCAATGCCATATCCCACCCTTCGTTTAAGACCAGTTGACTCAGATCAACCTCCAGTCCTCCCTGATAGACATAGCGAACGACTTGCGTATCTTCATAGAAGTCGAACTGAGTCAGCGTTGCGGGCACGTAGCCAATTTCTTCTAACAGCTCTCGTTGAATGGCATCATCGGGGCTTTCGCCTGGTTCAATATGCCCACCAAAAAGCGCCCAGTGCCCAGGGTAGAGAATACCAGGAATGTCATCGCGTAGCTGGAGCAAAAATTTGCTGTTTTGGTGAAGGATCGCGATCGCAACCTGATGACGTTGATCCTGATTCATTTCCATCGCCTCAACTCTGTGGAACACTCTTGCCATCAATCTCTTGAGCCTTGAGCTTTGAGCTTTTAGCTTTCAGCCGTCAGCCTTTCTCCGTATTCGCTTTTGAGTGCAGGTGTCCGTTGAAGCTCCTGCTGTTGTTCGATGTAGAGCGATCCCTGTTCTTTACCATTAAGCAGAATGCTGCGATAAAGCAGTTTGCCTTTCAACACCACCTCATCCCCGATGTTTGGGCTTGGATCAGTTGTGATCACCCAGATGCTTCCGGTCGGATCTTGAAGTTCATAGCCGACTTTACCGAGGAGCGGGGCGCGATGGCTAACCCGACCTTTGATTTGGACGATCGCGTTCACCTTCGGTGCCTGTGTGAATGTGGCAATGGTACTCGTGTCGGTCGCAAAATCAATGGGCTGAATGCCGCCACCTGGCTTTGACCAGACGGAGGGAGCACAGCCTGCAAGACTAAGAGCTAAGAGAGTTGCAAACCCTTGAATGTGAGCTTTTGGTAACCACATCGCACTTCTACCCTTTGGAGATTAACGAAAAGGGACGCTGGATCTGCGAAACTGGTGAACAGCCTAACGCTGTGTTAACACAGACTTTAGTGTTTGACCACTTGTGTCGCAGCGATCGCTGCCTTCTTTTCCACGCATGTCTTCTACTGCTCAATTGCTTGATGGCAAAGCCCTGGCAAACTCCATTCAAACCGAGCTGACGCAGCAGGTTCAAGTTTTGCAAACTTTAAAGGGACGACCGCCTGGACTGGCAGTGTTGATGGTCGGGGATAATCCTGCCAGTGCTGCCTACGTCCGCAACAAAGAGCGTGCCTGTGCCAACGTGGGCATTGCGTCCTTTGGGCAGCACTTTCCGGCAACGGCAACGCAAGCTGAATTAGAGCAAGCGATCGCAGCACTCAATCAGGACGATCGCGTGGATGGTATTCTCGTGCAGTTGCCTTTGCCAGACCATCTGGATGCGATCGCCCTACTCAATCAAATTGATCCTGACAAGGATGCTGATGGGTTACATCCCGTTAACTTGGGGCGTTTGGTACGAGGTGAACCTGGTCTGCGAAGCTGCACGCCTGCGGGAGTCATGCGGCTGCTAGAGGCATATGAGGTAAACCCAAAGGGGCAACAAGCAGTCGTGATTGGGCGTAGCATTCTAGTTGGCAAACCGCAGGCGTTGATGCTGCTGGAAGCGGATGCAACGGTTACGATCGCGCATTCACGCACCCCTGATCTCGGCGCGATCGCTCGCACGGCTGACCTTCTCGTGGTGGCAGTTGGTCGCCCAGAGCTGATTACGGCTGCGATGGTCAAACCAGGGGCGATCGTGATTGATGTTGGCATGAACCGGGTGACCGATGACAGCGGTAAGTCTCGTTTGGTTGGGGATGTCGATTTTGTGTCTGTCCAACCTGTAGCAAAGCTCATTACGCCTGTTCCAGGCGGTATCGGTCCCATGACCGTTGCCATGCTGTTGCAAAATACGGTGCTGAGCTACCGCGAACGATAGCAGCCAGCGGTTAGTAGCCAGCAGCATCTGTCACTTCTAGCAGCGTCTGCACCGCTGACCGCTGACCGCTGATCGCTACTCCCTAAAGTGTAAAGTCCTGGTTGTCCACTATCTCAATGTTTCATGAGTGCAGAAACCTCCGTAGAATGATTGAGGGATAAAGAATGATTGAGAGACAGCGATCGGTCAGTGCGGTTGTGATGTAACTGAAGTGAGAACGGGGAGGGAGATAGAGAAATGGTTTTATCAGGCAGAATGTATACATCTCAGAAGGAACTCCATTTTGATCTGGCAGCCTATCTACAAGAACGACAGGCTCTCGTAGAAACGGCGCTCGATCGTGCCCTCCCAGTGATCTATCCAGAGAAAATTTATGATGCCATGCGCTACTCACTGCTGGCGGGCGGCAAGCGGCTGCGTCCGATTCTCTGCTTAGCAACCTGTGAACTCATTGGTGGCACGATCGAGATGGCAATGCCAACTGCCTGTGCGCTGGAAATGATCCATACCATGTCACTGATCCACGACGATCTACCTGCCATGGATAACGATGATTACCGCCGTGGTAAGCTGACCAACCACAAGGTTTTTGGTGAGGATATCGCCATCTTGGCAGGCGATGGCTTGCTTGCTTACGCGTTTGAGCACGTGGCAATGGAGACCAAAAATGTACCGACCGATCGCCTCCTGAGGATTGTTGCGATTTTGGGTCGAGCAGTCGGTGCAGCGGGTCTCGTGGGTGGGCAGGTCGTTGATCTAGAATCAGAAGGCAACACCGCCGTTTGTCTGGAAACCCTCAACTTCATCCACAATCACAAAACAGCCGCCTTACTAGAAGCTTCAGTGACATCGGGCAGCATTCTGGCGGGAGTTCCTGACCTCGATTTGCAGCGACTCTCTCGCTACGCCCAACATATCGGGCTGGCGTTTCAAATTGTGGATGATGTTTTGGATATCACCGCTACGCAGGAGGAGCTAGGCAAAACGGCTGGAAAAGATTTGCGTGCACAGAAGGCAACCTATCCTAGCGTTTGGGGCTTAGAGGAATCTAAACGTCAAGCACAGTCACTGATACAAAAAGCTAAAGCCGAACTGGCTGATTTTGGCGATCGTGCTAAGCCGCTGATTGCGATCGCTGACTTCATCACCGCTCGCACACACTAGATTGAAAGGCTTAAGGATAAAGGCTTAAGGATAAAAACGTGTCTTTAGCCTTTAGACCTTGGACTTCATCCTTTACTCTCCTTCTCAACGCAAAACACATGCAGGACGTTGGCGACATTATCCATAACCAGGTACTGCTGGTTGCGCTTGTAGCTTGTTTACTGGCTCAGGCAATGAAACTGGTCATTGAGTTTGGTCGGCACCATAAAGTCAATCTACGGGTATTGGTTGAAACAGGCGGTATGCCCAGTGCTCATTCAGCGCTGGTAGCCGCGCTTGCTACAGGCGTTGGTCAAACCGCAGGTTGGGCAAGTTCGCAGTTTGCGATCGCAATTATTTTTGCCGTGATTGTGATGTATGACGCTGCTGGAGTACGTCAAGCTGCTGGCAAACAAGCTCGAATTTTGAACCAAATCATTGACGAATTTTTTCAGGAAGATCAACACTTCAACGAAGACCGTCTCAAAGAATTGCTTGGACACACGCCCGTTCAAGTCATCGCAGGCTCCATTTTGGGAATCTCAATTTCCTGGCTGGCTGAGCTTGCTTACTAAAGACTTGCTTACTAAAAAAGAAGTGGGGACCTTACGTGTAACGTCCCTGCTGAAACTCTGCCCTTTGACTCTCTACTGGCTGCCAGGGAAATGTTCGACTTGAGCATAACCACTGAAAATAAGCTGTTTCCCTTGAGTCTCCAGGCGATTGATCCGCATCGTTACGCCGTCCAGATCAAAGCGATCGAGATCAACCATGTTGTCCAGGATTTCTGCAAACGCCATCGTCAAAACTCTTGAAACGCCCCTGAGTTCTTCTTGCACCACATCCTCATTGAATTGTGGATTCTGAAATGAAATCCGGCGACGGCGCTCAACTGCTAAGGTCGCCAGCAGGCTAATCGGGATTGAACCGTTAGGAAGCTCTGCCTTCGCAAAGATTTTGATCTGGCTGTTGGGCAATAGCTGAAGGTTGATATCTGTAAACGAAACAGGCTCTCCCCCTGACAGGTTGGTGAGTTCAGGGGTATCGATATTCTGAAGGCGCTTTTCAACTAGCTCAGCCGTAAACGCTTGATTGATGCCTTCTTCGGTAAGGACGACCTGAGCGATCGCCTGCGTTGGCTGCCTCAAGCGAACCTTACCACTCAAAACAGAGCCAAAGTCGATCGAAACGGCATCGGTTTCAAACGACATCGTTTCGACAAAAAAGTCTTTGCGGATGACCAGACGGCTACCGCTCATCTTAAAACTATCGACGCTCCCCTGTAACAGCTTGCTAGAGGGAGAACAGCGAATGGAAACGTCCACTGACTCACTCTGGGAGAACAGATGACGGAGCGATTGGCTGATGACCTTGTTGAGCATACGCTCACCAAAGTCGGTACCAGTAGGGGGTGCAGTGAAGCCACCAATCATGCGGTCTTTCGTCCCGAGGGTTGTCTCACTAAGTTGTAACAAATTGTGAAGAACTCGGCAATTGTTGTGAGGTCAGATCTTGCCACGTTGACTATAAGAGAAATAAATCAGTAGCCGCCAAACGCCGTGATATAAGGTTTATCCTAAATCAGGAGATTAATTGAAAGACGGACAGTTGAAATCATCCCCATGCTCCGCTTGTAAATTTTATCTCAAATTTGTAAATTTTGTTTTCGAGCTTCTGGTTCTTGCCGTTGCGTCGTCTTTCGCTTGAACCATTTATTCGGCAGAGGTTAATGTATAGTAGAGCTGCATAGCCATAGTAGACACTGCTTTTGTAGCCACTGCCTCCATGCTAAAGCTCGAATCGATCAGTCGTTCAGTCTTTTGCAGGAATCAGCTTTGACTGTACACATCACCTTTAACTTAGTCGATCCAGAGCTGGACAGCGAAGAATTGGAGGCTAAAACCCAAACTTTGCTGCGTCAACTGCGCGAATTTGACGAAATCGAACAAGTCAATCGTGTGTTAGAAACGAACATACTAACTGGAACCAAAAGCTTTGGTGCCTTTTTATCGGGGCTGCTGACCGCACAGATGGCACCTGCCCATGTACCTGCTGTAGTAGGTGCCTTGGATTCTGTTGTAGGCGATTCAACACTCGAAATCACGATTGAGACAGATGGCAGAAAAATTACGGTTAAATCTAGAAGCCATGAAGAACTTGCCGCTGCACTCCAAACAATCCAGATGTTTCTCGTTGGTACACCCGTGCAGGCTGGTTCAGGACAAGTGCTCAGTGCTACCAACCCTATACAGTCCTCGTCGATTGCAGCAGCACCGATCGAAATCTTTTTCTCCTACTCCCATCGGGATGAAGAGCTACGGGATGAATTGGCAATTCACCTGAGCATGTTGAAGCGGCAACGGCTTATTGCTGCGTGGCACGATCGCGAAATTACCGCCGGGAGTGATTTCGCAGGCACGATCGATGCTCACCTCAACTCAGCCAGCATCATTTTGCTGCTGGTCAGTGCCAGCTTCCTCGCCTCTGACTACTGCTACGAGCTTGAGCTAGGACAAGCCATGAAGCGCCACGCAGCCGGACAAGCTCAGGTGATTCCAATTATTCTCAAGCCCTGCGACTGGACAAGTGCACCCTTCGGCAAATTGCAGGCACTACCTAAAGACGCGAAACCGGTCACCAAATGGGACGATCGTGATGAAGCCTTTCTCAACATTGCTCAGGGCATTCGGGTGGCGATTGGGCGGCGATCGGGTTGAGGCTGAGGGGGAGTAGGGAGTAGGGAGTAGGGAGTAAGGAGTGGGGAGTAGGGAGTGGGAAACATTCAACTCAAAATTGCCTTCACCACTTGCTAAATGAATCGGACAACGCGCTAGACGGCGATTCTGCGTAACGTTTTAGCTCTCGTGCCATGCGGCGGATGCCTTGTTGTTCATCCTGGCGAATAAAGGGAAAAAAGACACGCGTGAGTAGTCCTGAAAAATTCTCCTGGTGAATGTACTTGGTGCGATCGCGTCCGGTTTCTTGAAGCTGGAAGACATGCTCATTCACAAAGCCAGGAATCGACGATACCCACTTCAAGCACACCTCTGGTTGCAGCAGTGTCACGATCGGCTGAAATTCGGTTTCTTCATCACCCGGGTTGCGCCGTAGCGAGAGGGAGATTGCTTGCCCCTGCTCAAAGGCTTGTTCCGGATCGCAATCGTAAAGGTAAGTGTTCCAATACAACCATTGCTCCTTATGCAATAGTGCTTGCCACACCCGCCGACGTGAGGCGTTGATTTCAATTTCGGCATAAAGACTGGGCATAGAGAGGAACAGTGCATGATGACTCCATCAAAGCAGTTGGTGTGACTTGGTACAATTGCGGGTCAGACATTCCTTTAAGCTAGAAGCGCGTTTACAGGTCTTAATTTTCGACTTAACGCTAATTTAAGTTAATCTCGAAGCGACAATCTACAACTGCACATCCAAACGCCCATGACTGAACTTACTCCCAACTCCAGTTTTAGTCTCACCATCCGCTTTCAGGTGCCAAATCGACCGGGCATGTTGGCATCAGTGACAAAAGCGGTGTCCAGTTTAGGCGGCAACATGGGTCAGATTGATTTGATTGAGCAAACCCGCCAGTTGTCGCTGCGGGATATTACGATCGACGCTGCCAGTACAGAACATGCCGAGACGATCGTGACAGCAGTCAAAGCCTTGCCAGATATTAAGGTGCTGAACGTCTACGATCGCACCTTTGACTTGCATCGAGGCGGCAAAATTACTGTACAGAGCCGCATTCCACTACGGGGACAGGCAGATCTGGCAATGGCATACACGCCAGGCGTGGGGCGCATTTGTACTGCGATCGCCAACGATCCAGAGCAGGCGTACCAACTGACGATCAAGCAAAATACGGTGGCGATCGTCACCGATGGCAGCGCTGTGCTGGGTTTGGGCAATTTGGGACCTGAAGCGGCTCTCCCAGTCATGGAAGGAAAAGCCATGCTGTTTAAAGAGTTTGGCGGACTGGATGCGTTTCCGATCTGTTTGGCAACACAAGACACGGATGCGATCGTTGAAACGGTAAAAAACATTGCCCCTGTCTTTGGCGGCATTAATTTAGAAGATATTGCGGCTCCTCGCTGCTTTGAGATCGAAGCCCGCCTTCAGCGCGAACTGAACATTCCCGTCTTTCACGACGATCAGCACGGTACGGCGATTGTGACGCTGGCAGCACTCATCAATGCCTTGAAGCTAGTCAAAAAGTCGATGGCAGACGTACGGATTGTTATTAACGGTGCTGGTGCGGCGGGTGTGGCGATCGCGCGTCTCCTTCGCAAGGCAGGCGCAGAGCATATTGTGATGTGTGACTCCAGGGGTATTCTGTCGCTCGATCGCGCTGATCTAAACGAGCAAAAGCAGCAATTTGCCATCGCAAAAGGCGGCAAACTGGCAGACGCTATGCAAGACAGCGATATTTTTCTGGGGGTCAGCGCTCCCGGCGTTGTCACACCAGCAATGGTGCGATCGATGGCAAACAACCCGATCGTTTTTGCGATGGCAAACCCCATTCCCGAAATTCAGCCAGAACTGGTGATGCAAGATGTGGCAGTGATGGCAACTGGACGTAGCGACTATCCCAACCAGATCAACAATGTCCTGGCGTTTCCAGGTGTGTTTCGGGGTGCGTTAGACTGTCGCGCGTCCACCTTCACGATCAATATGTATCTGGAAGCGGCACAGGCGATCGCCTCGTTGGTCAAACCATCCGATCTGAACCACGAGTTTATCATTCCATCTGTCTTTGATGAGCGTGTCGCAACGGCTGTTTCGGCTGCCGTTCAAAGCGCGGCTCGCCAGGATGGTGTTGCCCGCGCTTAGGGCGCGTCATCAACTAAAGCTCAAAAGCTTGCGGCATCAGCCTGACCGCGCCCGCCCCAAAAAAGGCTAGGGGCTGTAGACTTGCCATTATCAGGGACTCTGATTGTCATCGATGACAGCCCGTAGTGCTAATCCACCAGTAGCAGTAGCCCTTTGCGAACACCATAAAGTAATCGATCGAGCAGAATACATTCGCTTTCGCTCAACCCCTCTGCCAAAATTGTCTGCATCAATTGATACCGACTATGAGACGTAATTTCACCAGATAGCAAGATTTGCCCAACGACATCTTCAAGTGACCTACGCGTTAATGTTGCTGTCATCACCATAAGCGGCACCCTGGTTTCATAATTCCATGCTTTTTCTAGCGTTCCCTATGACGTAGAAAAATGTTCAAGAGCAGCCGGAGAATTTTTGGTGGTCGATGGCAACGGTCAGCGGTTAGCCATTAGCGGTTAGCGGTCAGCCATTAGCGGTCAGCGGTCAGCCATTAGCGGTCAGCTAAGAGGATTAGCGGTCAGCCATTAGCGGTTCGGTCAGCGGTCAGTGGTCAGCTTAACTTAAGCTAAAAGCTGATCACTCATCCAAACAATGTTCACAGCTTAAATAGAATGGCTCTCTAAAACGAACGACAGCATGACAGTTCGATCGCAATCGTTCATTTAGTAGCAAGAATGACTGCAATGCATCTCACTGCCATGAGTAGTATGTGTACTGCATACCCTGGCGCGCCCGTTGCTGGGTGATTCTAAAGGAGTGGTGGTTCATATGGTCAATACAGTTAGCCGAACGGTTTATCCTAGAGGATGCACGTTTACCGAGTTTGACTGGGATGCGTTGGCACCCTTCTGGTATCCGATCGCCTTTAGCCATGATGTCAAAGAGCAACCGCTCTCAGCCACTCTTCTGGATCAGCGACTGGTCATTTGGCGCACGTCTGCGGGTATTTCTGTGGCAAACGACATCTGTTTGCATCGGGGTATTCCGCTGAGTATGGGTTGGGTCAGCGGTGATCAGCTTGTTTGTAAGTATCACGGCTTTCATTACTCGGCAGACGGTCGCTGTGTTGAAGTCCCTGCCAATCCCGGCACCAGCATTCCCATCAAGCTTTGCCTCAAGACTTACCCTGTAAAAGAGGCATATGGTTTGGTTTGGACATCGTTAGGGGGCGGTGAACAGTACCCCCTGCCTGATCTGCATGAATGGAACGACCCCGACTACCAGCAGATTCTTCCCGATGCGGTTGACCTCAACGCCGCCGCAGGCAGACAGATGGAAGGCTTTCTCGACGTGGCTCACTTTGCCTGGGTGCATACCAACACCTTTGGCGACTTCAACAACCCGGTGGTGCCGCGCTACGAGGTCGAAAAAACGCCTAATGGGATTCGTGCTGAGTACCTCAGTACGGTCAGCAATTTTCCTAAAGCGATGCAGGATCTTGCCCCGGCTGATTTCCAGTGGCTCCGCATTTTTGAAGTCTTTTTTCCATTCACGGCACGATTGACGGTGCATTTTCCCGGCGAGGGGCGACTGTGCATTCTCAATGCTGCCTCTCCAGTATCGGCTCGCAAGACGCGCGTGTTTGTGCCGTTGTGCCGCAATTTTGACAAAGACGCGCCGCTGGAGCCTGTGTATGAGTTCAATTACCAGGTGTTTGCCGAAGATAAGGAAGTCGTCGAAGCACAGTATCCCGAAGACTTGCCGTTGGAACTGGCTGCTGAATCGCACATTGGCGCTGACCGCACCTCGATCGCCTATCGTAAAGGCTTAGCCGCCCTCGGTTTGGGCAGAACCTATACGGCGTAAGGCGGTTGGAGCGATCGTGTGAGGCGTTGTGGCGATCGCTGTAGAGACTCGCTTACTTCACCAAACTCTCCAGCGTCAATGTCCCAAACTTTGGCGACCAAAAGCCATCGTGTCCTTCAAAAAACGCGACCTCTTTACATTTCCCCCGCCGATTCTCCATCAGCGAACAGCGCAACATGGTCTTTGCCTTGCCGTCTTTCGTGTAGGTATAGCGCTCCAGTAACGCTCCACAAACTGGGCAGGGCACATCTGTAAACGCCGCTGGATCGGGAATGCGCTGGGCATAGGGTAACTCGTACTGCTTCCCTTTCGCATTCCAGAACATCACCGTGCCACAGCTTGCCGCGCCACACTTGAGAAAATGATCCGCCTTCAGCTTCTTGGATTTGGACGACACTTTGCTCATCGCTACCCCACACTTCGGACAGGGTGTTTTTGTCACTGCTACCTGAGACGCTGTGCCTGTAGCTTTATGGCTGTTTGTCCTTGTCGATGTCTGTGCCGATCGCGTCCCCTGAGTCAGCAGAAGTTGACTGGCTTTCTCTAGCGCTGGCGCGAAATAGGTGCGGTGCCAATCGGTTAAATATCTCTGCCAGTCTTGCTTGCCCTGGGCAATGGTGTCTAATGCCAGTTCCATTTGAGCTGTAAATTCTGGCTGAAGCAAGTCCGGCAGCAGTGTTTCTAGTGCGTTGTCTAGCGCCATGCCGAGGGCAGTTGGCTGAAGTTTACTTTTTTCTACCTGCACATACTCCCGCTCCTTGAGCGTTTTGATGGTCGGCGCATAGGTGCTCGGTCGCCCAATGCCTTTGCGTTCCATCAACTGAACGAGCTTCGGTTCGGTGTAGCGTGGCGGCGGTTGAGTTTGCTTTTTGTCCGCTGCTGCCTGCTTCAGGATGAGTGGCTGTCCCTGCTGCAACGCTGGCAGTTGCGTATCTGCACTCAAGTTGTTCCAGTAGCGAGTGTAGCCGGGAAATTCCACGACCTGCCCGCGCGCTTCCCAATCGATCGTTCCAGAGCGCGTGACAATTTGCGTTTTGCGTAACCGGGCAGGACAGCACTGAGAGGCGATCGCCCGATTCCAGATCAGCTCATACAGTTTGGCATCATCACCGCTGACCTGAGCTTGCAGTTGCGCTGGCACGCGATCGATATCCGTCGGGCGAATCGCTTCATGGGCATCCTGTGCGCCTTTAACGGCTCGGTGTCGCGCCGTTTGCTTGGGCACATTCGTTGGATCATGCTGCTCCAGGTACTGTCGCACAGCCGCACAAAACGGCGCAGCTAAGGTCACTGAATCCGTTCGCATATAGGTGATATGTCCCGCTTCGTAGAGCGACTGTGCCACTTTCATGGTTTTATCAGGGCTGAAGCGAAGTTTAGTACCGGCTGCCTGCTGCAAGGAAGAAGTAATAAAAGGTGGCGGAGCGGCTTGCTGCGTTATTTTGCCATCGATCGTGACCACTTGATGCGGAGTCGAACGGGCGATCGCTACCAGCCGATCGGCATCTGCTTGACTGCTTACTTTATCGGACTCCTGGCTTTCCTTACCGTCTGTCGCATCATCAGCGACTTCTGCGTCTGGTCTGGAAGCCGCTTTCGCCTTCAATTTGGCGCGATAGAACGCCTTAAACCCTTCTTGATATTCCACCCAAACGCTCCAGTAGTCCTGGGGTTTGAATGCCTGAATGTCCTTTTCTCTCGTACACAACAGATGCAGAGTGGCACTTTGTACCCGTCCCATTGATTTCGCGCCGATGTTGAGTCGCCAGACCACATGCTTACTGCCCTTGTAACCCACCAACTTATCGAGACAATCGCGTGCTCGTCCGGCGGCAACCAGCGACTGATCGAGAGCACGGGGATGGGCGATCGCAGCTTTGACAGCTTGTGGTGTAATTTCGCTATAGACGACCCGGTGCGGGTTTTTTAGCTTCAGTGCCTGCTGAAGGTGCCAGCCAATGGTCTCTCCTTCGCGATCGGGGTCGGTGGCAATATAGACAGCCTCTGCTTGCTTCACTGCCTGACGCAACTCCGCTAATACCTTCTGTCCTCTGGCTTCCCTGGGTTCATAGCGACACTCTACGCGGCTATCGAGCAAGTCAAAGCCCAGCGCATCGTCACCATCGTTCGCCAGTTCGCGCACATGACCCATGCTGGCTTTGACCTGCCAACCAGACCCCAAAATCTGGCTCAGCTTCTTGGACTTGCCCGGACTCTCAATCAACAGCAACTTTACCATCGGTGTACACTTAAAGTGTTCACTTTATAGTACAGGTGATCTATGCAGATCGCACTACAAAAAAGCCCCCACGGGTAAACAGTAGGGGCAAGTAAGGTGTTAAGCGTCTTAGTTAAGATGTCAAGGCTATCAAGATAACGCTCAGAACGAGAGAGATTGTGTGTCGAAAGTTGCAAAAAAGGACTTGAGTGAACTGTCCGACCTCTTAGCGACCACTGCCCCGCTCTTCAAGCGTGTGGTCGTCTTGCGTGACGTGTGCTGGAAATGCTTGCATGATTGAAGATGCTAGGAGAGACATACACAGTGATCCTACGAAAGCTATACCTTCTGTTACGGCAGTTCATCGGGTTGCTCAGGATCTTTTAGCTCTCTAGCGTTGCTAAACGTTTGGAGCAAGGTAGCGCTTTACGTCGCAATGCTTGCTTATAGGCAAGCTGTCTTATACCAATTCTATAAAATCGCCCTACAGATTCGTTTCTGCTGCTGACCGCTGACCGCCAGCCGAAGCTTGCCCGTGTAGCCACAGTTTAGTGAAATGGTATTGCTAGGGGCTGTCATCAATGACAACTACACATGACTCGCAGCAAGAGTTCCAGCCCCTAGCCTGGTGTGTTGGGGCGGGCGCGATTATGCTGATACCGCAAGGTTTTGGAGCTAATTGATGACGCGCCCTAGCAAGTTAATCGTTCAACAGTGCATAAATTCAACAGTGCATAAAAAAAGCTCCAGCAGGTTGCTGAAGGGTGCGGCTGTTGGGAGAAATGGTGAAGTGGAGTCGTTTACAAAGCGATCAAGACCTTCTGATCTGAGCCATCATTGCAGCTTCATCCCAGTAGGAGGAAACCTGTTGAATTTTGCCAGATTCGTGAATTTCAAACACGCTGATGCCCTCAGTCATCCCTTGCTTGCCGTTCCTCCCCCAGCCTCGCATTGTCCATTTAACCGCTGCTCCGCTCCCTGCCACAAAGATTTGATCCTGGGATAGCTGGAGCTTTTCAAACGCCATCGAGAGTAAGCCAAAAAATTTTGGCGCAGTCTCAAGGGCATTATTTGGTGGTTTACCAACTGGGTCATGCACCGTTGCATCCTTGGTAAAGTTCTTTACCCATCCCTCTAAGTTCATTGCTTGAAGGTTAGCAAAGTAGTCAGCGACAACAGCTTGGATGGTTTCTGGCGGCATAGGCTATCTTTTACGCTTGCACACAACAGTCTCAGTCTAGATCGTAATTCGCTGCGACGATCGCGATCGCCTCTCACTCGCGGGTGGCTACTCATCCAAGTAGGGCTGTAGCTGAAGCTGCAAGCGCTGGCGGGCGCGGGCAATCCGAGACTTCACTGTTCCTAGAGATGCGTTGGTCAGTGCCGCGATTTCTTCGTAGCTCATGCCTTCGATTTCGCGGAGAACGATCGTCGTGCGGAAGACTTCGGGCAAATCGGCGATCGCTAGCTTGAGCTGATCATAAAACTCTTGCCGACTCAGCGCTTCATCGGGTGCTGGCGTATCGGCAGCAATTTCCCAATCCATCTCGCCATCACTGAAGGTAAGCGGTGCATCCAATGACAACGGTGGCGCTGTGCGTTTGCGTTTCCGCAGTTCGTCATAGAACAGATTAGTGGCAATGCGGCTCAACCAGCCCTGAAACTTAGCTGGTTCATTGAGCCGTCGAATATTGCGATACACTCGAATCCAAACTTCCTGAACCAAATCTGCCCGATCTTGCCAATCGGGCGCGAGATGATAAAGCACCTTTTCAACGTGAGACTGGTAGCGCCTCAACAGTTCAGCGAATGCTGTTTTGTCGGGACGATGACCCGTCTGACAGCGTAGAACCAGGTCGTAGTTTGGCAGATCTTTTACTGACACCGACACCTGTGTAAGCATTGTCGTAACTGTTGACCAGGATACAGGCAGATAAGAGTCCATTCACAAACCTCACCCAAAGACGCATTGGTTTTGCTGCTCTTCACCAGAAATTAATGGCTCTTCTGGGTCGCGCATTACTCTCAGGTTAGAAGTTGTAGGGTTCTGCACCCCTCTTGTAAGTGCCAGTTGTCTAACTGTCAATTTTTGTTGCTTGCTGTGCACGATCGGTCTCTGCAAAGCGAGAAGCATTCTGGGCTGAGCGGTCAGCCATTAGCGATCAGCGGTCAGCCATGAACTATGAGGAGTAATAGTCATCAGTGCCAGTCATTCAGTCATCAAGCTAGAAAAGCTGATTGCTGATTGCTGACTACTGACCGCTGACCGCTGACCGCTGACCACTGACCGCTGACCGCTGACCGCCAAATTACGCAAATGATTTAGCACTGCTATGTCTCTGTTTGAACACCTTGTGGCAGAGTGGTTTTAGTTGCACTCGTGATCGTCTTACGCCTTATGCTTTCTAACAATCAGGTTTATCCCGTGATCTGGAATGATCAGGCTCCCGCAGAGACGCTGCGTGGACATGTTTTGTTGATTGACCAAACCCGCTTACCCAATGAATACGCGGTCGTTGAAATTAACCGCTACGAAGACATGGCGCGGGCGATCGAAACGATGATTGTGCGCGGTGCTCCCGCGATTGGCGTTGCTGCTGCTTATGGTATGTATCTCGGTGCGCGGGAGATTCAAACAACCGATCGCAGTGAGTTTTTGGCGCAGTTAGAACCGATCGCTCAGCGGCTACGGGAAACTCGCCCTACTGCTGTGAACTTGTTTTGGGCGATCGATCGCATGGTTAAAACGGCTCAGCAAACGCTAGGACCGATTGAGCACCTGAAGCAAACCTTGCTAGAAACCGCGAAGACTATTAATGCGGATGATGTGCAAACTTGCCATCAAATTGGCGATTACGGGTTACAGGCATTACCCACCAGTCCTGAAAAATTGCGTCTTCTCACTCACTGCAATGCCGGAGCACTGGCAACAGCGGGGTATGGCACCGCTTTAGGTGTGGTTCGTTCAGCGTGGCGCGATGGTCGCTTAGAACGGGTTTATGCCGATGAAACGCGTCCACGCTTGCAGGGTGCGAAGTTGACTGCCTGGGAGTGTGTACAGGAAGGTATCCCCGTGACGGTGATTACAGATAACATGGCAGCACACTGTATGCAACGAAGGATGATTGATGCCGTTGTGGTTGGAGCCGATCGCATTGCAGCAAATGGTGATGCCGCTAACAAAATTGGTACCTACAGCGTGGCGCTGATCGCCAAAGCGCACAACATTCCCTTTTTTGTCGCAGCTCCGCTATCGACGATCGACTTTGCGCTCGCAGACGGCTCTCAAATTCCCATTGAAGAACGCAATCCGAGCGAGGTTCACACGATTGGCGAGACGATTCTGTGTCCCACTGGTGCAGAGTTCTACAACCCTGCGTTTGATGTCACTCCAGCCGCCTTGATCAGCGCCATCATTACGGAGTACGGCGCGATCGTGCCTGCTGAGCTAAAAGATCGTCTCGCTTCAAAGCAAGCCGTGTAAGTTGCACGCCTTGTAGGACTCTACATATAGGGTTGCTGAATGCAAGGATAAATTTCCCTCATTCCCGACCCTTCTCCCCAAGAAGAAGGGCGCTAGAAGCCCTGTTCCCTCTCCTTTGGGGAAAGGGCTAGGGTGAGGGTGAATGTAGGCATTCATGCAGCAATTTAGCCGCGCCAGATCTTAATGTCAGGTACTAAACACCGATGCTTCTAATGTCGGCATTGAGAAGTTCTGCGATCGCCTGCCGTTCTGCCGGGGGATGCGATGGTAAAGCCTGACGGGCATCTGTAATCAGCCAGTCGAGGGACGCTGCCTGTACGTCGATCGTGGCTCCCGTCTTGTCAACGCAATAGCGACCAAAGACCAGCTTATCGACCAGTCGCACACCAGGACCGAGACGGGCGTACTCAAAAATGACGCTATTGTCTACGGTTGCTCCGCTGCAAATCCAGCAGTTAGGACCAATCATGGTCGGTCCAATAATGGTTGCTCCATCTTCAATGTGGGTCATGCCACCAATGTAAACAGGACCCTGAATATCCACTTTATCCCAATTGACCGACACGTTTAGCCCTGTATAAATCCCCGGTGCCACTTGCCGACCGGGAATCTCGACATTTTTAACTTCGCCGTTTAAGACACTCCGGATGGCTCGCCAATAGTCGGGAGTTTTGCCGATATCGACCCATTCAAAATCCATCGGCACACCGTAGAATGGCGCTCCTTTTTCCACTAGCTTCGGGAAAAGCTGACTACCAATGTCGTACTCTTCGCCAGCGGGAATGTAGTCAAAAATTTCTGGCTCAAAAATATAGATTCCAGTGTTAATGCAGTTACTGAGTGCTTCCTCAACGGTCGGCTTTTCCTGAAAGGCTTGAATGCGACCCTCATCATCGGTAACCACAACACCATAGCTAGGCACTTCTTCTTGAGGCACTGTTTTCATGACGATCGTGGCGATCGAACCCTTGGCGCGATGCCACTTGACAGCCGCCGTCAGATCCAGGTCAATCAGCGCGTCACCACAAAGGACAACAAATGTATCGTCGAAAAAGGGGGAAAAGTCTTGAATCCGTCGCATTCCACCCGCCGAGCCGATCGCCTCGCCGACGAGTTCGCCGTCAACAATGCGCCCTTCAAACGAGTAAGCAATTTGCACGCCAAAATGCTGACCATCACGAAAATAGCTTTCAATTTCGCTCGCTAGATGGCTCACGTTGACCATAATTTCGTTGAACCCGTGCTGCCGCAGCAGCTCAAGCAAAAACTCCATCACGGGTTTTTGCAGAATCGGGATCATGGGCTTTGGAATCGTATACGTGATCGGACGCACACGTGTGCCCTTACCGGCTGCCAGGATCATGGCTTTCATAGATCGTTCATCTCCCCAAACCTTCGCCACTGAATATTGGCTGACTATGTTTAACGCCTAAAGGCACTGCCCGCCATGGCGGCTCTATGCTGATGCTAGGTGATTTTCAGGCTGAGTCAAAGTAAACCAGGTTACTCTTCGTAAAGCCCTAGTGAAACAAGGCTCATGCTTCATCACATCTACAGTTAAGTTTTGTTGCAAACGCACGGATGCCGTTCTTCAAGGGCGATCGCGCGTTTTTCGTAACATCAAGCTTGTGTTAACCGCAATGTTAACAAACTTAATCGGGTGAAGCACGTGCTGCCCAGTCCGTCAGTTCGGCTAGCCCCTGCTCTGAAAGGAGTTGCACTTTGAGATCCTGGTAAAACTCCTCTTGTGCCAGTTCTACCTTGGATTGTGCCGATAGCAGCAGTAGCGCCCAAAAAACACCGACTCGATCGTGGGTCGCATTGCCATCATGCGGATCGTGAGGAATGCCTATTTTATAATCGCTTGCCTGTGACCACAGCTCTAACAGCAAGTCAAAATCAATCCAGTTTTCTTGCTTTGCAAAGGTTTGCCAGTGGTCGATGAAAAATTGTTCAAGCGCCACTGCCATCTCAGACAAATTTTCCTGGTGGGCAAGCTGAGCGATCGCGCGGACTGCCTGACTGCGAGACTGCTGCCGGGGACGACGCGCCCGTGCTCGTGGAGTCGGATCATCTAAAGCGGTGGCGATCGTTCGCAACTGGTCGATCAGTTCTTTAAGGGTGACTCGTCGCCGTTGGGGTGGTTGGGCAACCGCACGACGACGAATCTGGCGCTCCAGGTTAGCGGGTAACGAAGAGCCATTCCCCCCGTCTGGATCGAGCGCTATTTCTTCATCGCCATCGATCGCAGCCGCTGGTTCTGGTTGAGATAAACTATCGGCTTTCAGCAGCACCAACATCGATGCATACAAAAACGCTTGCCCTGATTGGGATAGCGTGGCTTCATACGGTTCGCTGCCACTACTCAACGGTGCCAATGTACTCAAAAAGCGATCGATAACCTCAATGACTTTGACATCCCACGGATCAATCTCGCCCCGTTCTGCCAGGTCAATAAGAAAGGCGATCGCGTCCTGTGCAAGAGAAAGGGGCATGAATGAACCTACCGAAGAGAAATGCGGGCAAACCAGACTGCTGCAATCACAATCAAAACCAGCAGCAGTAACGGCACCCAAAGACTCCAGTAGTTAAGCGGTGTAATCAGGTCAGCAGCCGTCATTTCTTGTATGCTAACTCAGAGGGAAAAGGGTGAGAGAAATCAGGGGCGAAAAGCTGTTCACCCCTACTAGATGCTAACAGCCTCTTACTGAGCGTAAGCGCCTGTCTCAGCCTCTTGCGTGGTATCTTGATGAGGTTTGGCAGCCGGAAGCAGTCGTTGCTGTTCTTCAATTTCCGCTTTGTAGCGCTCGACATTTTCCTCTAGCTCCTGAATACGAACATCTCTGACCCGCAGATCCTTTCGGGAGTCGATCGCTCGCTGAAGCTGTGCCCAAACGCTAAAAACCCATGCCAGAACTGCCCCAACACCCATCGCCATGATGAGTTCCACTGCCAGCGGCGCTTGTAGTTCGATGCCTTGAGCAATCCGAATCACGGCTGGGTCGGTGTTTTCGATGCCAAACAGCACAAGAGCCAAACAAATCACGAAGATGATGACAAAGTTGATTTGTCGCATACTTAAATTCCTACACTTGCGATAGATTGCCTCTGCCCAGAGCTTGGGAAAAGCCTCGGTCTAAACTCTAGCTGAACCATAGCTGTTCTCAGCCGTTCACTCTCAGACAGGCTGATCAAATTTGTAGCAGACAAGACGGCAAATCGGTGATGTCGATCGATTGTTTTTAGCCTTCCGAGTTGGATCGTTACCTCTGTTCTCGTTCCTAAAGCGGCGGGGTTTTTGCACTAATATTGGTCGTTACAACCTGAGCTTGCTTGCTATACATAGCATCTAAAGTGCCTTTGATTGTACCTGCGATCGGCACGGCAACAATGACACCCAGAAAACCAGCCACTTGCAGCCCGACCAAAAGCGCAATGAAGATGACGATCGGATTAAGCCCGGTAAAGCTGCCCATCATACGCGGTGCGAGGACATTATCGCGAATTTGCTGCATGACGGTGGCAGAAACGCCGACCCAGAAGGCTAAGCCTGGATCTTGCAGCACAATCAGCAGCGTCACTAGTCCAATGCCCAGAGTTGCCCCGATAAACGGGATCAATTCGGCAACGCCGATCAAGAGAGCAAATAAGAGCGCAAACGGTACTTTGAGCACCAAAAAGATTGGAATCAGCACGGCTGTCATGAAGATGGCTAACAGCAGTTGACTGATAAAAAAGTTTTGAAAATTTAACCGCAATGAAAGGCTTAATGGAAGACCGATGCGTGGTGGTAAAAGATGAATCAGTCCGTTCCAGAGGCGATCGCCATACAGCAGCATGTAAAACGCCAGCACTAGTACCAAAATCCCGTCAATTAACCCGCTAACCGTGCCTAACGCCACACTCAGCGCCTGTGCCGCCAGGGTTTGAAGCTGACTTTCAATTTGACCATTAATACGCCCGGTGATCCCCTGCAAATCGAGAGGCAGATTGCGTGCCTTTGCCCAACTATCGAACGCTTGCAGATTATCACGGCTGGCTTCTAATGATGCAGGAATACGCTCGAGTAACTGAGTCGTTTGCTGGATGAGGAGCGGTACGAGTGTCAACCCCGCCAGCAGCAGCAGCGTGAAGGTTACCAGTAGAACAATGATGACTGCCTGTGGTCTGGTCATCCGGGCACGTTCAAAGAACTGCACCGAATAATTTAGCAAGAATGCCAGAATCGCCGCGATCGCTAACAGCGTAATCAGATGCTCAAAGTAACGAAAAACCTGAGTCAGCAGCCAGACGTTTAACGCCACGATCGGACCGCTCAAACCGAAAATGAATAAACGCTGGAGTTTGGCTGAACGGTGCATCGCAAAACCTATCGCAAAGGTTTTCTAGCAGAAGTGTACAACCCAACTTGCCATAAAGCGACTCATTCTAGATCTAGCAAGAGACAGTCTTTCATCTGGTAAACCGCTAGTGCCTCACGACAGAGGCTTACACCCGTGTTGTCAATGGGTTGCTTAACGCAGTGCTTGCGGGATAGAAGTCACGCGATCGCTTGTACTTAGGGGTTACAGGTGGCACTACTAGAATACAACCATGACTGATGATTACAACTGCCGTACAGCCTGTAGAGAGGGCAAAACAGAGCATGAGTGTGTCACTTTGCGTTGCTACAGATTTCCAAAGCCTTTTTTCTTCTTGTCCTTTTTCTTCTTGTTACTTCCTGTCGCATAACCGCGCCAGCCCGGTTGAGGTGAACGGTTACCGCTGGGAGCAGCGCCCATACCGGGCATTCCTGGCATTCCACCCATACCGGGCATCCCGCCCATACCGGGGAAGCGTCCTTGCCCCATTTGCTGCATGAGCGATCGCATTTTTTGGAAATCACTCACCAGCTTGCTCACATCGCTTTCGCCATAGCCAGCACCCCGCGCCACACGACGACGACGGCTCGGTGAACCCGACAGCAGTTCAGGATTCTTGCGTTCCTGAACGGTCATAGAGCCGATCATCGCTTCGGCACGTTTGAGTTGCTTTTCGCCCTGCTGGAGCTGTTCATCACTGATCTTGCCCATTCCAGGGAGCATTTTCATGATCCCGCCCAGCGAACCCATATTTTTGAGCATCCGGGTTTGCTTGAGAAAATCGGTGAAGTCGAACTTGGCAGAGAGAATTTTCTCCTGCATTTTTTCGGCATCTGCCAGGTCTACTTCTTCTTGCGCCTTCTCGACGAGGGTGAGGACATCACCCATACCCAGAATGCGCGATGCCATGCGATCGGGATAAAAGGGCTGCAATGCCTCCACTTTTTCGCCCACACCAATAAATTTGATGGGCTGACCGGAGATTTGCCGGACTGAAAGCGCTGCACCACCCCGTGTATCACCGTCCATCTTGGTCAAAATGGCACCCGTAATGCCAATCTGGTCGTGAAAGGTCTGGGTAAGGTTGGCGGCTTCTTGCCCCGTCATGGCATCGACGACCAGCAAGACTTCGTGGGGCTGCACAGTGTTCTTAATCTGCGCCAGTTCTGCCATCATGCTTTCGTCAATTTGCAAGCGTCCGGCAGTGTCGATAATGACGGTATTGATGCCGTCTGCTTTTGCCTTTTCGACCCCCTGACGAGCAATTTCAACGGGGTTCGCATCGTTGCCCAATTCAAAGACGGGTACATCAATTTGCCGACCGAGGGTGATGAGCTGGTCGATCGCCGCTGGGCGGTATACATCCGTTGCCACAAGCAGCGTAGAGCGGTTTTCTTTGCGTAAATGCAGTGCCAGTTTCGCGGTCGCAGTGGTTTTACCCGTGCCCTGCAAACCCGCCATCAAAATGACCGTCGGGGCAGTATCCGCCCTTGCCAGAGGCGCATGATCGCCGCCCATCACCGCTATGAGTTCGTTGTGGACGATTTCGATAAACTGCTGGTCGGGGCGCACTCCGGCAATCACCGCTGCACCCTGTGCCTTGGTTTCGACCGCTGCCACAAAGTCTTTGACAACCTGGAGGTTCACATCCGCTTCGAGCAGCGCCCGTCGCACTTCACGCACTGCGTCTTTGATGTTCGTTTCAGAGATCTTGTCCTGACCGCGCAGCTTTTTCCAGGTAGACTCCAGGCGATCGGAAAGTGCTTCAAACATGGATTTTGCCAGCTAATTAATTGTCCACAATCGTGGCATCGTTGCACGAGAGCGTGCCCGACAGCAAAATGCTGCCTGCTCTTTATCCAGATTAGCGCTTTCGGTTCGCTTGATCCGGTGAATCTCTAAAAAGGCTGAAATAAAGGAGGAGAAGCGTGTTGTTACCCGTTAAGCAAGTACTTAGAAAAACCTTGCAGTAGCCTGGAAGAAGAATTGTTCTGGCAGTGTTAAGCGATCGCCATGAATAACCGCCATGAATAACCGTATGACAAAAAGAAAATGGTTATTGGGGCACACTAGCGTCTAGCGACCTGAAGTGTTACTCACCTTGCAAGTGTTCATCAATTTGAGGCAAACTACCATGCATTCTTCTGAGTCAGTGACGAATATGCCCTTGAACGAGCATGAAGCCGTGACTCAGAGTGTTAGCACGTTGATTCAATCGCCCGATCGCCCAACCGTTGAACCAGAATCGCCGTCAACGACTTTGACCGTTCAGCCAGAGATCGCCTCTGCTCCAGCAGATACCTACGCCTGGTTAAGCTATTTTCAGCAGTGCAGTCGGCTCCTTATTGCCACGATCGACCCGACGACGATGACGTTGCACTACGCTAATGATTACTTCTGTCAGCTTCTGGGGCTGACCACCACAGGCGCACAGGGAGAATTGGGGCAGGTACTCCAGCACTTGCTGAATGAAGCAGACAACGGGGCAATCCAGCGGCTGTATCGCCGACATCTACTGCATCGAGTGCTGCAACAGTTTTATCACGTCGATTTGCAAGGTTCTCGCTTGCTAGACGAACCCGTGATGATTTCGCTGCGAAGCCCGCTACACCCTGAACCACGCTACGTTGAGTTCTGGTTGCGCTCCGATCAACTGCAACTTACGCGCCTAAACACACAAGTTGATGATGCGGCGCTGAGTCTTCAAGCAATGGCGCTACCTGCGATCGAAGCTGCCCTGGCTGATCCCATGCAGTGCGAACGACTCGAACAGCAGCTAGAGTATTACCAGACCGAAGGTTGGCTGCTGCTGGAAGGACTGGACGTAACCGAACGAGAGATTATCCGCCGCATCACGCAACTGCTGATCGATCGCGATTCCATTCTGCGTACCCATAAATTTAGCGAACTGAATCAGCAACTGCGATCGCTCTTTCGCGCCCAGAATACGCTGTTACTGAGTATTGAAACCGATCAGGTGCGGTTGTTTATGGGATCGTTAAGCGACGAGCCACACACAACGCTATATCCTCTAGAGTCGTTGCAAGAGTCCCATTTCATGCACGCTCTCCGCACCAATCAGGTGTATGCCGTTGCTGATTTGGCTCAAGATCCCCGCACCGATGGCGGACGGCAACTGCTCAAAATGGGTGTGCGCTCTTTGTTGCTCATCCCGCTGCTGGCACCCAGTATTGGCACAGGCGATCAGGAAGGCGCTGCATTAGACCCTAGCGCTCCGCTTCAAGCTGCAAGCCCAGCCCTCAAGCCGCCCGGTGCCGTTGGCGTTGTGGCTCTACTGAGCGATCGACCCTATACGTTTGATGCCTTAGACCGTCGCCATGCCGAGCAGCTCATTCCTGCCTTCACGCGATCGCTGACGACTGCCCAGCGGCAACTGGTACAACAGCGGTTGATTACCAACATTCACCCCGCTGTCGAGTGGCGCTTTTTGCAGGAAGCCGAGCGTCGGGGCATGGGCTTACCACCAGAGCCGATCGCGTTCACCAACGTGTATCCCCTGTACGGTATTTCCGATATTCGAGGCTCGTCTAACGAACGCAATCTTGCCATTCAAGCCGATTTGCTGGAGCAGTTTCATCTCGCGCTGACCGTCGTTGATTCTGCCTGCAACGCCAAAGCAACAGCGCTAGGCGAACAACTGCGGTTGGATTTGCTGGAACACATTCGCCAGATGCAGGAAGGCGTGACGGTCGATGCTGAAGTAAGTCGTCTGCGCTATCTGCGTGACCATCTAGAAATTTACTTTGACTATTTTGCACAATGCGGGGAAACGGCGATCGCAGCGATCAACGCCTACCATGAGGCTTGCGCCAACGATCACGAATGCGTCTATCGAGCGCGAACCCACTATGACAACATGGTAAATACCATCAACGTGCTACTACGGGAAACCTGGGAGCGCTGGCAGGAAGCAATGCAGCGGATCACGCCTCACTACTGCGACATTGAGGCAACCGATGGGATCGATCACATGCTTTATGCTGGGGCATCGATCGACCTTAAATTTGGCAGCTTTCAACTCCGAAGTCTACGCTATGAGCAGCTTCGTGCCGTCTGTGACTGTGCCAGAACTGCTTTTCGCCTGCTCGAAAAGCACAGTACCCATATGCAAGTGACGCATCTTGTTCTCGTGCAGGATGCAACCGTTGACATTTTCCACGACGAAACTACAGAGCGCATGTTTGACGTGCGCGGGAGCCGCGATACCCGCTACGAAATCGTCAAAAAGCGAATTGATAAGGCGATCGACGAACAAACCAATACTCGCATCACGCAACCGGGAATGCTCACCCTGGTCTTTTCTACCGAGGAAGAGTGGGCAGAATATCAGCAATATCTCCGCTACCTGATGCGTGAAGGCTGGGTGGATAGTCAGATCGATCGCGGCACTGTGCAGCCACTCCAAGGTGTATCGGGGCTAAAGTATGCCCGCGTTCGCATCCTGCCGGGCGATGACGACGATCTACCGCTAAACTGAGACCTTTGTTAGCAGAAGTAACCATACGCTAGGAGCCGTTGCTGAAAGACGAGTAGTTGAAACTAAGATGACAGATTAGCACCAGTTCGCTGACCTTAATCTAAGCTACAGTTTCTCTCTGGGTTTAGTGTGACAGAAGCGACTCAGGCAACGCCCGCCACTCTCACAGCGCATCGGTAAAGGAGTGCAAGCCACTACCTCAAGCCAAACAGTACGATCGCCGCTCTTGTAGGGTGCGTTACTACAAAGTAAACGCACCATTGCATTGGACACCCAAATTTACCTCTCTTGAAGCTTGCGGAGAAACATTCTCGTTTGCGCTGAGTTATTTAGCTCAGCATCAGGGATATATTACTCCAGTGCAGTAGTCTGCCCGGTTTCTACCGATCGCCGTGCTGCCTCTATTACCTTTAAAATGTGCAAACTTGCTTCGGACAGGACGTAGATAAGTTGTCAAGCTGATGACATCAATGTGTTGAAACTGATGCCATGATCAGAACCAAAACGATGTAAGCGCCTTTCTAATAATAGCCGTCATGCCGGAACCGAATCGACTCACTGTTGACTTCACTCAGGAAAGTGAGGTTTTGCAGGTCTTAGCACGACCACCGCTGCTGACAAGCCAGGACTTTGCGTGGGATGGTATTTACCTCCAGCAGCACCGCCAACCTGCCTGGGAAACACCTGAGTACGCCCATACCCGGCATATGCTGATGGTTCACGAAGCTGACTGTGAGGTGCAGTCGGAGCGGGTGTTGGATGGGCGCAGACAGAGTGAAGTGCTTAGCTCCCCACAGGTGGTGCTTGTGCCAGCAACCGTGCAGCATCAGGCAGTCTGGGATCGTGAAGGGAGTTTTACCTTACTGTTTCTTGAGCCTGATCATCTCGCCCAGGTGGCTTATGAAGCGGTGAATGTCGATCGCATTGAACTCATCCCTCAGTTTGCCACCCCTGATCCACTCATTTACCAAATTGGGCAGGCGCTTAAGTCTGAAATAACCTCAAACGGGGTAGGCAGTCGGCTCTTTGTCGATTCACTAACGACAGCACTCTCCATCCATCTGCTGCGATCGTATTCCACCTGGCAGCAGCCTTTACAAGAGTACCGGGGCTTATCTCAGCGCAAGTTGCAGCAGGCGATCGACTACATTAACGACCATCTCGATCAAGAGCTTAGCTTAGCCGCGATCGCCCGTGAGCTAGACATGAGCCAGTACTACTTTGCCCGCTTGTTTAAGCAGTCGATGGGCATTTCGCCGTATCAGTACGTCTTGCAACAGCGAATCGAGCGGGCAAAGGTATGGCTCAAGAGCAGCGCTTTGTCGATGAGTGCGATCGCGCATCGTGTTGGCTTCGCGGATCAAAGTCAATTCACCGTTCAGTTTCGCAAGTTTACAGGCATAACGCCCAGGGCATATCGAGAGCGCCTGTAAGGAACTGCTGCCACCGCAAGATTGCCATAAAAAACGCAAGAATCAATCGTGACGACTGAGGGTTGTGTCTCCTACTCTTCAAAAAGCGTTACAGAGAGCACTTATGAAGATCTGCGATGGTCAGCTTGGTATCGAGCAATCAGATGCTCCAACAAAGACCACCGATAGCAATGCGGCAACCACATCTACCGCAGTCCGCCCAGACTTTCCCATTTCGCTTAAGAAGCTGTATATCAATGGCGAGTGGCGCGATTCCGCCAGCAGCAAGACGTTTCCGGTCATTGACCCCACCACTGAAGCAGAAATCGCTCAGCTTGCCGAGGGCACGGTTGAAGATGTCGAAGCTGCGGTCGAAGCGGCAAATAGTGCGTTTGAGTCAGATTGGGGTGAGTTGAGTGGACACGATCGCGGCGAAATTCTGTGGAGAGTTGGCGACCTGTTCCACAAATACGGTGAGGAACTTGCTTTTCTGCAAGCTAAAGAAATGGGGCGGCTGTTTACCGATTCGATGAGTGTAGACATTCCCCACCTTGCTAAGATGTTTCACTACTACGCAGGCTGGGCAAGCAAGATTGAAGGTTCGGTGAAGCAAACCACCAAAGGTCTACACACCTATACCCTGCGCGAACCGCTGGGGGTTGTCGCTGCCATCACACCGTTCAATTTTCCACTCATTCTTTCCATTAGCAAGTTTGCCCCTGCCCTTGCGGCGGGTAATACGCTCATCCACAAGCCTGCATCGGCAACGCCCCTTTCAGCGCTGAAAGTCGCTCAAATCATGGCAGAAGCGGGTGTGCCGCCCGGTGTGTTTAACGTTGTACCCGGTCCCGGTGGCACCGTTGGCAATGCCCTCTCCACTCATCCCGGCATTGAAAAGGTAGCGATTACAGGGTCTACTGCCAGCGGGATTCGGGTGATCAAAGACTCGGCAGATACCTTGAAGCATTTGACGATGGAGTTGGGCGGCAAGAGTGCCAACATCATTTTTGCCGATGCCGATCTGGATGCCGCAACCCAAACCGCGTATGACGGGATGTTCTACAACAAGGGTGAAATCTGCTATGCCGGGTCGCGCATGTTGGTGGAGCGATCGATCTATGACGAAGTAGTTGATCGCGTTCGGCAGCGTGCCCTAGACACTAAACCGGGCGATCCACTGGATTCAACCAGCCAGATGGGTCCGATCGCCAACAAGAGTGAATACGATAAAGTCCTCAGCTACATGGAAGTGGGTAAGCAAGATGGTGCCCGTCTCGTTGCAGGGGGCAAAGCCGCAGACATTGGCACAGGTAAAGGTTACTTTGTCGAGCCGACGGTGTTTGCAGATGTCAACAGTGAAATGACGATCGCCCGCGAAGAGTCCTTTGGTCCGATTCTTGCCATCATTCCCTTTGATGGGTTTGACGATGCCATTCGCATTGCCAACAGCAACCAGTATGGCTTGGCATCTGGGGTGCATACCCGCGACATCAAAAAGGCACACAAAGCAGCGGCACGGTTAAAAGCAGGCACGGTTTGGGTGAACACCTACGGTCATTTTGATCCGTCTGCGCCGTTTGGTGGCTACAAGATGAGCGGCTATGGGCGAGAGCAAGGCTGGGAAGCGCTGGAGTTCTACCTGCAAACGAAGACTGTGTGGGTAGACCTGTCCTGAAGCGATCGCGACGATTGAGCTAAGAGGACGTTTTAAAAGTCCAGATGCTTGTAGCATTGGCGACTGAAGTCGCGGCTACAGAGGCAAAACCTGCCGTTGCAGGTGATAAAACCCTTACTCTGCGGTCGTCCGCGCAGGCGGACTTTGTTTACGTAGTCGCGGTTTTAACCGCCAGACACTTTTCAAACAACCTCTAAGACCAAACCCCTGAAACCTTTAATTCATGAATCATCTCAAGAGCTTACGCGACTACATTGAGGCGCTGGCTGCAATCGGTGAAGTCCAGGAAATTGATCGAGCGGTCAATTGGCAGTTGGAGATCGGCGCAATTGCTCGTCGCTGCTACGAAACCGGAGCGCCCGCGCCATTGTTCAACACAATCAAGGGAATCGAGAAGGGCTTTCGGGTTTTAGGCGCACCTGGAGGAGTCAGCCGCCAGCCCAGACTCTACCTTTCCCGTATCGCGCTATCGCTGGGGTTGCCTCCAGACTCAACGGGTAGGGAGATCATTGCAGCACTCGTTCAGGCACGATCGCGATCGTTGCTTCCACCTCAGTTGGTTGCAACAGGCGCTTGTAAAGAGAACATCCTAATTGGCGATGAGGTTGATCTCTTGCGCTTACCCACTCCACTCCTGCATGACGGTGATGGCGGACGCTATCTCAATACTTTTGGCATCATCGTTGCTCAAACCCCGGATAAACGCTGGACAAATTGGTCGATCGCCCGCACCATGCTGGTCGATCGCAATCGGATGGCAGGCATCATTGCGCCTAATCAGCATATCGGGATGGTGCGGCAAACCTGGCTCGACATCAACAAACCTATGCCGTTTGCACTGGCGCTAGGGGTCGAACCCTTCTTGCCCTTTGTGGGCGGGATGCCTTTACCAGATTATGTGAGCGAGGCGGATTATGCGGGTGCCTACTTTGGTGAGCCGATCGACGTTGTACAGTGTGAAACGGTTGATTTGCAAGTGCCTGCAACCGCAGAAATTGTACTTGAGGGGACGATCGCGATCGCTGACACCGTGCCCGAAGGACCAATGGGAGAATACGCAGGCTACCTCTGGACTGGACAAAGCAGCCCCAAGCCTGTGTATCACGTCACGGCAATGACCTATCGCAATCAGCCCATTCTGCCCATTTCGGTCGCAGGTGAACCTGTAGAGGAAAATCATACGGCTTGGGGGGTGCCCAACGCTGCCGAAATTGTTTATACTCTCCGCACAGCAGGCTATCCGGTTGCGATGGCATGGAGTCCGTTTGAGAGCGCTAACCACTGGTACGCGATCGCGATGGAGCGAAACTGGCGACAACAGATGCCCAACACCAGCGCCTCTGAACTTTGTTACAAGCTGGGTGAGGTTTTGTTCAAAACCAAAGCAGGGATGGGTACACCAAAATACATCGTGGTAAACGACGACATCGACATTACCAACACTCAAGAAGTAGTCTGGGCGTTTGCTACCCGCAATTATCCTGGCAGTAAAGGCGAAGTCATCTTTAACGATGAAGCCACCAACCCACTCGTGGCGTTTCTTGAACAAAGCGAAAAGATGTCCATGCACACAACGAAAGTGATCTACAACTGCTTGCCACCTGACGAGTGGGGTGACAAACTGCCACAGCGTAGTTCGTTCACGGGTGCCTACCCCAAAGACCTACAGGAGCGCATCTTGCAAAACTGGCAAGCCTATGGGTTTCATAGCTAATCCGACGAGAGCAGAGTTGGAAGCGCTAGAGTTTGACCTCAAGATACAAACCGTATGAGTAAGACTTGACATGGCTGTTCTGTATGACGGCACTTTAGAGGATGTTTAAAAAGTCCTTCTGTTAGTAGCAAAAAGCTAGATCCCCCTCAATCCCCCTTCAAAAGGGGGACGACAAAAGCCTTTCCCCCCCTTTTTAAGGGGGGCTAGGGGGGATCGCTGAGTGCTTAACGCTACAGACCATACCTTTTCAAACACCCTCTTAGGCTTAGTTTCGCTGCAAAATCAATGAGGCAATTATGACGACCGAACTTGAAACGCAAAATCTGGCTGTTGCCCGTACGTTTATTGAGCAATTTCTTGGCAAAGGTGACATGAGTATGGCTGAAGCAGTGCTAGATGAAAATGTGCAGGCGATTACTGGGCTAAAGCCAACAGGTCCCATTGATGGGCGTGAAGAGTACAAGCAAGTATTTAGTGCCTTTTACGATGCCTTTCCACCTGTTTCTGACCTGGTGATAGAAGATATTTTTGCGGCAAACGATCGCGTGGTGGTTCGCTTTCGATCGCCACAAAAACATACCAAAGATTTTTTTGGTGTGCCTGCAACGGGACGAATCATTACCTTGATTGAGGCACACATCATGCGTTTACGTGATGGCAAGATTGTTGAGAATGTCGTCAGCGCAACGAACCTGGAGTTTGAAATGCTGCTGGCTCCAGTGCTAACACCACTAATTCTTAAATAAGCATGAGACGAACGTGGAATCGTACAAACAAACGGTATGAATAGATTGACAAGAAGGAGAAACAATCATGAGTAAAGTTAAAAATGTTGTGTTGGTTCACGGTTTTTGGGCAGATGGGTCTTGTTACAGTGAAATAATTCCGACCTTGTTGGCGGAAGGGTACGAAGTGATTGCTGTTCAAAACCCGCTTACCTCACTAGCTGATGACGTTACCGCGACGAAACGCGCTTTAGCCCGCATCGAAGGTCAATGTCTTTTAGTTGGTCATTCGTGGGGCGGTTTTGTCATTACTGAAGCCGGAAATGATGAACGAGTTTCTGGTTTAGTTTATATTGCCGCGCTTGCTCCTGATGCTGGCGAAACTACTATAGATCTGCTGAGCAAGTACGAGCCAGCGCCTGCATCGCAGTATTTTCAAGAACAAGACGGCTTTATTTGGCTTTCCAAAGAAGGCATACAAAAAACGTTTGCAGACGACCTCGTAGCAGAACAATCAGCATTGATATACACGACTCAAATTGCGCCATCAGTATCGTTGCTAGGAGCGAAAGTAGATTCTCCGGCATGGAGAAATAAGCCGAGTTGGTACATCGTAGCCAGCAATGATCAAGCTGTTCCAACAGAGTTACAGCATGATTCAGCAAAACGAATGGGCGCAACGACGACAGTTGTGGAATCAAGCCACGTTGCAATGATTTCTCACGCAAAGGAAGTTTTGGACGTGATCAGAGAAGCCGCAGCCAATAGCTAGTTCTGAAGCATGGTCGAAGCCATCGAAGCTCAGCGTAGTAAGCGCACGTTTTGGACAAAAATCTACGGTTCGGACTATCCGAAATCTACAACTTTCCCAAATCGAATAGTTGAATCAGGTGCGACTATCCGAAAACTCTAACAGCGCGTTACCAAAACTATCCACTCCATTTTTTAATTGAATCAAATGTAGATGGTGTAGCGGCTGAACGTTTTCACAGTAATTAGAGCCATCAAACTACCAGAAAAACAACCATGAAGATCGGCATTATTGGTGCGGGAAACATGGGTAGTAGCTTAGGCAAATTCTGGGCGCAGAACGGACACCAACTGATGTTCAGCTACTCCCGTGATCCCGCAAAGCTAGAAAAAATTGCCCAATCGATCGGTGATAACGCCACGGTGGGCACACCTGCTGAGGCGGTGCAATTTGCCGATGTGGTCTTGCTGTCAGTGCCCTACGGCGCGATCGACGATGCGCTCAAAGCCGCAGGGTCACTCGACGGTAAGATTCTCTTCAGTTGTGTGAATGCACTGTTGCCTGATATGAGTGGGTTAGCCGTTGGCACCACCACCTCTGCTGCGGAGGAAATTGCTAAACTCGCGCCGGGTGCCCGTGTAGTCGAAGCGCTGCCGCTGTTTGCTGAAGTCTTAAATTCACCATCGCAGCGTTTTGACGACCAGATTGCCACCATCTTTTACACAGGCGACGACCCAGAGGCAAAACAGATTGTAGCCGCTCTCCTGAGTGAAATTGATGTTGAAGTCGTAGATGCTGGCTCACTCAAGAATTCGCGTTTTGTTGAACCGGCTATGTTTTTGCTGGTACAGCTTGCCTATGGTCAACAGTTGGGACAAGTTGCCTTCAAATTACTGAAGCGCTGATGGGAATCAGAATCTATTCAACGACGATCGTCTGCTCGATTTCTGTCGATCGTCGTGCTGCCTCTGCCACTTTCAACGTATACAAACTCGTTTCGGGTGTGACATAAAGCGGTGTACCGTCAATTAAGTAATCCAGCACCATTGCGGTATCTTTCGCAAAGAGACCCTGACGAGTCGCCAGCGCGATCGGTTCTTCGCCCTCTGCCTGCACGAGTAGTCCCTGATCCCCATCAAAAATGAGGGCACCTTTTTCGCCATGTACTTCCATTTTGCGCTCTGGTCGCCACATCGCTTCACCTTTGGCGTAAACCACTTCTGCCAGCAAACCCGACTGAAAACGCAATTGAGCCGTGCAGTAACAGGTTGTGTGGTGGGGATCAGTGGATGCATGGCGATCGCTCAACTGCATCTGACAATTCACAGTTGCTACGGCACCAAACAGATCGATGAAACGATGCAGCCGCGACAAGGCACCCATCAGCGGAAACCCGAATAGCTCTGGGTGATATGTCCAACGTTGGGGTGCGGGACGTTCAGGTTTGATGGTGGCATAGCGGGCGTAAAAGGGTGTGCCGATCGCAGGCAACGAGGCTTTGAGCGCTTGATGCATACCACCTAAAAGCTCAATATGTTCGACGTGCAGCAGTTTGTTTTGAGCGTTTGACAACGCAATCAGATCTGCTGCTTCTGCAACGTCTAGCGCTAAAGGATACTCCACGATGACGTGCTTTCCTGCTTTTAGAGCGGCACGAACGATCGCGCCATGATCTCGATTCACCGTCGCGATGATGATGAGATCGAGGGACGATCGCTGCACGAGTTCTTGCCAGGAGGCGATCGGTTTTGCGTCGTAAGTTTGACTAAACGCCTGGACTACTTCTAACGTATGTCCGGCAACAGCAGCTAATACCGCTCGTGGTTCTGCTTGCAGGGCTTGCGATCGAAGCTTCGCCGCATAACCTGTACCAACTAAACCAACCTGTAGCGGACGCGAAAGAAAGTTAGCCGTTCCAGTCATCAGCAGCGCACTCAATACTCCTGCTATTAAACGTAAACGGTAGATGACTGCTATGCCCGTCGTCTACCATTTACTTTTTGAGTAAGCTGACTGGTTGAGCGTTTTGCAAGATTGTCTCAGCCGCTAGTTAAAGTAGCGCTTAGTAGGCTTTGAAGATACCGCGCAGTTCGCCTGCACGGTTTTGCTTGGTGTGAAGATCCATATAGAGCGTGCCATTAGTCAGTGCTTGCAGTTGTTCCTCGGTCAGTGTGTATTCGCCCATAAACCTGCCGCTGAGTTGATTTGCCGCTGGTTCTACTGTCAACGCATATTGAAACGGTCCGTTTTTTGAGGGTTCGCCTCTGTGGACGTGGATGCCCGATGTAATGTTGGGGTTGGGTGGATTGACGGGATCAGTCGCATAGTCACGGAGCGGGCTGGATAAACCACTATAATCACCACGAATAACCAGGCGATTACCAATCAGAGCTGCTCCTGCTGAACCAAAGGCATAGGTGGATGCAGAAGGCGCGACCGCTTTCCCTGACATCACAGCAACATATCTGACAATGGTTGTGCCAGTAGTTGTGCCAGTCATCGGAGCGGTCTCGGTGGTTGGTGCTGGTGCTGGTTCGGCTTGTGCCAGAAGTACGGTTTCTGCTGCTTGCAGGTGCATTGACAGTTGGGTGGCGATCGCCTCACTTGAGGGCGCGATCGCGGCGCGGTTAAACGTCTTGGTTGAGGCTGACCACAACGTCGCTGTACCCTGACTCATCGCTGGCGTTGAAAGACTCACCAGGATCAGGCAAGTCATGATGCCGAGCATCAGGTTGACAAAACTCTTACTACGTTGACGCATTATAGTTTCCGGTGAAGATGAATGAACGTTAGCGTGCCCCAAAGCCACTCTAAGTTTTGGTTTAAGTGGCTGGCTTGAATTACCAAAGCACCCTTTTTAGCTGTCGTTTGGCGATCGGGGTGTCGATCTGGAGTCAAATTACAGTAGCCCGTTAGCTACAGTACGATCCTTCGCACAGCTTGGATGCACTCCGGTAGAAAGAGTTAGGTCGAGAGCGACCCATTGGTAGGAGCAAGTGAGCCTAATTGAGGCTCGATCAGACGAATGCCCTTTCCTGGTGCCTGTTTGCATCGGTACAAAGTAGAACCTGACGGATCGTTATATAAGCTAACTAGATTAAAACCGATACTTTTATTACGAATACCATTCATCCCACTGATACATTGCCGTTTCTAAAGCCGTTGTTTTCCCGTAGTATCAAGAGTAAAGCTGATTCAGGAAGCAGACTTTATCCACACAGAGCTACAGAGCCAGCTTCCAATGAGCTTAGAGTGCTGTTTCCATTAATTGAGAGGACCACTGCATGGCAACTTTTAAGGTCACGTTAGTCAACGAGGCCGAAGGGCTGAACACAACGATTGAGGTTCCCGAAGACGAGTATATTCTCGATGCTGCTGAAGAGCAGGGGCTTGATCTGCCCTACTCCTGTAGAGCAGGAGCTTGCTCAACTTGTGCTGGCAAGTTGAAGGAAGGCACCGTTGATCAATCTGACCAATCCTTCCTGGATGACGATCAGATTGAAGCTGGCTATGTGCTTACGTGTGTGGCTTATCCCACCTCTGATTGCACCATTATCACGCATCAAGAAGAAGAACTGTACTAGCAGTACACCTTAGCTGTACTACCGATCGGGATAAGAGGTAAAGAGTCTCAACTGTCTCTTTGCCTCTTTTATGGTGCGCTTTCGTATCAGGGAAGCATGTGTTTCTTAGGTCTCTTGATCGCCCTTTCTAACTACCGCTTTCCTTACCATTAGCATCGCGCCAGAAGGTGATGGCGTTGCTAATAGGCTGTAGCTGGGTGCCAGGAAAATAGAAGCTGAGGATGCGATCGCTCGACCAGCCTAACTTGCCCAAGTAATAAGTACCTGTCTGGCTCAGTCCGACACCATGACCCAAACCACCGCCAACAAAGGTATAACCTTTTAATACTCGGTTTGCTCCGTAGAGTGGTTCCAGGTAAAAGAGGGTACTGTTGGGAGCATAAAGCGCTACTAGAATATTGTCCTTTTCCAGCTCTATGCTGCCAGCGTCAGTTGTGACGGTTAGTCTGATCACTCGCCCTGCTGGCGATCGCTGCGTCACAGTCAGGCGTTGAATCGTTTTAAAGGTCGCTAGCGGGCTTTTAATCGTCGTCAGATAGCGCCGTATGTCCTGGTTGAGCGTTTCAATACGGCTCTCGATCCGCCACCGAAACATCTCCTCGCTCGCTTCGTTAAACCCTTTGGTTTGGCTGATAAAGCGGCGAAAGTTCTTCTCATCGGCTAAACTCTGACGCGCTAGATCCCAGGGATTTGCGACTGAATCGATGATTGCCCGCAGGTAGGGACGCTCGGCACCCGACCAGACATCGTTAAAGGGCGCGGTGATCCCGCCTGTAGAAGAAGAGTAGACGGCATCTACCAGTTCGTTGTTGTAGGTCAACACTTTGCCACGCGTGGCAGCGATCGCGCGATCGGTCGCTGGATCAGCGCCTGTGAGACCGTTGTAAACCTGACATTGTGTATCGGCGCAAAGCTGGTAGCCATCGATCGCAAACCGTCGCAGGTTGCGGAGAGCATAGGTACGCGCCAGGATTGCCTGTACCTGTAGCACTGGCTGCACTGCCCACGTGCCAATCTCATAGGGCACCACGCCACGCAGATACGCTTCAAGCGGCACCTGATTGACAAGGGTATACGTGCCATAGGCATTAGGCTGGACGCGCAAACTACCCGCATAAAGTTGACGGGTTTTGTCGCCACTCTTTTCGATGACACGAACGGCACCTTGTCCCGACAAGATTTCGATGCGATCGCGGGTGTAGCGGTAGCCATTGACCACCAGCGATGCACGCGGCTGCTTGGGCAAAATTTGCGTATCAATGTAAGCTGTTTGAATGCCATGTTCTTGCAAGCTTTGCAGCAGCAGACGGCGCAACAGAGGCGTAGAATAAACGTCTCGCTTTGCCCATACTTGCCAGCGTTGTGGTTGGGCAAGCTCTACCGGAATGCCCTGAGCAAGCCAGCGATTGGCACTATCTTCAGCACTTTCAAAACTGCGATGGGTGCTGAGTACCACACGTTCTTGTAGCGCTGGTTCGGGTAGCGGTTGCTGAACAATCTCTAACGTCGCGCTGGTGCCAGTGACGGTTTGCGGTTTACCCTCTGTCTCAAAGCGGAAGGTGAGGCGATCGCCCGACGGTGCTTGCAACGTTAACGCGTCCGTTGGTTTGCTACCAAAGCGCTGCTCCACGCCCACTTGCAAGTCAATATCCTTGCGGCTAGCAGCGAGACTTGATTCTGCTGACATCACTAGACAGATTGCCGATAGCGCTGCCCAGGGTAGTCGCTGGGATCGTAGAGACTGAACAAACAGCACCAACAGCCGTGAGGAAACCCGATCGCAGTAATCTCGTTGCATCCAGACTTGTTGCATCCAGAAATCAGCGCCTCAAAGATGATTCCATCCTACGATAATGCGCTCTCGCCCAAACTGCACGATTCTTGATCTCACGCTTCGTCACGACACGATCGCGCTCACCTTTGCCCGGTAGAGCAGGCGATCGCCCTGTCGATAGCCTGTATAACGTACTTTGACGCGATCCCCAGTCCGAGCAGTCCCCGTCATGAGTTGGTGGTGCTGGGGATCGTAAGGAATTTCGGCACCGACAGAAGCGATCGTCTCTATGCCCCAATCCTCTAGCAGCCGATCTAATGGGCGGAACAATGGCAGAAGCTTAATTGCAGGAGCCTGAGGATTTTGCTGCGCGGCATAGGCTGCGGTCGGCAGTTGTAGCAACAAGGATTCCAACGTTTGCACGCTTGTCTGCTGAAACTCCAGCCAAAGTGTTTGTCGCTGTTGTAATAGCTGTTGTTGAAGGCGATCGTACTCCTGCTTTAAGTCCGTTAGTTGCTTGTCAAGTTCTGTAGTTTGAGGGACGATCGCTGACCGCTGACCGCTGACCGCTGACCGCTGCATTTCAAAATCATCTACTGTAGCTAGAAGCTCTATCACAGACACTTTCAAGGTTTGACTCAGTTTCAGCAAAGCATTAACCCTTAGCTTGGTAGTGTCTCCTCGCCGCAAATGCCTGATTTGCTGTTCTGACACACCTGTCGCCCGACTGAGCGACCTGAAACTTAAAAAACCCACCGCCTGCATCAACTCGCGCAAACGGTGGGTAATATCTTGAGACATAGGGAAAGAGAGTTTGAGTTGAGAGGCTTGAATTTTAAGTTGTTACCCCTCACTCAAAACTCAAAACTCAAAACTCTTAACGTTCCCAGACTCTCAACCTTCTAGCAGGCTTCTTAGCATCCAGGCGGTTTTTTCATGCACTTGCATCCGTTGGGTCAGAAGGTCGGCGGTTGGTTCGTCGTTCACTTGTTCAAGGGTTGGAAAGATCGATCGCGCGGTACGTACAACGGCTTCCTGCCCTTCGACCAGTTCACGAATCATGTCTTCTGCTTTGGGCACGCCCATTGGTTCAGAGATTGAACTCAACCGCGCAAACTCGGAATAAGTGCCAGGTGCCGGAAAGCCAAGTGCCCGAATACGCTCAGCAATCAAATCTACTGCGGCTGCCAGTTCGGTGTACTGCCCTTCAAACATCAGGTGCAGCGTTTGAAACATGGGTCCAGTGACGTTCCAGTGAAAGTTGTGGGTTTTGAGATACAAGGAATAGGTGTCAGCCAGCAGATGGGATAATCCCTCTGCGATCGCACCTCTCGATTTTTCGTCAATACCGATGTTGATTGGAATTGTAGCGATTGGAACTGCCATACGATCCTCCGGATGAGATGAAAACTCGATTAGATTGGGCTAATGAAAATTGTGAAAACGCGCTGCATAGTGCAACAAACGTTGGTTCGGTCTCTCAACGGATTCTAGAACCTCTCTGCGTTCTAGCAAAGAGGCTAACCCCATTGATGCATCCTGCGCTTAAGTGAAGCCTAAGCTAAGTGTCGTTGTAAAACCGAACGTGGAGCGCGGCGCACCCGACAAAGAATAGTGTCCTGCCCCAAACGGCTACATGCCTCATAACGGTGACAGCCTGAAAACCCGTAATATTCGCCGTCCACCTCCAGCACATCGATCGGCTCTTGCAACCCAATTTCTTGAATCGACTCCATTAAGGCAGCCACCTTTGCCTGATCGTTTTGCCGAAACAACGGGCGACGAATCTTGTTAATGGGAATTGCTTCTACTTTGACCATAGCATCTCTCTCAATCTCATCCTTAAATCATACTCGTTATGACTACGGATTGCAACCCAGGTGAAGAAGGGCTAGAGGAGCGGAGGAAGCAAGAGAGGCGGGGGAAGCAAGGGAGTCGGGGGAAGCAAGGGATGCTTGAATTTTGAGTTTCTCCTCTAGCCTCCCCTGCCTCCCATGCGCCCCTAGCCTCTCCCACTTCCCCTATCGACTCAACCACGCGATCGCGCTGCGAATCCACTCCTCCGCATCGGCAGTTTTCGAGAGTGTGCTGCTTTGCCCAACGGTTTGTAATGCCTGAGCAATCTCGCTGTTGGTGTAGCCTAATGCCAGCAGCGTCATCTCAACATCCTCCTGAATCGAGAGTGTCGGACCCGCAGAAGGAGCAGTGATCATCCCTGCTTGCTGTCGCCATTCTGCCAGCTTGCTTTTGAGTTCTAGCGCGAGACGTTCAGCGGTTTTGGTGCCTACGCCTGGAGTGCGAGAGAGGGCGCGGGTATTGCCAACGACGATCGCCTGCACCAGATCTTGTAGCCCCATCGTATCAAGCAATGCCAGCGCCAATTGTGGACCAATGCCACTCACGCTCACCAGTTGCCGAAACAGATCTCGCTCGGCGGCAGAGTCAAACCCAAACAGCACCACCTGATCGTCTCGCACATGGAGATGGGTAAAAATTTGCACCGTCTCCCCGCCAGACACCTGCTGCAACAGTCGCGGCACAATCTGGATGTCATAGCCAATCTGACCCACCTCTAACGTCAACGTCACGCGGTTGTTGGCTTTTTGAATGTAGGCAACAGTACCCTTGAGATAACCGAGCATGTAATGCAGTTTTTAGTTTTTAGTTGTTGGTTGTTAGCTTTTAATGTAGTTGACTATCAACCAAATCAACAGAAATGTTCTGGTACCTTACAAACTCTCAGCTATCCGCCGCTATCTCTATGGTCGATTTCGTTTCAGTCATTCTTATACAAGTGCTTGTATCCACTGATCAAAATCGGGATGTGCATTTTTTGCTGAGGTCACAATTGCATCAGCTTCCTCAATTGTTGGTACAGTCAAAGTCAACTCTCTAAATAGCCATTTACGGTAGTCTTCTAAGTTTTCGTTCACTTCGATCTCATTGCGATCTGTCCATCCCCATTCAGTAATTACATAGCAGAGGGGATCTTCTCCAATTGAAATGATTTGCAAAAACTCTTGCAATGAGTTAGCAATGACTGTATTACCGTCCCCTCCGAAGCCAATGACAGCAATTGGAGCCGTATCAATCGTGTGCTTGTCGTATAACCAATAGCCATACGAAGCACCCGCAGGAGAGTGACCAAAGACGATGAACTGAGAAGCCGCGTCTCGATTATTTTCGCCAAACAACAGCAGCAAAACTTCATCACGAGAGAAGTCAATAAGGCTGAAATTACCGAAATACAAATCTCGAATGTTCTGAAACTCAAGCAGTCGCACAAAAGTTTCAGGCACTTCAGTCCCGATTGGAAAATTCTTCTGAAATTCTTCGAGTTTCATAAAAATAGCGAAAACCACTAAAAATGCTGCGACTTTTTCCAACGCTAGCAACTAAAAACTAACAACTAAAAACTAAATAAACCTAAAGTGTTGCAGCCCTTCTAAAATGCCTCCAGCGCAATTGGCGAGGGCAAGGTAGCGATTGGGGTTGGGGTTTGCCTGGTGCCATTGGAGCAGTTCAGGGCGAGCATTGCCGACGATGATGCCGCGTTCGGGTCGATCGTGAAACAGCGCCACGTCATTACCAGAATCACCGCAGGCAACGGTGCGCATGGGTTCAAACTCCAGGAATTGACGCACAAAAGACATTGCCATCCCTTTATTTGCCTGACGCGGCAGAATGTCTAAATCTTTGCCACCACTGAAGATGACTTGTGTGTCCAGTCCCTGTTCTTCGAGCAGCGCTTCCAGATCGGGGATAACCTCGACGGCTGCCTGTTCACTGAGAAAGTAGCTGACTTTGAAGGGGCGCTGCTCAGAGTCGGGCTGCGGCGTGAGATCAACAAAACGTGCCGCACTGGTCGCAACTACGTCTCGCTGCCACCCAACAGAGAGTTTTTGCGACCAGATCGAGTCGGGTGTGTCGCTACCCTCATGATAAATTTCGGTGCCGACCGCGCAGATCAGGATGTCAGGCGGCAGGAGAGGCTTTTCGGCAATAAGCTGGCTATAGCTGGTGGGCGATCGCCCGGTCGAATACACAATCTTCGTCCCATACTGCTGGCGATGCTGCTCTAGCTGCTGGTTGAGAACGTGCAGGGCGCGATCGTCACCTACCAGCGTATGGTCTAAATCGGTCACAAAAAGGAAGGGCTTCACGGTACAGCGCCTGTGTGAAGGGTTGCCAGTGGTCAAACTGATGTCCCTCAGAGTTTACCGCTCGGTGCGTCCTGTTGTCTCTGTTGTCGTGTCGAAATGGCTTGTCAGTTCGGTCACCCTCTGCGAATCGGCGTTGGCACCATCCTGATCGCCCAATGTGGCGCGAAGCTTGCTCCGCTTGATGTAGGCGGCAGTGAAATCAGGCTCGGCGGCGATCGCGGCATCAAAATCAGCGATAGCTCCTTTGTTGTCTGCCAGCTTTAACCGCACCAAACCCCTTTCGTAATAGGCATTTTCAGGTTTTGCGCCGTTTTGTCGTGCCTGGTTCCAATCATCATCAGCGGCAGTGAAATTACCCATTATGCTCTGAACTGCACTGCGATGGAGACAAGCAGCGGTAGACGCAGGATAGAGTTGCAGAACTTGTGAGAAGTCCACGATCGCGCCTTCGGTATCGGCAGTCAGCGCTCGCACCATGCCGCGATGGAGGTAAGCCGTTGCCAGCGTAGGATTCACCTGTACCACGTAATCAAAATCAGTCAGTGCGCCTAGCGTGTTGCCCAGTGTTGCTTGCCAAATTCCCCGCTGAAGGCAGGTTTGCACGGGATAGTGACTGTGTTCGACCGCCTGATTAAAGTCTGCTTCGGTAGCACGATTTTCGCCCAGTTGAGTATGCGCGATGCCCAGATATAGGTAATCGTCTGGAGTCGCAGGCTGGAAGCGCAATGCCTCACCAAAGTCATCAATGGCGGGTTTGCGCTTGCCCAATGCCATCAGTGCCAGCCCTCGCTGGACGTAAGCAGGTATGGAAGCCGCTTTGCTGTTAAGCAGTTGGTTGAGATCGGCGATCGCAGCATGGGGAATCCGATCGGTATGCAACTGACCCCGATGGAACCGGGCAGTTTGCAGTCGGGGATTGAGCGCCAATGCCTGATCCAGATCCTGGAGGGCAGCAGCCGTTTCGCCCAGTACTGCCAGCAGAACGCCACGCTGCACGAAGGTTTCCGCTGACGACGGATTGAGTTTGAGTTCGTGGTTGAAATCTGCCAGGGCGTTTTGCTGATCGCCGAGGGCAGCTAACAGAATACCGCGATTAAGGTGCGCCGCGATCGTCGCTGGGTTCGCCTGTAGCGCTTGATTCAGATCCGCGATCGCGCCCTGTTCATCACCCAGTTTGGCAAGCACTAACGCACGACTCAGCGCCGCTGTCGCGGGATTGGGGCTAATTTTCAATAGCGTTTGCAGGTCAGCGTCAGCCGCATCCGTGTTGCCTAGCTTGAGGTGGATCGCACCCCGGTTAATGTAGGCATTCACCAGATTGGGATCGTTTTGAATCGCGTAATTTAAATCAGCTAACGCGCCTTCAAAGTCTGCCAGTTGCGCTTTGACCAAACCACGATGTAGGTACGTCGTATCCGAACTGGGGTCAAGCTTAATTGCCTGATCAAAGTCTGCGATCGCTCCGTCAATTTCTCCCAGCGCTGTCTTCAAAATGCCCCGTTGCAAATAGCCAGCGGCAGAATCGGAGTGCATCCGCAGGCAGCGGTTAAAGTCTTCCAGGGCAGCGCGTTGATTGCCGATTTGGGCACGAAACAGTCCCCGCTCAATGTAGGCATCCGCCGCATTGGGCAGGATCTGCACTGCAAGATTGAAGTCTTCAGAGGCTTTCTGGCGATCGTCCAATTCAAGCTGCATGGCACTGCGGCAAAGGTAGGCAGTTGCAGCGCGAGCATCCAGCGTCAGCGCTTGCGTAAAATCGGCAACGGCGGTCTCACGATCGCCCAATTCAGCATGAACTTTACCCCGATGCAGCAGTGCTTCAAGCGAATGCGGATCGACTGCCAGCGCTCGATTGAAATCCTCAAGCGCCTTTGGTTGGTTGCCCAGTGCCGAACAGGCAATGCCCCGTTGAATGTACGGTGCGATCGCGTGCGGATTGAGTTTCAAGCCCCGATTAAAGTCATCCAGAGCACCCTGAGCATCACCGAGCGTCGATCGCAATAAGCCGCGCTGCACGTAAGCATTAACCAGGTTAGGGTTGAGCTTCAGGGCATGGTTAAAGTCCGCGATCGCGCCCATCTGGTCTTTTTGCTTTGCCCGCACCATGCCTCGTTGAACGTAAATACTGGCAGCGTTAGGACTGAGCTGAAGCGCCTGCTCAAAGTCTGCGATCGCCCGTTCTTTCTCCCCTGTTTCTGAGTAAAGAATGCCGCGCTGGACGTAGGCGGCGATCGCATTTGGCGCAAGCTGTAGCGCCTGATTAAAATCCTCCAACGCTTTAGAGAACTGCTTCATCCCTGCCTGCACAATGCCACGCTGAATGTAAGCAGACACCGCATTTGGCGCAAGCTGCAATGCTTGATTAAAATCCTCCAGCGCACCTGCCGGATCTTTGAGATCAGCCCGCACCATCCCACGTTGAATATAAACAGCAGCCGATTTAGGCTTGAGCTGCAACGCCTGATTAAAGTCTGCTACAGCCCCCTGCTTGTCGCCCGCGTGAGCCAGCGCTGTACCGCGACCCATCAACGCTTCCGCAATGGCGGGATTGATTTGCAGCACTGCATTGAAGTCCGCGATCGCGCCCTTGTGATCATGCAACGCTGTGCGTGAATTTCCTCGGTGTAACAGCGCCCCAGCATACTGAGGGTAAAGTTGGATCGCCTCAGTCAGATCAGCAACGGCTCCTTTGTGATCGCCTTTCTGAGCCTTGGCTAACCCCTGATTGAAGAATTCTTCCGCATTCATAGCTGGGGATCAATAGCAAGTTACCGCTCAACTATAGCCACAGACGTTTCGCTATAGCTCCGTTATTTCCCGGAGACTGAGTGGAGAAGCGCTACGTAGTTTGTCAGTATGGGCAGGGGGGCGGAGGAAGTAAGGGAGGCGGCGGAGGCAGGAAGCTTAGCTAACTCAAAACTTTACTAGCGCAGCGACGCTACTCAAAACTCAACACTCCCCCTGCTCCCCCTGCTCCCCCTACTCCCCCCGCTACCCCTGCTTCCTCACTCCTCACTCCTCCCCCAGTTTCGTCCGAATGGTCTCAATGCGTTTGCGGTTGACACCGAGGTCAGACTCGCCCATACGTGAGGCAGAGCGGACTTGAATCAGGTTAGCTTCACGATCGAGGTAAAACTCAACGTCATCGACAAAGCCGACGATCGGAATCGTGAATTCAGCACGGATATAGTCAGCGGTTGTCGTCAGCAGGTTGACTCTCGGTTGTGCCTTGAGGGTTGACTTCAGCGTGTCAAACGCCACGTCCGGTGCGGTAGTGTAGCGAAGAGGATCGATCGCATGGGCTGCATCTTGGCTCTGGCTACTGACACAATTCGGCGTAGTTGGACAGGGCGCAAACTTACCTGCTGCAACGCCAAGGTTTGCCGGACGATCGCCCGCCAAGGAGAACAGCGCACCGACGACGGGTGTAGATGGTAGCGACAGCGCAACGGCTGGCGTTGCTGTGATAAACCAGCACAGCAGCAGCGTGGACGCAAAAAAGATGGGCAGCACTGAGCGCGAGGTTTGCCAGAAGGGGCGATCGACATTCATGGGCGTTCTAACCATAGCAATTGGGCTTTTAGAGTGGGTTGTCTCATTGAAATCAGCAGTAGGGTGATCAAAGCTGATAGCTGACCGCTGAAGGCTGAAAGCTAACTAGATGAACTGCCACAGCCGATGTCAAAACGCTTTCTGCAAAAATTATCAAAGCTTTATGTAAAGTGGTGCAGAAATGAAGAAACTACAAGATAGAAACACTCTTATTCTGGGTACTCATAATGATGTAGGTCACCTACCGTTATCTTGCCATGCCAATTGATTTTACCGTTGCCATCCGCACATATAACGCTGAGAAACGGTTGCCAGAGGTGTTAGATCGGCTACTTGCCCAAACGAATCATGAAGGGCTGCGTTGGGAAGTGCTGATTGTTGATAATAACAGCACCGATCGAACAGCGGCTGTTGTGGCTGAGTATACTCAACGGTGGCGGCAAGACAGCTACATTCGGTATCTCTCTGAACCGCGTCAAGGTGGCGGCTATACGCGTGAACTAGCCATGCGTGAAGCGGCAAGTGAGGCGCTCATTGGCTTTTTAGACGACGATAATCTGCCCGAAGAAACCTGGCTAGATGCCGCCTATCGTTTTGGTCAAGACCATCCTCAAGCGGGTGCTTATGGGGGCAATATTTACCCACAGCTAGATATTCCTTCGCCTGAGGAGTTTCATCGCATCAAGTTTTTGCTAGCCGTTAGTGACTCTGGAGACACAGACTTCCAGTATCCCAGAACGTTTATGAGTCGCCGTTCTCCAGTCAATCCGGGCTGTGTTTTTCGTAAGCAGGCATGGGAAGAGGCGGTGCCTCAACGCCGCCGCCTATGGGGCAGAGATGAATCCTGGCGCTTTATGGCAACGTGTGCCGAAGATGTTGAAGTCTTGCACTACATCATCAACAGTCGCTGGGAAGTATGGCACAACGGTCAGATGAAGGTATGGCACCACCTACCTGCAAGACGCTTAGAGCCTGAGTATCTGCTTAAAATTGCTCGGACAAGCGGGTTATCGGCTCATGCTTTACGCTTGTCTAGACTGCATCCCTGGCAGCAACCCTTGCTGATGCTGCTGGTGCCTGCATTAGTCCTTGTGGGTGCTTTGAGAGTGGCACTGTTCTACCTGCGCTACCGCAATCAGTTAGAGATCGATATTGTCAAAGCGTGTTTGTTGCAGCGTCAGATTGGTATTTTTCTCAGTTGCTTTGCTACGCCGCGCGCACGACGGTATGATGACAGTCCTGCTGAACCACTGCAACCACAGGTAGTACCAATGCGTAATGTTGGTGTTTAGCGTCGGCTAAGTTTTTTTGGCAGCCGGATGATGATCCAGGTTTGTTGCACGCTTGCGATCGACCGCCGCTTTCATCACCGCAAGCACACGCGGCACATTGACCGCAGCGTTGAACTCGCGTTCTACAACCTTGCGTCCCTGCACACCCATCTGATGACGCAGCGTTGGATTTTCTAGCAGCGATCGCATCGCTGTCGCCAGGGCTGCCGCATCACCAATAGGTATAACCAATCCCGTTTCGTTATGACGCACAATATCACCGACACCACCGACACTGGTGCTGATGACCGCGCAACCAGATGCCATTGCTTCTAGACATGCCCAGGACGATAGATCGGCTGTTGTGGGCAAAACGAAGAGGTCGGCTTGTGCATAAAGCTGGGCAAGCCGACGATCATTCGGCGCGAGGTCGGGGTAGACATAAACATTTGGCAACGCTGCGAGAGACTCTTTTGTGACCAAATGGAGTTCAGCGCTGTCCGCAAACTGCTGGCTGAAAACTTGCAGCAGCAGATCGCCACCTTTGCGAACAAAATCGCCTCCAACAAACAGAATTTTCGCTTTGGCAGCCGTGTCCACGTTGGGTGCCGCAACGGCTGACCAGAGTTCTAAATCTAAGCCAGGGTGAATCGGCTGCACTGTTTCGCGGGGAATGCCACACTCACTGACTAGAATGTCGTTGCCCCACCGAGACCAGGGAATGAATGCCTCTGTCCGTTTGGCGCACACGCGATCGAGGCTCAGCCGAAACTGGTGTCGCCACAAGGCTTTGTTGCGGTCTTTGGGATACAGCGGATGGGTTGCGGGGCTGACAACGGGTGGGTCATCATTGTTCCAGATGAGGAGGGGCTGTTTGCGAAACAGGTTGCGGCAACAGGCAACGGTATATGCCTCGAACATGTGGAACAGGACAGCATCGAACCGATGCAGTTGCCGGAGTACGGGAGCCGACTGGTAGAGAATGACTGCCCGTGTATAAAACGGTTCGGGTAGGTACCGCAAGGGGTTTGGCTCGTCGGGGGCAATGAAATGCTTGACAGGTGCCCAGACAAAGTTGACCGCAGCGTCGCGCTCGGCGTATTTGCGAAAGCTCAGGTAGCGGGTCATGTTGCCCATGCCGACGCTGAGAATCGCTCCGAAGTGATACTGTTTTTGGTCAACACTTGAAGCGGTTGGAATGCTTAACTGGCGATGCATCGTTTGCTGCTCTTAAAACTCATGCCGTGAATAGTCTTGTAGGCGCGATCGGCTGCTTGAGTCAAGGGAGTCGATCGCGCAGAAGCGTTGCTAGCGGATGGGGCACGAAAAGCTGGCGCAGGTCAAGAGACCGTTCCAGCTAGTGATGGATAGCGGCTTGAAGGGGAGAACACGACGCTGACACACAGGGGGCATTCGACCTGCATTGGTTGTGACAACAGTGAGCGCTGCTTAGTCGAAAGAGTGGCATCTGAAAAACGTTTGAGGTTTATCTTAGAGACTTATCGCCACGAGTAATGACGTTTACTGAATCTTTACATCACCGCATAGGCATGATATCTTGTCACGCGAACGACAGACGCGATCGCCAAGGCGAAAACGGAACGGCATTTCTGTATGATAAGAAAGCGATCGAGCCGTACTGATCGATCGTGTGTCTTTTGATTCTTCTGGAGCTAGTGGTATGGTCACTCTCAAAATTGCCGTCTATATTGTTGTTGGTTTCTTTGTTGCTCTGTTTATCTTTGGCTTTTTGTCTAATGACCCTGCCCGTAACCCGAAGCAGCGCGATTTGGAGTAGACTGAGCCTGCATTGCAACGTGATGGTGGGGGTGGCGCGGGCTACCCGCCATTTGCCAGTAAAGCAACCCTCAGGGGTTGCTTATTCGTTTGAGACTGCCTCAATATGCCCTATCCGGCTTCGCCACCCACTCCTCCAGCTCTGATCGCTACTCCGTCTAGAGACGCTAGTCATTCACCACAGGCTCCCCTGGTCGCTTCAGAATTGGAATCGATCCAGACCGAAAGCCCCAAAAAGCAGCCCCGCTTAGTTGAGTCTGTAGCCTCTACTCCAGCGGTGCCTGAAGCCGAGAGCTTGCCGTCAGCAGCCGCTTTTATGGAGCAGTCAGGTGTCTCGCAAGCGGCACTCTTAGGCACAACCACAACAGGCTATTTGCTGAAGGATGCCCCATCTTCTAAGGATGCCCAACGAGCAAATGTTTTCAACCCTCTAGCCAAAGCGGTCGAGCCAAAAGAAACGCTCAACGACAAGGTTGATACGATCAAAGCGGCATGGGAGCGACGGCGTGTCGGCAGGCAGCAGTCAGAAGGTGCGGTTGCGTTGCCAACGCCCATACCGTCGATCGCCATGCCATCGGCTCACGCTCAAACGACTCAAACGACTCATAAGAAGCCTGCTTTTACCGTTCATCGATCGCTGGATGCCTCGGCAGTTTTAGACACGTCGCAGTCAGTGGTGTATTCGTTTTCCGGTACCACCTACTCAGCCCCGATGACGCGCGAGGCGGCTCTCATGTCAGGGTTGAGCGATGCGATCGTGCTCGACGAGTTTGCCCAAGAAACACTGGCTCAGGAAGAAGCGGGTGCTCCTGGCAAGCCAGGTCTGTCGATTCACGCTCAAGCGTCTGACCAAACACCCTTGCTTTTGCCGATTCCAACGTTAGATCAACCCGCAGGCAATCCGGTTCCGCTACCACCGCCTAACCAGGCACCTGTTCAACCAGAAGCACCACCGACTCAAGCACCACCGACTCAAGCACCAGCCCAGACCGTTCCCACGCAGCCTCCACAACCGACTGCACCGACCAACGGGACAACTCCGGGCGTTGGGTCAGTGATTGAGCTAACCGCAGACCGTCAGGAATATGATGAGCAGCGCAAGATTTTTACCGCAGAAGGTAAAGTTTTGATGCGGTTTCAGGGTGCGTTGCTGGATGCCGATCGCGTACAGGTCAATCTGGACAATCGGCTGGCGGTCGCTGAGGGTAATGTGGCGCTCACGCGGGGCACCCAGGTCTTGCGCGGGCAGCGGTTGGAATATAGCTTTGTGCAGGGGGTTGGCACACTGCTGAATGCCAGGGGCGAAATTTCTCTTGCCGATGCGAGTACCGATCTGGGGGTGGGAACCCGCAATGAAGGTGTGACGATCGCCCGTCCTGTGAGCGATCGCATCACGGCTGCTCAGCCAACGCAGAATGTCAATAGTCCTGGCAGCCTCGGAGTTGGGCTGGGCTTTGGTAGGGATATTAGCCGAGTTCCTGGTGGCGTGCCCCGGGGTGGACAAGTCCGGCGGCTGCGCTTTGAGGCTGATCGGATTGACTTTACGCCTGATGGCTGGGTTGCCAAAAACATCCAAATTACAAATGACCCGTTTTCGCCACCCGAACTGGTCTTGAAATCTGAGGAAGCCACTCTCACTCGCGTTTCGCCGCTACGAGACGAAGTGCGAACAAAGCGTCCTCGCCTCGTGTTTGACCAGCGCTTCACGCTGCCGTTTTTCCTGCCAGTGTTTGCGCTCGATCGTCGGCAGCGATCGCCAGCACTCTTCGAGTTTGGCTACGACGATGAAGATCGGGGCGGCTTATTTGTAGGACGCACGTTTAATGTGTTGTCTTCCAATACGGTGCGGTTTACGCTCACACCCCAAATTTTCTTGCAGCGTGCCATTACGAATGGTGGCAACCCTTTCAAAGCCGAGAATTTTGGCTTCCAAGCGGCGTTGAATGTTACTCCAGGTCCGCTGACGGACGTTCGCGGTAAGGTGTCGTTTACGAGTCTGGATTTCAGCGACCTTGAAAACAACGTGCGAGCCAGCCTGAGGGCACGACAACTGGTGGGCACCCATACTCTGGCGTTGGAATACAGCTACCGCGATCGCCTGTTCAATGGCTCATTAGGCTTCCAAACGGTACAAAGCAGTTTAGGAGCCGTGCTACTTTCGCCCAGAATCTTGCTGGGTAAATCTGGCATCGAACTAACGTATCAAACGGGCTTTCAATACGTTAACGCTGATACCGATCGCCTCGACCTCTTGAGCGCCAACCGCACCAACAACCGGATCAGTCTGGGTCGATTTGAAGCGACGGTGCAGCTATCGCGAGGCTTCACGCTCTGGCGAGGAACAGCGCTGCCGCCAACACCAGAGGAAGGGTTGCGCTATAGTCCAATACCGCTGGTACCGTATGTCAGTCTGGGAGTGTCCCTGCGAGGGGTGACCAGTGCTTATACGAGTGGCGATACGCAGAACAATCTGATTGCCAGCGTTGGTCTCGGTGGGCAGTTTGGGCATTTTTCCCGCAAGTTCTTTGACTACACTGCCTTTAACATCAGCTATACCCAGTATATTGGCGGTGGACAATCACCCTTTCTCTTCGATCGCACCGTTGATACCCGCGTGCTGAGCCTTGGCATCACCCAACAACTCTATGGTCCCTTTCGGATTGGCTTCCAGACCTCAATCAACTTAGATTCAAGCAATCAGTTCAGCACGGATTACATTTTGGAATATAGCCGTCGCACCTACGCGATCGTCTTACGCTACAATCCCGTACTCTCGATTGGTGCGATCGGTCTACGCATCAGTGACTTTAACTGGACAGGTGGCACCGATACGTTTGAAAACTCTGACATCACGCCTGTAGAAGGTGGTGTGATTTTGCGGCGCGATGAGTAGATGGATTATAGCGGTTGACGGTCAGCGGTCAGCGGTCAGCGATCAGCCGTCAGCGGTCAGCGGTCAGCTTTGAAACCTGAAGCTGATAGCGAATTCATGGCAACTTTCACCGATCAAACCGGATCGCTGTAGCTGATAGCTGATAGCTGATAGCTGATAGCTGATAGCTGATAGCTGGATTTATGTATGGCTTTCACGATCGCTACCGCTTATGTGAGTCAAAATATACACTTGGGATAAGTGGCGTTTGTCTTACCCCTCAAGCGCCTGGCTGCCACAGTGAGGGTACATGACTGAGCTGGTCAACCATTCTACCGAACGATCGAACGACAGCGCTGCTGATGCAGTTAGTTTGCTGCATCACTATGGGTTTGATTTGGGTGGCTACGCGATCGCACAATTACTGTTAGCCTGGCAGGAGCAATATCCAGCAGCTTGGCTACGGCTGGCAATTATTGAAGCGCTCTATCAAGGTCGTTACAAAGCGATTTCGGTTGAGCAAATTTTAGCACTGTGGCAACGACGCAGTCAGCCGCTCTATCACTTCAATCATGAGTTTGAGCGTTTGGTTTGTGACCATTTGCCCGCAAGCCTGTTGCCACTATCCCCTGCTCCTCGAAGCGGCATTGCATCGCAGGCGGCAACGTTAGAGACTAAGCTTCCTTACCACACGGTGGCGTTACAGCTTCCTAGCTTTGAGGAGCCTGTTTTACCAGAAGCAGACGTAATGCTGGCGCTACGAACGCTTCACAGCAAAGAACTGGCTGCTTTGGCGGATGCCCAAAAACACGCTCAAACAGAGCAGCAGTCCTCTATGCAATACTCCTACACGCTGCGATCGGACGAGCCGTCCAAGCCATTGACCGAGCCGCACAGCGAAGCGTCTGTTCAGAGCAACGCCAACCCAGCCATACTGCCTGACGCTGATGCCACACCTGAGGCGATCGACGAAGCGATGCCGGAGCCGATCGCGCTTACAGCAGAACCGTCTGAGCCAGAGCAACTTACGGAAATCGAGCCGTTAACCGATGAGGCTCCCCCTGTAGCTTTACCTGCTAGCGAGGTGGAAGCGCCAACTGCTCAAACGGAGTCGATCGCCAGAATTTTGCAGCAGCTTGATCATCAAGCAGTGGATGCTAAAATAGCGCCTCCAGGCTTTGGGCTGATGGCTCACACGCTCAAGCCAAAACTACAGCTACATCTGACAGCGCGCTACCAACCAATTTGGCTTACAGAAGCCGCCAGTAAGCAGCCCATTCACCAGTTTACCCCTGAGCAACCATCAGATTTTCACAGCAAGCTCAAAGCCGTTGTCCAACCAGAAAAAGATTCAGAAGAAGAAACGTCTCCTCCAGGCACCTAGGATCGTGGATTGAATAAAACCGCATACTTGCGTAGGATGCGTTAACGCAGCGTAACGCATCGACTCCAAGACTTGTAATGCGTTACGGCTAACGCTTAACACATCCTACAAAAGCCAATGTTATTTAATTCTCATTCCCTAGCTGCTTCAGCGGTTAGCGTGCAGACAGTACAGAGCGTTTCTGAATCAGAGGGCAAGTTTCTCGCTTGGTTTGAGCCAAGCGATCGCCGCTTAAAGCTAAGAGCTTGTTAAAAAATAACTGCACACTTTCAAAGCAGCTATCAGCTATTAGCTATCAGCCATCAGCTATCAGCTTTAAATCATGAGCTGACTGCTGACCGCTGACCGCTGACTGCTGACCGCTGACCGCTGACCGCTGACCGCTGACCGCTGACCGCTGACCGCTGACCGCTTTTCGTAGTCCCAGTTCTATGCCTTTTTTTCAGCAACGGCTTGAGTCGCCGCTGGTGGACTAGTCACGCCCTTCCGAATCTCAGAGCAGAACGATGCTGTGCTAAAACCACCAGACTGCTTTACGATGCTGGTGCGAAACCGTAAGTTTGGATTGGCAAACCACAGACGCTCTTCTGAGTACATCGTTTCAGCTTCGGCAATGAGCGTCAGAGCTTCATCACTACCCATGCTGTAGCGTCCCGCTATAGGCATCTCGCCAGCGCCCATCTCGCGTAGTAATTGACCTTCATTAGGGCGATCGGGATCGGCGATCGGTACCAGTACAGTGCTTCCTTTCTGCTTTTTGTTGTCCCCCTCGATCGTACCGTCCCACATAATCCGCGCACCGCAAAGCGCCAGAGTTGGATCAAGGTTGGCTTGTTCGCACAGCTTGATCACCGCTGAATCGGTTTTGGGTAACAGCTCAATCTGAAGCTCTGACTGTCCCCCTTTGCCTTGCTGCACAGCCGAATGGTGGCTGGAGCGCTGCGAAAACCATTTGCCACTACTGCGTTGGAAAAACTCCACAATATCCATCGTTGACCACGATCCTTTGTTCTGGACGCTTGCTATTTCACTTATTGTAAGGTTAGCAGCGCGTCAGTTGCGAGAACGTGAGGAAGACAGCGACAAAGCACCGTAGGTTAAGAAGAGACTTGGGCGTTGCTGAACAGAGGTATGAATGGTCAAAGCTGCCCTCACCCTAGCCCTCTCCCGACGGTCGAGGGGACTGGATTCTAGCTCCCTTCTCCTTGAAGAGAAGGGCTGGGGATGTAGCTCGCTTCCCGCAGGGTGGGAAATCATACTTGCATTCAGCAACGCCGAGACTTGGTAGGGCAGCTTGAACCTACAGACCCCGCTGTTTGATCACGTTCCATCCAGGCGCTTTTACTATGACGCAACGCAAACGGGCACTCATCACTGGCATTACGGGTCAAGATGGCTCTTATTTAAGCGAACTTTTATTAGAAAAAGACTATGAAGTCCACGGTATTATCCGGCGCACGTCTACGTTTAACACCGATCGCATCGATCATATCTATGAAGATCCGCATGACCAAACAGCACGACTGTTTCTGCACTATGGCGATCTGACGGACGGCACCACGCTGCGACGCATTCTTGAAGCCGTCAAGCCGACCGAAATTTATAATCTTGGTGCTCAATCTCACGTCCGCGTTAGCTTCGACTCGCCAGAATACACGGTTGATACAGTCGGTATGGGTACGCTGCGCCTGCTGGAAGCCATGCGGGACTATCAGCACCGCACAGGCATCCAGGTACGCTTCTACCAGGCGGGTTCGTCTGAAATGTATGGCAAAGTGCAGGAAATTCCGCAGCGGGAAACAACGCCCTTTTATCCTCGTAGCCCTTACGCCTGCGCGAAGGTATATGCTCACTGGCAGTCAATCAACTACCGGGAGTCTTACGGTTTATTTGCGGCAAATGGAATCTTGTTTAACCATGAGTCACCCCGTCGTGGCGAAACGTTTGTGACCCGCAAAATTACCCGCGCGATCGCTCGCATTATTGCCGGACAGCAGAAAAAGCTCTACCTGGGCAACCTTGATACCAAGCGCGATTGGGGATATGCCAAAGATTACGTCAAAGCGATGTGGCTGATGTTGCAACAGGATAAACCCGATGATTACGTGGTGGCGACTGGTGAAGCTCACGCAATTCATGAGTTTCTCGCCATCGCCTTTGGGTATGTCAATCTGAACTGGCAGGACTATGTCGAGTTTGACGATCGCTACCTGCGCCCTGCCGAAGTCGAACTTTTAATCGGGGATGCCACCAAAGCCCGTGAAACACTGGGTTGGCAGCCATCCGTTACCTTCGAGCAGCTCGTCTTTCTAATGGTAGAAGCCGACCTGAAGGGACTGGGACTGATTCCGCTGAACGGACATCTGCCACAAATCGTTGGCGATCGCGCGACCCTTCGCCAAAATGTGAGTCATCTGAGACCTTAGGATCGTGGATTAAATGACCCGTAATTCTGCGTAGGATGCCGTCAGCGCAGCGTAACGCATCGCTTTCGGGGCTTTGATGCGTTACGGCTAGCGCCTTTAGTGAAGCCATGCCGTAGCTTGCTTCTCGAAGAGTAGGCTATACACATCCTACAAAACTCAATGTGATTGAATTCTTATTCCTTAGGCAATTGCATAGGAGGAAGGCAGTTGGAGATCTCGCCTTGTCGGACGGTTAGGTAGCATCCGTTCTAGGGGCTGTCATCAATTACAACTACACATGACTTGCAGCAAGGGGTCCAGCCCCTAGCCTGGTGTGTTGGGGCGGGCGCGATCATGCTGATACCGCAAGTTTTTGGAGCTAATTGATGACGCGCCCTAGGAAATGTCTTCCCCTGGGTAAGGTGTGAGAATTTCTACGCCAGTTTCAGTGACGGCGATCGTGTGTTCACACTGGGCAGAGAGCTTGCGATCGAGCGTTACAGCCGTCCATTTGTCAGCGAGGACTTTGACTTCCCAGGTACCTTCGTTAATCATCGGTTCGATGGTAAACACCATGCCCGATCGCAGCTTTTTGCCTGTACCCGCTTTGCCATAGTGAGGGATTTGAGGCGCAGTATGAAAGACTTTGCTAATGCCGTGCCCCACAAAATCTTGCACAACGGAAAAGCCTTGCCCTTCAGCATATGCCTGAATGGCAGCACCAATATCGCCAATCTTGGCACCGGGTTTGACAGCGGCAATGCCCCGACGACGGCATTCGTCAGTGACTTCAATCAGTTTGCGGGCGATCGGCGATGGTTCTCCGACAAAAAACATTTTGGAGGTATCGCCGTGATAACCATCCAAAATCACTGTCACATCGATATTGATGATGTCGCCGTCTTTCAAGATTTGCTTAGCGTTGGGGATGCCGTGACAAACAACTTCATTCACGCTGGTACAAATGGACTTTGGAAAGCCTTTGTAGCCCAGTGGCGCACTTTTTGCCCCATGTGCTTGAGTCCAACGTTCGGCTTCGTCGTTGAGTGCGAGGGTGCTCACACCGGGTTGCACCAGGGCAGAAAGATGGTGCAACAATTTCGCTGCCAGGTGTCCCGCCTGACGCATTTTGTCGATTTCCCGTGGGGACAGGAGGGTGATGACTTCGCGTTCCATAGGTTTCTATTCTACCGACAAAGATCCTGCAACGGGTGGAGTTCTGCGAGCGTTAGATCGCGCCATTGCCCAGGAACAAGTCCGGTGAGCTGAAGATGGGCGATCGCCACGCGCACCAGTCGCAGTGTGGGAAAGTTTACGGCTGCCGTCATACGCCGCACCTGTCGATTGCGCCCCTCGGTGAGCGTTAGTTCTAGCCAAGCAGTTGGTACGGTTTTGCGAAAGCGGATCGGTGGATCACGCGGTGGTAGAGTCGGTGCTTCTGTCAATAATGTCACGATCGCGGGACGTGTTTGAGTGCCCTGAATCATCACGCCTTGCCGTAGTTGTTTAAGCGCGACCGCATCAGGTGTCCGTTCGACCTGTACCCAATACGTGCGCGGATGCTGAAACTTGGGATCGCTGAGACGATGTTGCAGAGAGCCGTGATTCGTCAGTAGCAGCAGCCCTTCGCTATCGCGATCGAGCCGCCCAACGGGATAAACGCCTGAAATTGGAATGTAATCTTTGAGTGTGCGTCGTACCCCATTGGAGCCGTCATCAGTAAATTGACACAGCACATCATAGGGTTTGTGAAACAGCAAGTAACGGTACACGCTCAGACGTTGTTAGTTTTTGGTTATTAGTTTTTAGACGCTCACTTTGAGGCACTGGTCTAGGTAGGGAGTGATTAATTATCAAACACTAACTACTAACAGCCAAAAACCAAAAACTATTAATTGACTCTGACTCGGAAGCGTACTAACCCAAAGTTACTGCCTGCAGTGTTTGGAACATCACCCAGATCAAAGATCACCGTACCATTTTGATTGGTGGCATCAGGGCAGGTGTTTCCTGCTGGCAGAGGCGCAAGTGGAGCAAACACGGTACCGCTAGTGGCGATCGCGCCATTATTACGCCGGATCTGCGTCGTATTTGCTGTAAGCGAAGTGCCTGATGGGATGGGATCACAGATGCTGACATCGATCGCGGTTCCCGTGCCATCCGAGAGGTAGTAGACCGAATACTCCACATCATCGCCACTCTGAAGTTTGACCGTCGTGGGATCAAGGTTGATTTGACCGATCGGTGCGTTTCCGGGCTGAAGTTGAGTAAATCCAGGCGCATTATCATCATCGCCCGCGCCATCCACAAAGGCACCAAAATTGACCCCACTTAGCTGCGTCCCATTACGAATGACGTTGGTAATGCGCTTGACCAAACGGAATGCTCCAGAACCACCGCCACCTGAGGGGCTTAGAGAAACAGTCGTCGGTACATTATTATTGGCAGGATTGCCATCGTTGTCAGAGTCAGCATTCGCACCATCGTTCGATTGATCGCTGACGGGCGATCCTCCCTGACTCGTTGCGGTAGCAGTCGTTGTGTTGTTGAAAGGTCCGAAGCCATTGGCTCCCGTTCCCGGCGTAATATTGACGTTAAACGTAATGGTGGCAGTGGTTCCAGAGGGCAAGGTATCGGTTCCCTGCAACAGATTTTGGTTTGTGCCGCCGTTGAAGCCCGCGTTGACAGTCAACGTTGGGCTTTGAATGCCACTAACCGAATTGAGCGTGGCAGAGGCAAACGCCTGCGCCAGATTGTCAGTTAGCTGCAGGTTTAAGAGGTCAAATTGAGTGCTATTTGCAGGGGCAAAGTTACGCACACGCAGGGTGTAAGGAATGGTGTAAGTGCCATCAGCATTTTGCACTGGTGTACCCGCCTGCTTGGCAACGCCCAAAATGGGAATGCATTCCCTGAAGCCTACTGCTGTCAGTCCAAAATCATCTCCATTGACTGAATTTGCCTGGTCAACAATCCGTAATTCCAGGGACGTTTGATTTGTGGTGCGAAACAAACCCTGCACCCGAGTCCATGTCTGCGTTCGCCCTACAGTCGTTCCCTGAAGCGTTGGAACAAACGCAGTATTGGCACCACCCGGAGGTCCAGCAAGAAACTGAATGATGGGATCGATCGCGTTCGCGTTGTTGGGGTCAGCGGGATTCAGGAGATTGAAGAAGTAAGCCGTAAAGTTATAGCTCGCATTGGGACGTAACCCAGGCAGGATCTGCCGCCAAATGATTGGATTGGGGAATGCTGAACCTGCCACCAGTGGCGTATTAGCGCTGGCGTTCGGGTTGGAATAGAGGTAAGTGTTTGAAGGAGCAACTCCATTGGCAGCATCTCCAGGGAACGGTTGCCCTAGCACGATGCCATTTAGAAAGTTAATTGAACCGGTCTGAATAGCAAGACCGCCCAGTGGAGTTGGCGGAGCCGGATTATCATCTGGGTAAGCACCATCAGCCCTGTAAGGCAAATCACTTAAAAACCCGGCAGGGTTGCCATTTGGCAACGGCGCATTCACGACTCCAGGAGAGGTAGCAAAGCTGCCGTTGGTGACAAGGTTAATTGCGCCTTCTCGTGTACCAGCAGGACACCCAGTAAAGCCGTCAAAAATTTGTGCCTGTGCAGGCAGGGGTGGTAGCAACGTCTGGGAGCCGAGGAGCAGGCTCAAAGACGAGAGGGTAAGAATTTTTTTAAGGGGACGGTTCATCAATCCTCACACAGGGAAAATACTCAAAGGGGGGTTAGCATGAGGCGATCGGCTTCATGGTTCAATCTGCAAATCTTGTTCCTGAATGATCACTTCGATGTCTCTGGCATCGCGATAGATTAGTTCGACGCGTCGATCGCGCGCATAATCGAGTCGTGTCCTACCCGGAGAAAGGGGCTTGCGCTCACCCAACGATCGAATAGTCATACGTTCTGGCGTAATGCCTCGTCGTAGTAGATAGTTGCGCGCCGCGATCGCCCGATTTTCGCCCAGTTTCAGGTTGTACGCATCGCTGGCACGAGGATCGGTGTGTCCTTCAAGCGTCACGAGAATATAAGGATTCTCGACGAGCACCTGCGCGATGCGATCGAGCACTCTAGCGGTCGCTGGACTGATGTTGAATTTGTCGAGCGCGAAGTGGATGTTTCTAGGCACCGTCAGACGCACGATTTTGGGTGGCGGTTCTGTTGCTGGTGGCTGTTGAGCAACCGGAGTGGTGCAACGAGGCGGGGCAGTGGGAGGCTGGGGAGCGGGGGAAGCAGAGGAGGCTGGGGGGGCAGATGGATCGAGTGATCGAACGACTGCTATACGAGCGGGTTCGGAGGTACCGTAGCGCGGGTCAGTGGCGATCGCGCTGATCGACTCACCCGGAGAGGCTGCGATCGTCGTACTGAAGTTGCCCTTTGCGTCAGTTTCTGTAGTGGCGATCGGTTCACTCAACGGACCGAAACCATCATCCTTGCCCGTGACCTGATAAATCGCAATCTTGGAACCTGGATCAGCTTTCCCCAAGATCTGTACCGATGGTTTGTCGGTTTCAGACTTGAGGGCAAAAAACTCTTTGCTGGCAAACCGAGGTGCGTTAATGGCATCGTTACCCGTTTCCTTACGACGGTTCGGCGTGTCACGCTGCGGATTGACACCATCACCCCGCTGATAGTCATACACATCCGTCCCTGCTTCCACGACCGGATCGGCATACCCAAACGCGCCTGTTCCTTGCCGCGTGACCAGATCAATGCTCAATCCCTCCAGATTAGAGAAGCGGTTCGCCTCAATCTGGTTCTGTTGGCTGGTGGGATAGGCTGCCACCACGACACCCGGTCCTGCTTGATAACCAATTTGATTGCCCGTTACTTGATGGTTACTGCCCATCAGATAAACCGCTGCTCGTCGGAGCCGCCTGCCGTTGTAGATAATCTGGTTGTCTTTAATCTGCACAGCACCATTGGGCTTAAACAGGTAGACACCGCTGCCATCGTTGCCGCAGATGAGATTACCTGTAATTTGCGACTGGTTGACAGCACCTTCCAGCCGAATAGCATCTGGCATCCCTGCCACACCGTTGCCCGTAATCACGTTCTCGCTGACCTGTAAATTCTCTGCTTTCACTGAGGTAATGATGGCACTCCCATCGTGATCAGCAATCCAGTTGCGACGAATGACGGTGCCAGTGGCATCGAACACAGACACCCCAAACGCAGAGCGGGGAGAATCTTGAGATCTAGATGAGTTTTGAGTTGAAGCTGACTGCTGACCGCTAACTGCTGACTGCTGATCCGACGGTGCTATCCCCAACCAATTATTCTCAATCACTACATTCTGCACTGGCACGTCGTTTTTGTAGTACGGCGCAAAGTTGGCAGGTGTAGGACGTTTGCTGATATCGGGGGGTGGCAGTTGATGAGTGATGAAAATATCCGCAGGAGGTGTGCTGGCAGTTTCGCGGTGAGTGGAGGTGAAGCCATAGAGACTCAGCCCACGAATGGTGATGGCATTAGCCGCAACGGTGAACCCACGAAACACTTCTTTGCCCTCGGCAGGCGCGATCGCCACTACTGGCACAGGCATCGGCAATTCATTAATGGCAGATTGGTTCGCCTGATAGCCCGGTTGCGTAGTACCGTCGATCAGCAAGCCAGGACGCTGTAACGCAGGCAGCACGTCTACCAGACGAATCGTGGTTTGTCCTTCCGGCAAGCTAAACGCAATCTGAGTTGATGCGTCAAACGCTTGTGGTTCCACCTGCGATCGCTCGGTAGGCGATAGTTTGTCCAGTGGTAACGTGCCGTTGACGATCGCGATCGCCTCCCGCAGCGTCAGCACCTCATCCGCCTGGATCGCTCCATCCTGATTACTATTCACCGTCACCCGCAAAGACGACGCAGCGGACACATCCGGCGTTTGCGTCAACCCTATATCACTGACAAAAACGCTCAGAAGCCCCAGCAAAAGCGACATTTGATACTGCCTTCTGCCCTCTGCCCTCTGCCCTCTGCCTTCTGCTTCCTGCCTTCTGCCCTCTGCCTTCTGCTTCATACCATCCTGATGCTGTTTGCTCATTTCCCTTGTCCTCCATCAGGCGTTACTTGTGGAGTCACAGAAGCGTCTGCCACAGGTTTAATGACCGACTCCTGCTGCTGTGGCGGTGCAATGTTGCGTTTGAAGCCAAAGACATCAGAGAGTTGGTCAAGCTTCAGGCTGAGACCGACGAAGAAACCGCCCCGATCGCGATCGCCAAAGTCTCGGTCCTGAGCATCGCCAAAGCTATAGCCTGCTGCCACGCGTAAATTGGGCGTGACATAGTAGCCGACCTCGGCTACAAAACCAACCTCCTGATAGCCGCTGTCGGGTTGACCAATCCAGCGCACTTCGCCCGCTATGTCCCAGCGATAGCCCAGCCGATAGCTGGTGCGAGCCTGTGCCAAAGTAATAGAATTAGTGCCCAACAAATCTCTTGCCAGGTAGGACTTGGTATTTCGCAGGGCAAACTTACCGTAAAACTCCCAGCGGTAATTAGGCGCATAGATTGCCTCCACTGCGAACAGGTTCACTGTGGAACCCGTGCCGCTGTTGAACAGAAGCGTATCGGGAATGTAGGAAGGATTCTGACGATATTCGTAGCGCAGGAGGGCGTTGAACTTATCGCTGTTAGGGTCGCGGTATGCCAGACCTGCTTTGAAGTTAATCGTGTCGCCCAACCCAGAACCCGTCAACAGTTGGTTAGCAAAGTTGCCCTGGTCGTAGCGCGCCAGTACTGTAAATGCAGGTGACAGCTTACCAGCGGCTCCGGCTGAGATGACAGTGTTGTTGCCAGCCTTGGAGGTACGGTACTCGTAGCGTCCGGTCGCTTTGAAGTTGGGGTTGTCGACGTACTCTAGCCCCACGCTGTAGCTGTCGCCGCCCGTGATGCCCAGCGAGGCAGCGCTTTGCCCTACGGCAACGGGCTGTGCAAACTGCTGCCCTGCGGCGGTGTAGGCAAAAATATCGCCGAAGATGCGCTCGTAGCCGATGTTCGCGCGTAGACCAGGCGCGATTTTGATCCGGTGGTTGAGACCGATCGCGCCTTGATTCGTCAGCCCATTCCCCCCAGTCAGGATGGAGTAGCGTCCGGTGAAGGACGTATTTTCTGTCAGACGCTGATCGACGATCGTGTCCAGGCTGGTAATGGAGTTCGTGCGATAGATGCTGGTTTCATCTCGAAACTGCTGTGCCAGCCGCAGCGTTACGCCCTGCATAACTGCCCAATCGAGTGCCAGCGTAGTGCGATTGGGGTAAAGCGGATCGGGCGTGGCGATATTGGTCTCGTTCTGGGCGCGGAACACGAGTGTTCTTGCCAGCGGCACGTTCAAGCGGGAAATCAACTGACTGCTGCCCTGATCCAGCAAACCTGGATCGATGCGATCCTCGCGGGTGCGATTCACAAAATCAAACCCGATTTCTGCCGTACCCAGCTTTTGCAACACGCCCAACCGAATGGTGGTGAGACTGTTGTCCACTCGCGTTCCCGGAATGGGGTCGCGCGTTGGGTTGAACAGGTCGGTCAAACCCGCTGAGGCAACGGAGGTAATACCGCGCACTGCTGAGGCAATGCCAAAGTTGATTTCTCGATCGACCTGGAACAACAGGCTGGTAGACGGTGTCACCTTTGCGGACACTTCAGCACCGTAGTTGGTCTGTCCTGGTGCGAAACTGAACGTGGCATCGTTGGAGAAGTTCTCGTCTACCGATCGGTAGTATGCCCGCGCCAGAACGCCCGGTGTCAGTTTGCCGTTGAGTTCGATGCGGTAGGCACTGCCTCGGATGGTGCCACGAAAAATGGAATCGTTGGTTGATCGGGCGTATTCTGCAAGCAGCTTGGCATCTCTGCCCAAGGGAATCAGCGCATCCAGACCAAACAAGGCAAACGTTCTGCCACCTTGTCCTTCATTCAGGTAGCTCGCGGCTGCCCAGCTTTCCAACCCTGGTGTGCGGGCAAAGTTGTACTGCACTCGTCCGGCATAAAGGCTAGTGTCTTTGCTAGTGCCTTCATACTGATAGGTGACAACGATGCGACGGACCAGCGTGCGCCCAAACAGGTCAAATTCAGTCGTCTGTACAGGGCGGCGGAACAGTAGTGACCCGCTGTCATAATTAAATTCGTAGTCCTGCCCCTGGAAAAGCTGCTTGCGATCGACCAGCGTACCGGGGCGACCGATTTCCTCTGTTTCCAGGTAGACCAGTTCGCTGCCCGCCTTCACCAAGCGCCGCGACAGGAAGTAGTAGCCGCTGGTGCCGTTGGGGGCGATCGTGTCGCGCTGAAAGCCTTCCAGATTGTTGGCGTAGAAGCCCGTTACCTGGAAGTTGCCCAGATTGTAATTTGCCTTGAAGCCGTGCAGTTGGCGGTTGGTTGCCGTGTAATATTGCGACGCGGTTGCCAGTTCTGGTGTGCTGTAATCGCCCCACATGAAGAAGTCTGAGCCAGCACCGGGCACCTTAGACGTGCGCTCCAGCTTTAGATAAACGCTGTCAATGGAGGGGGTCAGATAATCGGTCGTGGAGCTGTCGCCGTAGACGGGATAGACCTGATCGCATGCCTGCGTATTCCGAAATAAGTTGGTGGTGTTGTCGCACGTTTGGTTCAGCGGACGCTGGCTGTTGAACGCGCCTGTAAACAGCCATTCGCCAATGCGCCCTGTGGCAAAGGCAGCAGCGCCAAAGTCAAAGCGGGGTGAGCCGTCATTGATGCGATCGAGGCTGAGAAAATCTCGGAAACTGCCGTAATAATCAGTTCCAGGTGCCCCTAGTCGTAGGTTGACTGACCCGGACACAATGAATGGGCGCAAATTGGTAATGAACTCGACCTGCGTATATGCTTCTAGCTCTGAAAGTTGGGGCGAAATGCCTGCCAACGGTGCTAAGGGCGCAGGACTGAGGACAGGCTCAGAGCGCGATCGCCCATCGTTCGCTTTTTGAATGGGCGGCAACGGTCGGTTTGGGTCACTCGGTTGGGCTGGCTTTGCCTCGCGCAAATCGACAGCAGCACGAATGCGAACCTTTTGCGGTGCCAGGTTGGACTGAAGCCGCGCAGTAAATTTGCCGCCCCTGGCTAATACTTGAAAACCGGGACGCTCGGCATCCTGGTCAGCCCCCACAAACTTGCCTGCGCTGGCGGTCAGTGTAACGATCGCATCCTCCGCAATCGCCTGTCCTTGCTCATCGATGACCTGCCCTTCCATCGTGACGGACGATCGTCCATCAGCCGGAACACGCGGGTCGGTAGTGGGCAAAAACTCCAAACGGGCAGCCGTTTCCTTCACCGTCACAGTCACAGTCACTGGTGTACCGCTCTCTGGCTGCACGGTCAGCGTATTCTCACCCGATTGCAGTGGAATGTCGTACCAAACCTGAGTGACCGTATTCTCGGTTGCAGACGGTTGAATCTGAGTTTGAACAGCAGGATCAAGCGGTTTTTTGTTTACCGTAACCTGCACTTTCGTCGCCGCTGGATACTGCACAATCAAGCTGGTCGATCGCTCACCTGTAGTAGCTGCCTGTGGTGCCAGAATGCGGACATCAGGCGCAACTGGAGTCGGTGCGGGTGCAACAGGCGAGGGCGTTTGGGCAATTACCTGACTCTGCTTGGATGTTTCGGCAGAGGCTGGCTGACCCGCTTCAGGTGACTTCGCTTTTACGTCTGTCACCTGCTTGACGGGCAACGATACAGGTAAAGAGGGTAGCTCGCGGGTGTGAGCTGGCACGATCGCGGCAAACGCACCCAACAGGGAAGACATCAATGCCAGACTAATCGATACATGTCGCATTACCGTTGCCCCCGTTCGTTAAAGCTAGGTGTCACGGCAAAATTCATCCGCACGGTGCTACCCGGAGCCAAACGGACTAAGCGCGAGGGGCTGTTTGCCTCAATGCGGTATAAGTTTGGAGCGATCGTATAACCGGGCAGGCTGGTCAAATCCAGCGTGCCAGTACGAGTACCCGAAATGACGTAGGACAGCGAGAACAACCCGTTGACATCGGTGGTAATGCGGTTGCCATCATCCATAAAAATGACCGCATTAGGAACCCCTGCCTCTCCAGGCTGCTGTTCGCCATCAAAATTTTTGTCTACAAACACCCGCCCAATGACCGTGCCGCAGTCAGCCAGAATACCAGGACGAATTTGTAGCCTGTAACTGGCAGTATTGCTTTGGACTGGAATAGTTGCCGTTTGCCCCAGTGCTACAGCCAGGTTCCTGCCTGTACCCCGTATCGCATCGGGCGTAAGCAAGGCGGCATAGACTAGCGTCAGCGTTTGCTGCGGCGCGAGGCTGGGATACGCAAACGTGACTGTGCGTCCGCTCACCGTTGGAGTGGCAATGGCAACCTGGGTAGCACTACTACCTGTCGCCAATGAGCCGCGCACCGACGTATTAACAAACTGCAAGCCCAAAGGCAAGGTATCGGTGACTTGCAGCGGGGCGACTGTTGCTGCGCCCGTATTCTTGATTTGCAGACGATACACAACCGTATCACCCGGTTCAGCCGCCGCTCGATCGGCTGTTTTGACAATTTCTAAGCTCGATCGATTTGCTGTCGCGGTAAAAGTCGTCGGATTAGAGTTAGCAGCCCGATCGGGACCTCCTGGTCTGTCTTTGAACCTCGCTGAAGCAGTATTCGTGATCACAACGTCATCAGCAACGACGGGCAAAGCAGAAGAGAAGACTCCTCCAAGCAAAACCCCGGCTGCTAAGACGTGGAGAAAGCCCCGTCCTGGCAGTTTCTTCAAAAAACTCACTCCTCACACTCATCCAAAACCCAAGTCAGTATTTATGCGGTACTGAAAGTCAACCAACAGCAGATGCAAACCTTTGAATAAATCTACAGCAGGATTGCCCAAAAGCAACAAAAAAGCCTAAAATTCACTACTGGCAACGCTTTTAGCGATACTGAGACAGGCAATTTAGACCAACACGTTACCAACAGCAACACATACCACGTAAGTGATAGTACCGAACCCCGCCATAATCCTTTAGAAAAACATAAATCCCGCAAAAAGTTTAAAAAACTTAATATTTCCTGCAAAATCTTAGCGATCGCCGTTAAACGCCGCTTTTCGTACCAAAGTCGTATTGAAATCTGATTCATGCTTTGGAAACGCTACATGCTTATTAACTGCCGCAGGAGACAGCTACAGGGGACTAACGAGCCATGCCCGGACGGACATATACCTTGTCCAGCATGGGTGCCGCACCGCAACGTCTTGCATTAGCCCCTTAGAGCTTGCTAAAAAATAACTCCACACTTTTGGATCAGCTATCAGCTATCAGCTATCAGCTATCAACTATCAGCTTTTCGCTGACGGCTACAGACCATGCTGTTATTTCTGTAAAACTCTTAGATAGGCGCGATCGCGGCTTTCAAGCTCTGGCAAAAGGTCTCGATCGCCTGAAGTCCTTGAGCGGGCGTACCATCAGCTAAGCGCTTGACAAACGCACTACCGACGATCGCCGCATCTGCTCCCCACTCCATCACCTGACGCGCGTGCTCCGGCTGCGAAATGCCAAAGCCAACCCCAATCGGCTTGTCTGTTACCGTGCGTAACTCCAGTAGCAAGTCCTTTACCCGTGATTGCACCTGCGTTCTTACGCCCGTTACGCCTGTTGTGCTGACCAGGTAAATAAACCCCTGAGACCGCTCGGCGATCGCCAAAATGCGCTCCTTTGGACTGGTCGGCGCAATCAACAGCGTTACCTCAATGCCATACTCTACTGCTGGCTTCAGCAACGTTTCCGCCTCTTCCAGCGGCAAATCGGGTACTACTAGCCCACGCACTCCAGCCACCTCAATCTGCTGCAAATAGGTTTCAACGCCGCGACTCAAAATCGGGTTGTAGTACGTGAACAAAATCAGGGGCGCTTGGATAGTTGGACTGACCGATCGCACCACCTCCAGCACATCATCCAACCGTGTGCCTCGCTGTAATGCCCGTGTTGCCGCCGCCTGAATTACCGGACCATCCGCCAGCGGGTCAGAATAGGGCACCCCCAGTTCAATGAAATCGGCACCATTGCGATCGAGCACCCGCAGCGCCTCCGCTGTGGTTTCTAAATCTGGGTCACCTGCCGTAATAAAGGGAATCAGCGCACAGCGGGCATGGTCACGCAGAGTTTCAAAGCGTTGGGCGATCGAAGTCATTCTAGAAGTTTTTAGTGATTAGTTTTTAGTGGTTAGAAGACAAGCAGCCAGGAGTTCAGAAGCCAGAAGGGTTAGCATTCAAAATGCAGAGAACTCTCCAGAAGTTTAGGAAGGAACCATTCCCGACTCCCTACTCCCCATTCCCTACTCCCTCTTTCCCCTTCTCCGCCTCAATCTCTGCCTGCAATGTTGCCAGCTCTTCCGGTGACAATTCCTCAAAGCGTTTTTGCAGCACCGCTTCTTCGTAATCTTTGAGCTGCTGATTGTAGGTCATCGTCTGCGTGACAGCGCGAAAAGCATAGGTAGCGACCCAACCGATTAAGCCGCCCACCAGTGCCACCTGTGTCCAGATGCCTGCTGTGGTGCTGTCTAAACCTGTGCCTTGCAAAAGCAGATAGCCGAGTCCGCCAGCCGCAAAGACTCCAAAGCTAATCCCGATAGCATCAATCCGTCGCATCTATGTGTATGGCTAAGAACGCAAGGCAACCCCAAAAGGAGGGGTAAGAAACGGGACGAGTTACAACCACCTCCCACTTAACCAGCCACTTGACGGCGCTGCGGACGGAAGTTGAGAAACGGTGCCAGCAAGAGCAAGCCTGGAAAAAACATGAACACCAGGAAGTACATAAATGCCCGTTCAAAGGAACTGGCGACATACCAGCGCTTGTTTAAGTAAAAGTAGAGGGCAGCCGGGACAACCAGCAGAAAGGCACCAGCGAGAGCTAGATAGAGAAGGGCAACCGTAATATCCATAGAAATGGCAAAGGATGGAATTGCCAATATTCTACCGCTTGCCTGTCCTCCGCGCCGTGTTTTGTGGGCAAGGATTGGTTGCACGGGTACGATCGCCAGCAACCAACGTGCAGAAAATTATCAGGAAGTTGCACAAATACCTCAATTGATGGTGCAATAAACAAATGGATTGATGATCCAACTATGGGGGCATGGCGGAATGGTAGACGCAACGGACTTAGACAACTGAGCCTTGATGGAGAAATCGATCAAGTGACGGCTCTCAAACTCAGGGAAACCTAAATTGAGGTATGAAGGATGAAGGCTAAAGGCTAAAGGATGTAGCTTGCTTCTGCGAAGCAGTAGGCTAAAGGATAAAGGCTCAAGATTTGAGTTCAATCGGAACTGTCTAACGCCAATACCCGACACCCCACACCCCACACCCTTTTCTTCAACAGGGCAATCCTGAGCCAAGCCGAGGTGATGGTGTGAGTCGATCGGTTTTGCCGCTTGGGTTAAACATTAACTCAAACCTCAAAACTCTCTAGCGCAGCGGCGCGGAGCGCTACTCAACACTTCTTCCCTCGGAAGGTGCAGAGACTCGACGGGAGCTACCCTAACGTGTAGTCGAGGGTAAAGGGAGAGTCCAATTCTCAAAACCAGCAGGCATAGCTTGTTGGCAGCAGCGAAAGCTGTAGGAGAATGAAAATCCGTTGACTGCAAGGTCGTGAGGGTTCAAGTCCCTCTGCCCCCATTTAGATAGAACAAGAAGGCGGGTTTCTTGAAGAAGCTCGGATTCTTAGGTTTGAAGTGCTGGCGGTAAGGTAAAGCTGCCGTCGGCATTCGGCTCAAAGTCGATCGTCTGCGTCACCGCATCCAGATTAAGCGCACCGTAAACATGAGGAAACTGCTCTCCATGCGCTGCCTCGTAGCGAATTTCTGACTGAACACGATCGCTCTCAATACACAGCAGCACCAGACCTGCTTGACCACGAAAAAACGCATTCGCTGTAGCCACCACTTGCGTAGGGGTAGAACAGTGCATAAACCCTTCGGTTTCAAGCGAGTCAGCGCGATAGATGCCCGTTTGTTGGGCTTTTTGCCAGTGCGATCGCGGCGTGATGTGCAAAATCAACATTGTTATTAGTTACGGCATCAGTTACAGCAACTTCAACTTCAGCGTTGCTGGCGGTAACGGCTGCTGGTTTGACAGCAGGTAAGAGGGTCTGATAGCAGAACTTTCGTGCATGAGAACGCCTAGCAAGGCAGTGATAGTAGCGGCTCGGAGTAGTTTGTTTAGCATCTCACACCTCTAGCGGCAACGATCGCACGTTTTTCTTCCACTCGTAGCGTAGTTTGCAGTCGGCGATCGTGCCTCCTCTAGCTGGCTCACCCAACTGGAGGAACTACCATGCCAGTGCCAGCCCATCGGCTCTGGGTTCTGAGGCGGCAACCAAAACGCCATTTGCACTCAAAATCAGTTGTCCCCTACCGAAAAAGCCGCCGGGTTGGATGATATGACCACGATCGGCGAGGGCTGTGGCGATCGCAGGCGAAACTGTCAGCTCCAGCAGCACCAGATTATCGCGTACAAACTGCCAGCGGGGTGCATCCAGTGCAGTTTGTGGGTTCATACCATAGTCCACTAGATTCACCACGACCTGAAGGTGACCCTGGGGCTGCATGTGAGCACCCATCACGCCAAAGGGTCCCAGCGGTTGCCCCTTACGGGTGAGAAAGCCAGGAATGATGGTATGAAACGGTCGCTTGCTAGGCGCGATTTGATTTGGGTGTCCCGGTTCTAGGGTGAAGCCGACTGCCCGATTATGCAGTGCAATACCCGTCCCCGGAACGAGAATGCCGCTGCCAAAGCCCATATAGTTCGACTGGATGAATGACACCATCAACTCACCGTCAGAAGTTGCGAGGTAAACTGTGCCACCTTTGGGTAGTCCTGGTTCAGCGAGAGGAATCGCGGTGTCGCTGATGAGTGGGCGACGATCGCGCGCATACTCCTTACTCAACAGTTCTGGGTGCTTCAAGGTCATCGAATCGGCATCGGCAACATGGCGATGCGCGTCGGCAAACGCCAGCTTCATTGCCTCGATCTGCCAGTGATAGACCTCTGGCGATTCACGCGGATAGCGGCTGAGGTCAAAGCCTTCTAGCAAATTCAGCGCCATGAGTGCCGCAATGCCCTGACCGTTGGGAGGCATTTCCCACACGGTAACGTCTCGGTAGTTTGTGGCGATCGGCTCGACCCAATCCGCTTGATGGGCAGCAAAATCCGCTTGAGTCAGTAACCCTCCAGTGGCAGCCGCAAAGGCAGTGATTTTTTCTGCCAAAGCTCCGTTGTAAAAACTGTCGCCTCCGCTCTGCGCGATCGCCCGTAGCGTTTCAGCATGAGCGGGACTGCGCCAGATTTCGCCCGCGGCAGGAGCACGATCGCCAGGAAAGAAAACCTGCTTAAACGCCTGAAATTCCGCCCCCTGAAGCGGCAAGTAGGTTTTTTCTGCCTGTCTCCACGCCAGCGCGGTTTCGGGTGAGACAGGATAGCCCTCTTCGGCATAGCGAATCGCAGGTGCAAACAACTGCTCAAACGGCAGTCGTCCCCAACGTTCCCAGAGCGATCGCCACGCCGAAACCGCTCCTGGCACTGTCACACTCAGCCAATCCTGCTCAGGGACGCGATACATCCCCGCAAAATGATCGGTGGTCAGGGCTGTAGGACTGCGACCAGAGGCATTTAGACCGTGCAGTTTGCCATCCCAGACTAAGGCAAAGGCATCAGAACCAATGCCGTTGGAGGTTGGTTCGAGGACGGTAAGGGCGATCGCCGTTGCTACAGCCGCATCCACCGCATTTCCGCCCTGCCAGAGTATTTCCATCCCTGCCAGTGCTGCCAGTGGTTGACTGGTAGCGACGGCACCCCGTTTGCCCATCACCACACGCCGCCCAGAAGCGTAAGGGTAGTGCGTTAACTGAGCCAGCACTAATATTTCCGCTCCTGCGGTTGAAACAGTGTGATGACGACAGGCTTATAGCTGATGTCAATGCCAGCGGGAGAATAGTACGTCAGCGTGTGCTTGAGGAAGTTTGTATCATCGCGATCGGGGTAGTCTTCCCGCGAATGAGATCCTCGGCTTTCCTGACGGTTCAACGCAGCAGTGAGGATCATCTCGCCCACGATCATGAGATTGCGTAGCTCCAGCGCTTCAGTGATCTCCGTATTCCACAGCTTGCCTTTATCATCTAACCGCACCTCGCTATAGCGCTGCTGGAGTGCTTTTAGCTGCGTCAGACCTTCACGCATCACTGCATCCGTGCGAAACACACCACAATGTTCGGTCATGCAATCCTGATACGCCTGACGCAGTTCTGCAATGCGATACTGTCCTGGCTGATCAAGTAACGCCTGAATTTGGCTTTGCGCTTCATTGAGATAGCGGGCTTCATCAACATCAGGGAGTTTACGGTTCTGGATGTAGTGGGCGATCGCGGCACCCGTCCGTTTGCCATACACCACGCATTCCAGCAGGGAATTACTACCTAACCGATTTGCTCCGTGCACCGACACACACGCCGCTTCACCCGCTGCAAAGAATCCCTCCACCAAATCGTCTGCACTGCTACGCACCTGACCATCCGTGTTTACTGGAATACCGCCCATCGAGTAATGCACCGTCGGTCGAATGGGCATTGGCTGTGTCACGGCATCCACATTCACCAGTCGATGCGCTTCTTCCCAGCAAAAGGGCACACGGCTCATGATCTTTTCTCGTCCCATGTGGCGCAAATCCAGATACACGCACGGTCCACCTGCCCTGCCATCGGGATACACACCGCGTCCAGCGCGAACTTCCCGCGTGATCGCCCTGGAGGTAATATCACGAGGAGCTAATTCCATCCGGCTAGGCGCGTAGTCCTCCATGAACCGCCGCCCGTCGCTATTGATCAGATACGCTCCTTCTCCCCGCACTGCCTCAGAGATCAGCACACCGACAGGATATAGCCCCGTAGGGTGGAACTGCACAAACTCTATATCTTCCAGTGGTAAACCCACTAGCGCTGTCATCGAAAGTCCGTCACCCGTCGAGGCATAGTCGTTGGACGTAGTGTTGTAGACTCGCCCATAGCCGCCTGTGGCAAACATGACCGCTTTGGCACGGACGATCGCCAACTGACCATCCTCAATGTGATACATCACCACACCCTTCGCCTGCCCCTCTTCCAAAATCAGCCGCAGCACATACCATTCGTCATAAATGGTGACACCGCGACTCAGCAGATTGCAAACCAGTTCATGTAGAATCGCATGCCCCGTTTTGTCGGCAGCGTAACAGGTGCGGTTGTGGGTGTGTCCACCAAAGGCACGTTGAGCCATCCGTCCATCTGGCAAGCGCGAAAACAGCACGCCCATGTGTTCCAGATCGATGACCACATCAGGCGCTTCTCGCGTCAACAGTTCAACAGCATCCTGATCGGCGAGGTAATCGGCACCTTTAACCGTATCGAACGCGTGTGCCTCCCAACTGTCGGCAGAATCTACATTTTTGAGCGACGCAGCAATACCACCCTGAGCCGCGACCGAGTGCGATCGAATCGGATGCGTCTTTGCCACCACTGCCACATTTAGCGTGGGATCAGTGCGAATAATTTCCAGAGCCGCCCGCGCGCCCGCCAAACCACCACCGACAATAATCACGTCATGCTCAAACATATGCGATCGCCCGAAGAACTAGCTCCATCTATCCTGCCAAAATAAAAAGTCCCGTGCCAAAAGACAAGGAACTTCTTTAGAAAGGCGAGGAGTGAGGGGGGAGAAGGCAAGAGGAGCGGGGGCGACAGGGAGAGCAGGGGATGAAGTTTTGAGTTTTGAGTCAATTTTGACTACTGCCTTCTACACCTCTCTCCTCACACCTCTCCCCTCACTTCCTTACCCTGCCGCCTGCACCGGACGCTGGCTAGAAGCATTCGTTGACGTAGGGGTAACATTTCGACTACTCGTAGCTGGGTCAACAGAGGTCAGCTCAATGTGATTTAACATTGTTGTTACGAAGGCAAAGAGTAAGAACGGTAGAGTTAGTACTAGAATTAAGCCAACAACAGCAAGTGCGTAGATTGGCTTACTGGCTCCCATCAAGGCTAAAGCCGATGCCAAACTGAGAAAAATTACAATCAGCCAAACAATAATCTGCCCATAAATGTCACCAAACGAAAGGGTGCAGACTAAACGATATCTAGAAATGTTGCTCATAATTCACCTCTCAGGGCAATCTAAACCTATACGGTAAAGCTTCTTCACACCGCTCGGATCATTTCTCAATCTTTCAGAAACGAACGTTACGCAGCTTCATACTTCAATCACGTCTGCTTTGCAAGATTTTCTCAAACGCTCGATTTAGCTCCCTGAACGCTGCTATGGCTGCTTTACCTCCCTTTCTCATACTGCTTGACCTCAGCGCTGTAATGGCTAGTAGCATACGGCACTGGCAAGAATTTTCACGGCTTGGAGAATGCTTTATTCCAAAGGCTGTGCTGGAAGAAATACAGCTATTGTGTAGCCATGCGATCGCACCTGCTCAAGAGCGCACAGCACGAGAGTTCGTCCGCTTTTTTCCAGAGAGCGGGTGGAAAGCCACGACTTCGATCGCTCAGCACGCGGCACTTAAACCAACTGAAGGGCATGCATTGAGCAAGAAAACCAGACTCTCACTGGCAACCGCTCAAGCGGCATATGGCTTGGCACGTAATCGCCCAGAAGGACTGGTGGTGGTAGCAGCAAATGATCAGGGTTTGGTTCAACGCTTGCGGCTGCTCAATACACCTAACCTGTGTGGGTTGCCGCTGACAGTGCTGGTGCAATGGAGCCGCTCAGCACGCAAACCGCCCGTTGTCGCCAACCAACTTCATGCCATGCGCTTAATGGTAGGAGCCGTTACACCAGTCGTGAACAGAACGTCGATCGCAACTCCAGCACGACCAAAGCCAAGTCAGGCTGCTCAAAACAAGGGACACTATCCGGCACGGCGATCGATTCGACCAGAGCAGATCTTTTATAATTTGCTGACGCTGGCAATCGTCGCGATCGCCGTTTTAGCGATATGGCGCGTCGTTCACCCCACAAGCTTCAACCAACTGTGGCGGCAAATTCCGTTTGTAGGACAGGCTCTCTAGATTTGTCTCTCACGTTTGTCACATTCAACTCAAACGCTCAGTGTTAATCGTCTTATGAAACACCGACACCCACAGTGGGCTGCTCCGCGATCGAGGTTGGTACAGAGACAAACGCGGTTCAATCGCTTTTTGGCGATCGCGATGGTAAGTATGATCCTTGGCGCAACGGTGTTACTGCCGCTCAGCGCTGCGGCTCGAAGCCTGCCACCCAGAGTTATATTGAGCAGCAATCAGAGCGTGATCGCAAGCAGCAATGCTGCTGCCACCGTTCAAGTGCCTCCCAGCGTTGTTAACCGTCTGCGCCAAGCGCTAAGCAAACAAACTCGCATTCCGGCGGCAAAACTAAAGGTTGTAGAAGCAGTTCCAAAGACTTGGACGGATGGCTGCTTCGGCTTAGCTCGATCGAGTGAAATATGTACTCAAGCGCTGATCAAAGGATGGCGAGTGGTTTTGTCTAGCGGCAGCCAACGCTGGATCTGTCGAACCGACCAACAAGGACGCGTTTACCGCTTGGAATCCTAGCAGACGCTTTGAGGGCATGGAAAAAGGCTGTGAGCAGACGCAGAAATTGTCTCTGGGTCGTATTTTAATGTGAACCTACGGCAGTTTCACCTACAAGCAGTGAAATCGCTTATATCGCCCCAAGCAATCTTTCGGGCTTACAGGTTTGACCGAAACCTTGGAGGTCTAAGCGACAATATAGGCGGCAATGCTCAATTGCTGGTTAAAACCTCCAAGGTTTGCGTGATTCCTATCTTTATCAAACGACTCACGATAACCGTGTAATTCCTGAAGTCTCGGTAAAGAGAATTCCATTACACCGTCTTTGGCAAGTGCTTGCATTAAGCTCTAGCTATAAAAGAAGCAAGAGTCAAGAAACGCGAGAGACTACTCTTATTCGCGCTTAGCTGACAACCTGAAGGAAAACTACAGTTCTTACGTCGGAATGCGTTACTTTAAAGCATCTGACAATCTGCAAGGTTTAAGTTTCACTCCCCTTACTGTATGGCAAACCTCTTTAATGCTGGCACTGAGCCACACGCTAAGCTGTTAACCCACCAATCACCTTTGCAGCAAGGGCAGGCACGATCGGCTGAGCCTACGTTTTACTATTTTGCGTATGGCTCTTGCATGTGCCCTGTTGACTTAAAGCGCACGTTGGGCGAAAGTACGCATCCTTTTGTGATTGGACCTGCAACGCTTGAGGGTTACAGACTAGGCTTTTACCGTCGCTCCGCTCATCGCAACTGTGGCGTACTGGATGTAGTCAGCGATCCAGTCTCGGTTGTAGAAGGCGTTCTGTACACGCTGCCCTGGCGCTTAAGCGATCGCCTCGACGAACGTGAAGAGGTTCCTACTGGGGGGTACCGTCGTGAAACAGTAAAGATTCAATTTCAGAATCGGCTCTATACCAACGTCCGCACTTATGTCGTGGTTGATAAGCTGGATGAAGAGCTGGCTCCAAACGACTGGTACTTCAACGTCGTGCTACGTGGCGCGGTGACCTGTGGGCTACCAGAGCAATATTGCTGGCAGTTATTTGACCACATGCACCAGCTACAACAACGTCACTGCCAGAGTCAGCATTGGCAGAATCAAACGCTAAGGTCAGCCTGATCCAACCTTTAAAGCGCTCAGCTAAGAGCATGTAGAATCCATGAACTCTGAGAGCGCGGAAAATGTGTCTGGACTACCAATAATTAGGTCACCATTGGCATCCATCGAAAAATCTTGACCGAGAGCGAAGCCGCTCTTAATCAGAAACATCACGATCGACAGTTTAAAGTCGTCCATAGCTCTCTCCCAAAACTTTTTACTAGTCTATGGAACTCCTTAGCAAACGCCATCTGCCTGTAGAACTAGGTCTATGGAGGCAGGCACACCCTTGTTTATCAAGGCTAGCCTGAGCCGACAATGATTCGACTGAGACGGCAACTGTTCAGTCATGGTACACCTCACGAATCAGGTGTTGCGACAGTCAGTTTAGCGGGATTTCCTTGCAACTGCGTCAACTTCTGAGAAACGTCTGGGTTATAAAGGCGCAAATAGTTCCAGTAGTTTTCAAAGACTGATTTGACGTAGCCTTTAGTTTCAGCATACGGGATGTTCTCGACAAAAACATCGGGGTCTTGCTGCCCAGCTTTTGCAACCCAACCCCCAACCGCTCCGGGACCCGCGTTATAGCTGGCGATCGCCAACATCGAATTCCCGCTGTATTCCTGATGCGTATAGTCCAGATACCAGGTGCCCAACTTAATATTATCGTCGGGATCATTCAGTTGATAGGTCTTCAGCTTAATCTGCTTGGCAATCCACGCCCCTGTATCGGGCATGACCTGCATTAAGCCAGTGGCACCCACACTTGAGCGAATACCCGGCATAAACCGTGATTCTTGTCGAATGAGTGCGGTAACCAGTAGCGGATTAAGCTGACGCTCTTGCGACCAGGTTTCGATCGGCTCCAGAAAGGGAAATGGGTAGAGTGCCTGCCAGTAGGACGCTTGCTGCTTGAGCGATCGATATTGCGACTGCTCTTCGGGCTTCTCTCGTTCCTGTAAGAACGAAACCATAAAGATACCGTCCAGATAGTCGCCGACACTCAATCGCATCACTCCGTCGGTAAACTGTTCTGCCACTGAGGGCTGCATCGGGTCTTGGAATTCTACCTGCCAAAGCCTCCAGGCATCACGGTCTTGACCCAACTGAAAGAGTTCTTTGAGTGCGGTGGAACCAACAGGGAGATCAGGTCGAGAGGCGGGGCGAATGACTGCTGGTTTGAGCTGACGCACACTGGTAAAGTCTCCGACATCCCAGCCGAGACGTGAAGCCGATCGCCATGCGTAATACGACTGTGGATACTTCGCCAACACTTGCTCGTAGGCGGTTTTTGCTTCTGTCTGCCTACCAAGCTGCTCTGCCCATTTGCCGCTCCAGTAGGTCGCTTCAGGAGCCTGTTCGCTGTTTGGATTATGCAGCATCAGAGACTCTGCCCAGACGCGAGCGGCTTGAGCATCATTCGCCGTGCCACGCTCTTGGGCAAGGCTCCACCGCAGTTCAGCCGCTGCATCCGATTTGCTGTAGCGCGTGAGCAAAATCTGGCGTACTGCTGCCGCAAACTTGAGGCTGTTCTGCTGCTCCAATAGCTTGGCTTTTTCTAAGAGTGCCTCACCTGCTTTAGCTGGAAATCGCTGGGCTACCTGATCCAGATAGCTTACAGCTTGTACTGGTTCAGAGAGTTTGGCTAGGCGCAGCAGTGCCAGAGCCGTCTCACTGGCGGTAGGAAACGTCTGAATCACGCGTTGATATGCCTGGATCGCACCGCCTTTTTCACCCAGTTGAAAACCACGTCCAACGCGGTAGGCATTGAGTGGAGTGTAGGGCGCACGAGCGTAAGCGGCTCCGGCTTTGCCATAAAGCTGTTTCTCCCAATAGCCAAACGCGATCGCTTCCCAATCGTTGGGTTGCAGTTGCGACGCATAGTGGCTGGTCAAATCGTCCAGCACATCAGTATAGTTTTGTGCATAAAGCGCGTGTTTTGCAACCAGCAAGAGCAGTTGCGGTTGTTTAGGGTTTTGCTTCAACCGCTGCTGCACTAGACCGATCGTGCTGGGGTGCGCCGGAAATTGTGCGATCGCCTGATCCCCATAGCGCGGGTTGTCTCGCCCCAGGGCGACCAGAGCTTCTGCCGCGACTGGATTCTTGGGATAGTCTTTGAGTAATTGTTGGCGGGTTGCCTGCATGTTGTCACGATCGCCCACCTGTTCGTAGGCTTGCGCTCGCTGCTTCAGTACGTGCGCTGCCAGCGCAGGGTAGCTGTTCTCTAAACCGTGTAGTGGCTCCAAGGCTTTTTTGCCTTGCCCTTGCTCGATCAGCTCAGTCGCTAGGAGATAACGAGCACGGCTACGTTCTGGTGATTCTTTGCCTTTGACGATCGCCTCAAGTGCTTTCGTGCGCTGTGCTGGCGGCAGTGCCTTGAACGCACCCACTTGCTTTTTGGTCGCACCCTCTGCCGTAGTAACAGCGATCGGTGAAGGCTCGTGCCAACGATCACTCCATCTCATCACTGGGATCACAGCTCCCACAGCCAGCGCTCCCAGTGCCATCAGCCCTAACCATACCTGGGTTTTGCGTTGCTTCAGCATGAAGCCTCTCACTATTGGGTGAAATCTCCCTGTGAATTTAGCATTTTTGAGTAGAAGTGACCGCTTGATTTTGACAAATGAAGGGAAGATGAGCTTGTTCTGAGGAGAGAATATTTGCCTTTACCGAAGGTAGGCTCAGTTTGCCTCCAGATGGGTTCGAGTTGAGGCACTCTCATCCGACCGAGCTGAGCGATCGCTTTACTCTGTTAAAGAACTGGAAATTCAGAGGAAAATGGACAGAGACCTGTCTTGTTCTCTGGATTTCATGGCAATGATGACGATCGCCCTCAATACAACCTTGATCAATACACTCGATTTGTCTCCGGCTCAAGCAGTCGTCGACGCGCTACTGCAACAGGGAGCGCTAACCACTCACGAACAGCAGCTTCAGTTTCAAGTCGATTATGCTCAGGCAGCAGACGATCCTAGAGAGCTACCAGAAATCCCTGAAGTGCGACTCTGGTTTATTCGCCTTGATGCGATCTATCCATGGCTACCGTTTTTGCTGGACTGGAAAGCAGGCGAATTGACCCGCTACACAGCAATGCTCGTGCCCCACCAGTTTCACCCTAAAGATGGCATTCAATACAATCCAGAAGCCCTAGAAATCTTTGTAATGCACAAAATTTTTGTGCTAGGAGACTGGATGCAGCAACAGGGGATCGAAGGAACATCTCGGCTCAAAGCCATGACCCAAATGTTTGGGTACGAAATTGATGACGCTTTTTTTGAACTGTTATAAGTAGCTGGTATAGCGTTTCTTAGGCTGGTAAGGTACGGACTGTAGCGATCGAGGGCGATCGACCAGCAAAACGCTTTGCTGAGGCTTAACGAACGCGATTGACAAAAAGTGCACAAATCACGGCGTAGCCTGCGAAGAAAACGATCCCAGCGATGAGAGGCATATGACAATTCTCCTGACGGTTTGTAACGAATCTCAAAGAATATATTGACAATATGCTAAAGGTCAAAAAATTAGCAGTCCCCCAGCAGGGGCATTTTTAAGGAAGTTGCTCAAAGCTTGACCTGAAGGCAATTTCAGAAAACTTTAGAATGTATCTACAACAACTATTCTACTACTGTAGTACTACAGCAAGCTTCCTGATCTTCCGCATTGAGTACGCATTTGTGATCTACTGTTGCAAAATCCAACCTGCCGCTGTGGATAAGTCGGGCGCGACGAAGTCGGGCTTGGTGTGATGCTGATACTTGCCGCCGAGGACGCGATCGCCAAAGCCCGTCTGTACAAGAATGCCCAGGCATCCTGCGTTATGCGCCATGTCAACATCCGTTGCTTTATCACCCACCATAAAGCTTTTGTTAAGGGCTAGATCATGCTCCCAGGCAGCCGCAACCAGCATACCTGTGTTGGGCTTACGCCAAGTACTCCAGCGTGTATAGGCTGGCTCAGTACCCCCTTCAGGCGCACTCAGGTAGGGACAGTAATACAGCGCATCCAGATGTGCGTCTGCTCCAGCTTTGAGCAATTGGCAGAGACGATCGTGTAACGCCTCCACATGGCTGGCAGGATAGTAACCTCTGGCAGGACCAGACTGATTAGAGACTAAGCAGCAAAAAATCCCTGCCTGGTTCAATTGTTTGACCGCTTGGGCAACGCCGGGGAGCAAATTTAAATCGGTAACCCGATGGATATAGCCCACTTCCTGGTTGAGAACGCCATCGCGATCGAGAAAAACGGCTCGTCTGGTCACACGCTAACTGCTCCAAATTTTCTCTAACACCGTCTGCGGCGAAATATCTGCCATCCGACCCGTCAGCGATTTGATGCCAATAAAACGCTTGCCCTCAGGCAGCAGCTTTTGGGGATCGGTCGGACCAAACAGCGCCAGCGTATAAGTTTTCACTGCAACTGCCAGGTGCATTGGGGCGCTGTCGGTACACAGCATCAGGTTTGCAGCCGCAATCATTGCTGCAAGTTTGCCCACGTCTGCAGGTGTCGTCACTTTGAGCTTGGGGCTGGCTTCTAGCAGCGCTTCTACAAAGGCTGTGTCTTCCGGTCCTTTAACTAGCACGATCGACAACTCAGGCTGTCGGTGCTCAAAGTCTTGGATAATACCCTTCCAGTTTGAAACGGGGTAGATTTTATCGATCCCCTTGGTCTTAGCAAGTTCGCTAGAACCACCGTGAATCAGCACATAGCCGCTATTCTGAACCCCCAACCGCTGCCGTTCACCCTCTGCCCAGTCGAGATCTTTTGCAGGGACACTCAGTGCCAGTTCAGGGCAGGGCGTGTGAATCTCTAGTCCTTGGAGCAGATCGTGATACATCTGAGCCGCGTACTGATTTTGCTTTAAAGGCACTGCGTTGGTCAGAAACAACTCACCAGCGCTGCCCGCATAGCCAATTCGGTTAGGTATACCCGTTAACCACAACAAAAAGCCTACCGTCCAACGTTGCCCCAAAGAGAGCGCAATGTCGTACTCCCGCTCACGAATGGCTCCTAGCAGGTTCCCTAAATCTGCCAAACTGTTGCGTCCTTTGAAATCAAACAGAATCGTGCTGTGCACCGACTTAGAAACCCGATAAGCATCTTTTGCTCTGGGTTCAACCACCACATCGATTTGGGCGTTTGGATAGGTTCGCTTCAGATCGTCCAGGGTGGGGAAGAATAGAATTTGATCGCCAATTCCGCCAGGGACAAGGGCTACGATTCGCATAATAATTCTTTACGCTAATTCGCTTTTAATTTTAAGTGAAGAGACAGGAAAGTTTTGCGTCTTGCACGTCACCATACGCCCATAATTTGGAACGCGGCTCAGTGCAGGCTTGGAAAACACTAACTCTGATACGGGCATTTAACGTGTCAACGGTCAGGATGGGAAACCACCTGATTTGACGCTCAATGCCCTTGTTGCCAGACTGCATTAAGCAAGGTTGCAAACCTACCTGTGACTCCACGCATCCCTGTAAGGTTACCATCGTTCGTCCGTGTTCCTGAAAGCTTATGTTCCTGAAACGATCGTCAAACGTCGCTGCTGGTGAACCATAACTATGAGAGGACTGCCGTGTATCTCTTGATTCCTGCTGCTGGATCAGGTCGTCGTATGGGCAGTAGCCGTAACAAGCTGCTGTTACCTTTGTTAGACAAGCCCCTCCTTAGCTGGACGCTTGCCGCTGTTAAGGCATCGCGATCGCTACGCTGGATCGGTATCATCGGTCAGCCAGACGATTTCCCTGACTTTAAGGAGATCGTGATCAGTCTGGGTATGACAAAATGCGTTCACTTTATCCCCGGTGGTGTGACACGGCAGGAATCAGTCTACAAAGGCTTGCAGGCGTTACCAGCAGTGGCAGAGCGCGTGCTGATTCACGACGGTGCGCGCTGCTTAGTAACTCCCACGTTAATCGATCGCTGTGCCGCTGAAATTCTTCACTGCCCAGGTCTCATTGCTGCCATTCCTGTCAAAGACACCATCAAGATCGTAGAACCCACCACACAACTGATTACGAATACGCCCGATCGCCGCCACCTCTGGGCTGCCCAAACACCCCAGGGCTTTGCCGTAGAGCAACTGATTCACTGCCACAAGGAAGGCGTGCGTCAGGGCTGGGAAGTCACTGATGATGCAGCACTCTTTGAGCAATGCGGGTTGCCTGTCAAAATCGCGCAGGGTGAGGAAAGTAATTTGAAGGTGACAACGCCGATGGATCTAGCGATCGCAGACTTCATCCTCCGCCAACGAGGAGGATGATGCACGACGTTTCCACCTCAGAGACTCAAGTGCCGCGCTTTCAACGAAGGCTGCACCGTTAAGATCATCAAGATCATCTTTTTTCTTGCTTCAGCTCGTTCAATAAGCGATCGACCTCTCTAGCGGTATCCGTTTTGCCCTGATCTTGATACAGACGCTTGGCTTGCTCCAGCGAGGTAATTGCCTCGTCTCTACGTTCGCGCCCTTTAAGCGCCTTGCCGAGCTTATAGTAAGCATCGGGGTTTTGCGGTGCTGTAGCAGCGTACTGGCGATAGGCAATGATGGCAGAAAGATAGTCTTGCTTTTCCATGTAGATATCACCGATCGCGCCTTGCGCTTCAACCAGGTCTGATTTGAGGAACAGTGCCCGCTGATATGCTTTGAGGGCGCGATCGTACTGTCCTTTCGCTTGTAGAATTCTGCCGATTTGCAACTGAAGTGCCGGGTTGCGCGGCTCAAACTGCCCAGCTCGTTGAAAGGCTGCCAGTCCTCGTTCCAGGTTGCCCTGGTCAAGTAAAGCGGTGCCCAGGCTAACTTGAATGCTGCCTTTCTTGGGGGCAAGTCGGGCAGCACTCAACAGGGGCTTGATGGCATCTTGAGGACGTTCTTGTTGCAGAAACAAATTCCCCATGAGTTCGTAGGGTCTGTAATTACGAGGCTCTAACGCGATCGCCCGCTGACTCACTCGCAGCGCCTCACTATAGTTTTTCTCACGAGTCAGCACTACGCCTAGAGCAATTTGAGCATTCATGTGGCGAGGGTTAAAGAGCGTTGCCTGACGGTACGCCGCGATCGCCGCCTCATTGTTGCCCAGGTTCGCCTCGCTAAAGCCCACAGCGTAATAAAAGTCAGCATTTTTAGGGTCAAGGGCAAGTGCCTGTTGATAAGATGCGATCGCTTCACGAAACTTTCCCTGGTTAGCTTGCAAAAACCCAATACCTGAAAAGATGCGCGGGTTCTGAGCATCTAGCTCTGCTGCTTGTTGATAAATCGCGATTGCATCCGGAAGATTGCCAGCATCAACAAGCTTACGCCCCTCCTTAAGCAACGCCGTCACCTTATCGTCACCAGCTATCTTACGGAACGGCTGCGCTCCCACAACCTGTGGCATGGTCAACCCCAGCAGCAGCACCAGACTCACAACGATGGAAGTTTGATTACGCACGATCGTTTTTTTTGACATACGCTTTTTAGACGAACACAGTTGCTTAGTGACAGACAAATCAGATTACAGGAAAGGCTTCTTGTTGGGAACCCTACACTCAAAGTTTGTCGTTGTCATGCCAAATCTAGCGCTGATATTCCTACGCTGCCCAACTCCACTTGACACCAACTTGCCTGCTTGAATTTTGTTGAGCTTGGTTCTGAGCGTCTCTAGAAGTAATGGGGAATGCTAAAGATAGCTCCGATCTTTACATCCTCTTTATGAGTACAGATGAAACCTGAACTGACTTGCCAGCCCAGAGCAACTCCTGGAAAACGGCTGTAACAAAGTGGAAAATCCCAACCCGCGCCATCTTACAAGGTGCCTCGTTTTGCTGTCGCACCCTGCCACTTGATAGATCTGGAACGACCCATTGCCAGACTGACGGTAAATTTTGAGTAAAAGAGCTGAAGATTGCCACTGCCTAATACAGCAGTTACGATAGGCTACTAACGGTGAGATTCTTAGCTCTGATCCAAAAAAGCGAGATCAAACCCCTCGACCATGCCTCAAATGTAGTCACTTTTTCTGAAGGGCTATGAGTGAAAAGCGTAGCGCCTTAAACAGGCGTATCAGTAGCAGTGAGTCGATTTAATTAGGCGTTAGTTCTTGGTGATGGTGTCAATTTCAATTAATTGTCTCAGCGAAAAATCAGGTGATGTTATTTCCTATCTTAGAAACAAGACTACAACGCTCGTTGAAATACTTTAGAACGGCGTGGTGAATAGTCACATTTTTTCATTCTATGAGCGATGATTTCGACAAAATAAAGCATCCATTCAAGAACCCACTCAAAAGCGAATGTTGCTTGCATTTTACACGTTTCACTTTGCCCCTTAAAACTTTGCTCCTTGAGATTAATAGCTCAAAAACAGGCAACGTATCTCAGCAAGAAGCTTGTAAAAACTGGCTAAAGGGAAGTCATTAGTTGTCTGGCTCAAGCTATTTTTAGGTCGTCAAACCACGTCCTATTGACTTCCTCCCATCCCGTCTCAAAGCAGAAGCTGTTTATAAAAATGTTTATCCCATAACTAGAAAGATGAGGCAATGTTCGCAGAATATTTGTAAAGTTTCTGGCTACAGTACGCTTCAGTCTAATGGTTTCATCAACTGTCAACGCTTTCAAATGCCCTAGTACAGTGAGATTAGTTCTTGTCTTGAGGAAATTTCGCTAGAGAATGTTATGAACGCAACCCTTCCTATGTTTCGTCTTGATGTAGACTACCTGAAAACCTTAGCGGCTCAGTATCGAGAAGCCTATGCCGCGGCTAAACCATTTCCTCACATTGTGATTGATAATTTTTTGCCCGAATCGGTCTTGGAAGAGGTTTTAAAGGAGTTTCCCAAGCCAGGTCAAATCGACTGGCAAGCCTTTCAAACACCTGCTGAAAAAAAGCTTGCTTCAAAACACGAACATCAGATGGGAGACGCAACACGCCTCCTGCTCTATAGTCTCAATTCCTCCACATTTATCACTTTCTTGGAGATATTAACGGGCATTGATGGGATTCTTCCAGATCCTCATTTTGAAGGTGGTGGACTTCACCAAATAGAGCGGGGTGGCTTTTTGAAGATGCACGTAGACTTTAACAAGCACAAAAAATTGCGTCTCGATCGCCGCCTAAATTTTCTGCTCTACCTCAATCAAGATTGGAAGGAGGAGTACGGAGGACATCTTGAGCTGTGGGATCAAAACATGACTCAGTGTGAAAAGAAAATTCTTCCCATCTTCAATCGCTGTGTTGTCTTTAGCACAACTGATTTTTCTTATCATGGTCACCCTGAGCCACTGACCTGCCCAGAAGACAGAACGAGAAAGTCGTTAGCACTCTATTACTACACCAATGGACGTCCCGCTGAGGAGACTCTAGGTACTCCACACACGACTATTTTTCAAACTCGCCCTCAAGACAGCTTTCAGTTGGCAGAAACACCACGCACAACTGTAAGAGATGTCCTGAAGAAATTCATTCCACCAATTTTAGTTGATGCTCGCGATGCTTTGAGAAACAAGTGATTAGCGAGCGATTGCTCTTAGCGAAAGACGCTTAAGATTACGCTTCCGACTGGTAAGGAGCGAGAAGCGTAATCTTACTTAGCATTCAATACATTTCATGTTTCTTGCCCTGTGACATCCTGCTGTGTTGAATTTCATGAAGGTGAACTGTGAATACTCTTGTACTGTATGCCTGGTTCCCAATCGTTGTTTACCTGTTTACTCGCTTTCCCCCGCAGCGAGCACTGATTACTAGCTTTGTGGTAGCCTGGTTGTTTTTACCGTTAGCTGCATTCAAATTGCCCAGCATTCCAGTGGAATACAACAAAATGTCGGCTACATGTCTGGCTATTTTGTTTGCAACCTGTCTTTATAACGTTGATCGTTTTAAGTTATTTAGATTTCACTGGTTTGATCTGCCAATAACGGTTTGGTGTCTTTGTCCCTTTGCTGCATCAATGACTAATGGGCTTGGTGCCTATGATGGGCTTTCAAGTACGATTGGGCAAATAATGGCTTGGGGCGTTCCTTACTTTTTGGGTCGGATCTATCTCAACAGCTTTTCCGGGTTGCGCCAGCTAGCAATTGGAATTTTTTGGGGTGGATTATTGTATATCCCTTTATGTCTCTTTGAAGCCGCAACTCGCGTTAACCTGCACGGGCTTATCTACCGATTTACAGCTGGAGCCGCTGATCTTCGTTACGGTGGCTATAGACCATCCATCTTTCTACAGAATGGACTAGTGCTAGGGACGTGGATGATGTTCGCTACATTGATGGGGGTTGTACTGTGGAGAACTAAAACAATCAAGCACATTCGGAACGTTCCGATTAGCTGGGTTATGGGCATCCTAGTAACAACCTTTATTTTAGTAAGAGCGACGGGTGCCGCTTTCTTGCTGGTCGCTGCGCTGATTATTTTCATTGCCGCGCAGCGGTATGGCGCTAGCTTCCTGATGTGGATTCTAGCTGGGGGCTTATTTGTTTACTTGTATTTAGGTGTAATTGGCGAATTTCCTGGGCAAGAAATTATTGACTTTCTAGCAAAGTTCATTGATCCGGATCGCCTTCAATCTTTGGGGTTCAGATTCATGAACGAGGAACTTCTCTCCGGAAAAGCGCGTGAAAGAATCTTATTTGGCTGGGGAGGTTTTGGTCGAAACCAGCTTTATAAAGAGGGTGGCTACGCCATTACAATCACTGACAGTCTATGGATTATCGCCTTCGGTCAAAATGGCTTAGTCGGGTTAATTAGTGTTTTTACAACATTACTTTTACCTGTCTTAGGTTTCTGGTTTTTCTACCCACCTGCTTCTTGGTCGCATCCTAATATTGTCATTACAGCGGCGATCACAGTTGGATTAGCTATGTATGCGCTGGATTGCGTTTTAAATGCTTTTCCCAATTCAATTTTCACACTCGCGGGTGGCGGTCTTACCGGAGTGCTTTTAAATCGGCAACTACAGGGATCTCCGGCTAGGCAACCCCTCCTCAGGCAAGTGAGGTAAGAAGATGATTAATTGCAGAATCAGCTTAAAGCTAATCTTGGCGATCGCTAGAAAGGCGATCGCTGTAGCCACAGTCAGTGATTCTAAGTGACGGCTTACAACGTCTATCTCGCCTAAAGGTTGTTCTAATGTCGAATATGGTTCAGTTAGATCAAGCAACAACGCTACTCGTTGTTGTTCTTAACTACAGGACGGCGGCTCTAACGATCGATTGCTTGCATGCTTTGGCAGAGGAAATCAGCGCCATCCCTGGTAGCTATGTTGTCGTAACCGATAATGCTTCTGGTGATGGTTCGGTTGAGAAGATTGCAGCCGCGATCGACACTAATCAATGGCATGAGTGGGTGGCGTTGATGCCGCTAGAGCACAACGGTGGTTTTGCCTTTGGCAACAATGCCGCCATCCGTCCCGCACTGGAGTCAACCATCCCATGCCCTTATGTGCTGCTGCTTAATCCAGATACCGTGATTCGTCCGGGTGCAGTGAAAGCACTGCTGGATTTTATGCATGAACAACCAGAGGTTGGGATCGCAGGCAGCCGTTTGGAGGATTTGGACACCACATCGCAGCAATCAGCCTTTCGGTTTCCAAACGTCCTGGGAGAACTCGATTTTGGTTTACGCCTGGGGATTGCGTCGAAACTGCTTGCACAATGGGCAGTTGTGCCACAAGTTGCTGATCATCCCCACCAAACAGATTGGGTGGCAGGAGCAAGCATGATGATTCGTCGGGAAGTGTTTGACTCGATCGGGTTGCTCGACGAAAGCTACTTCATGTACTTTGAGGAAGTTGATTTTTGTCTAAGAGCACATCGCGCTGGATGGTCTTGCTGGTATGTACCGCAAAGCCATGTTGTCCATTTTGTGGGTCAAAGCTCTGGTGTGACTGATTCTAAACGTCCACCCAAACGTATGCCAACGTATTGGTTTGACTCCAGGCGGCGATACTTTTTAAAGAATCATGGCTGGTTATATGCAGCACTGGCGGATGCAGCATGGCTGTCAGGCTTCACGCTATGGCGCTGGCGACGGGTGATTCAACGCAAACCTGATACCGATCCCCCAAAAATTTGGAGTGATTTTCTGTTGAACAGTGTGTTTGTCAGAGGAGGTCAGATTTGAACACCAGCGAGACCGAGCCGTTAGGACTTTGGCAACAAATCAAAGAAGACTGGGAGGCTCACGGGCGAGACTGGACAAAACCGGGGTTTCGGGCAGTAGCGGTACATCGCTTTGGGGTGTGGCGTATGACGCTTGAGCCGAAACTAGTGCGAGCACCCTTCAGCCTGCTTTACCAAGCGCTTTATCGAAAAATTCGCAATGGTTACGGTATTGAACTGCCCTACACGGTGCAACTCGGTCGCCGCGTGATTATTGAGCATCAAGGGGCGATCGTGATTCATGGTTACTGCCACATTGGCGATGACAGCATTATTCGACAAGGAGTAACGCTGGGGCTGCGCTATCTCGATCGTCTATTTGATGCGCCGAAACTAGGAAAACGTGTGAATGTTGGCGCTGGTGCAGTCATCCTTGGCAACGTTACAGTGGGTGACGATGCCAACATTGGAGCGAATGCGGTCGTTTTGTCTGACGTACCACCCAAAGCAACAGCCATTGGTATACCTGCTAAAGTCATCACCTCTGACGCGATAAAGTAATTTCTTTGCACGCTCCCTTTGCTCTACATACACGTAATCTGGAGCAGCATTAGGCTTTGAGCTTTGCTACGATCGTCGCCACATTTTTGCCTAGACTCTCTATAGCTGCCTGTTGCTTAAAATCTTTGAGATTGCCGCTAGGGTCAAATGCGTCGTAGGCTGTCGGCACCGCAATTTGGTCGGGGAGCACAATGACCTTGATATTACCCAGAATTGCTCGCAAGTGTACCAGACCACGTAAACCGCCCAATGCACCAGGAGACGCACTCATCAGTGAAGCAACCTTCCCTACAAAGCAGCCCAGCGGCGCTTCACCTTCAGCAGGACGAGATGCCCAGTCGATCGCATTCTTTAAAACAGCCGTGAGTGAGCTGTTATATTCAGGCGACGCAATCAGCAAGCCATCGTGCGCCAGGAGGAGATCTTTGAACTGGCGAGCACCTGCTGGAAGTCCTTCCTTTGCCTCCAGATCTTCATCAAATAGAGGGAGCGAAAAATCTCGCAAATCGACAAATGTCGCGTCTGCTCCTGCCGCTCTTGCACCTTGCGCGGCAATCTTAACGAGCTTTTTATTGAAGGAATCAGTTCGAGTGCTGCCAGCAAAAGCCAGGATTCTTGGCGTGTCTGTCATGAGATGCCACCGTATCGACAGGGAAGCGGAGAGGTTTTCCTATCAAGTGTAGGACAGACCCAGCTTACTGAAGCTGCTGTTTAAGAGGAATTTCGATGATGAATTCTGTGCCTTGTCCAGGTGATGAAAGGCAGCGCAACGAGCCACCGTGTCGCTCTGTGACAATTTGATAGCTAATGGATAAGCCCATGCCTGTGCCCTTGCCCACTGGTTTAGTAGTGAAGAAGGGATCAAACAAGCGCTGACGAGCGGCTTCAGGAATGCCCGTGCCGTTATCCGCAATGGCAATCGTGACACGATCGTCGGCTAAAAGTTCAGTGCAAATCCGAATCATACTGGGATGCTGCTCCATTGCGGCAGCATCACGCTGGGCATCCCCCTCATCTAACGCATCAATCGCATTGCTAAGGATATTCATAAACACCTGATTGAGCTGTCCCGCGTAGCATTCAACCAGCGGTAATTCGCCATATGCCTTGACAATCTCGATCTCAGGGCGAGTATATTCTCGTCCCTGACCGCGAAGCTGCTGCGCTTTGAGTCGACTCTGCAAGATCATCAGCGTGCTATCAATACCTTCGTGAAGGTTGACTGCTTTGAACTCGGCTTCATCCATTCGGGAAAACGTTCTTAGCGAAGCGACGATCTTCTGAATGCGGTCTGCACCAACTTTCATGGATGTGAGCAGTCTGGGCAGGTCTGTGATCACAAACTGAATGTCGATCGCGTCTGCAACAGCTTTAATTTGTGGTGCAGGGGCTGGGTAATGCTGCTGGTATAAGTCGAGGAGGTTGAGCAGGTCTTGAGTATACTCGTTGGCGTAGGTGAGGTTGCCGTAGATAAAGTTAACGGGGTTGTTAATTTCATGCGCCACTCCTGCGACCAGTTGCCCCAAGCTCGACATCTTCTCGCTTTGCACCATTTGTGCTTGTGCCTGCTGAAGTTCTTGCAGCGCTTGCTCTAATTGCTGTGCCTGTTGTTGAGCGGTGTTCGCAGCAGTGACGCTCTGGTTGTAAAGTTCTGCCTGGTTAATGGCGATCGCGAGTTGGCTGGCAACGGCTTGCAGAAGTTCCATTTCCGAGTCGCTCCACGGACGGATGGCGCTGTGATGCCCGCAATGAATACCGCCTAGTTGACCAGAGAGTATAGGTACGGGCAACAAAAGCTCAGAATGGTAGCCGTAAAAACGTAGGATTTCGCGGGCTTCTGGTTTCAGTTGTGGATCGGTCGCAATGTCATCGACACGATAGGGTGTCTGGCTCAAAAGACTTTCAACAATCGGGTTGTGGCGATCGGCTGGACGACTCAGGTCTTGTGGATACGTACCGAGAAAGCTGGACAACGCCGCATCTCGTGACTCATGGGTGAACTCAAGGCTGGCTAACTGATCAGACTGAACGTGATACCAGCAAAAGCTACAGCGATCGATTTTCAACAGGTTACGGACTTCGTGTACGGTCGTCTGGAGAATGGTATCGAGATCCAGCGAACTACGAATTTGGTTGGCGACGCGATTGAGCAATTCTTCGCGTTGAGCCAGTGCTCGTAGCTGTGCTTCGCTCTGCCGCAAAGCCGCTTCTGCCTGCTTGCGTTCGGTAATGTCTTCGGTGATGGCTAACAAATACTGTGGCTTGCCCTCCTCGTCAAAGACAGCCGTTTTCTTAGTATGCAAAATGCGCGGTTCACTGTTTATCGGCACCAGTGTTTCTGGAATATCGACGATGCGCTTGCTTTTCAGCACCTGGCGATCGTGCTCTATCAGTGTCTCGGCTTGATCTAACGGCAAGCAATCGTACGCATTCTTGCCCATCATGTCTTTAGCCGTGGCACCCAGCACTTCCTCGGCGGCTGGGTTCCACAGCACGTAGCGAAGCTCTTTCGCCTCTTTAGCAATCACGGCAACAGGTAAGGTTTTCAGCACAGATTCCAGGAACTTGCGGGTGTGTTGCAGTTTAGCTTCAGCTTGATCGCGTTCGTGGAGCGCTGCCTGCCGTTCATACACTTCTTGCTGAAGTTGTGCGACTGTTTGCTGAAGCTCAATAGTGCGTTTCTCTACCCGTGTCTCTAGCTCGTCCTTCGCCTCCTTCAAAGCCGCTTCTGCCTGCTTCAGCGCCGTAATATCGCGCATTGTGCCAACCATGAACTTATTGCCAGTGCCATCGTGTAGGCATGATTTTTTGGTCGAAAAGATATGGGTGATGCCATGCAGGTTGGTGATGCTTTCCTCGTCTTCACGATCGCAGCCACTATCCAACACTAACTGGTCAGTGTCACGAAAGAAGTCAGCCTGCTCAATATCAGGAAAGACATCGTGGTCGTTAAGACCAATGACATTGGCTCGGTTCCAGCCCATGAATTGGCAGAAGGGATCGTTTAGAACAATGTACCGATGCTGCTCGTCTTTCACAAAGAGCGGGTCCGCTGTAGCATTGATAATGTCACTCAAAAAGGCGGGTGAAATAGGCGCGATCGCGTCTGCTTGTTTCTGGCTAGAGACATGCTGTTGTGACGTAGACGCACCCGATGCGATCGCCAACGAGTGGTGCAACTGCAATGGTTCACTGTGTCTTTGTACGAGGGAGACAAGACCGATCACCTGATGCTGTGCATCAAGCAAGGGTGTATTGTGCCAATCACAGGGAATGATCCGACTGTCCTTTGTAACTGTGTCGGTGAGTGTGCGATCGCTCTCGCGCTGATCGAGCCATGTACCGATCGCTTGGTGGCTGTGCTCTGGTGTCAGCAGTACGGTGATGTGGCGACCGATCGCTTCTTGCTTGGTGTAGCCCAGAAGGCTCTCAGCCGTTGGATTCCAGTCTACGACCTCAAACGCTGTGTTCCATTCAATGATGGCGATCGGCGACTGCTGTAACACCACTGAGAGCTTATGATGCGATGCCCTCAACGCGTATTCTATCTGCTTAGAGTGCAGCAATTGCCGCTCCATTTGTGACAGCATGGCTGCCTGGGCAGCAACACGCTGTTGTAAATCGATTAACTCTTGGGACGACGATTCAGAAAGCATACTGACTCTTTGGGGCGCTCTAGGCACTCAATGGATGCACGTCTTCTACAGCCGGAGTCCGTTGCTTGTTAAGCACGCCTACCTGTGCCAGTTCTTAAAAATTGTTTGGAACTCTTGTGGATGCAAGCGCTGCTACTTGTATCCAGACACTGACGCATACCTGAGCCTGACCAAAACACACTCCTCAATCTTAGTACTCAGGCGACCGTGATTCGTGCCTGTCTGATCAATTTTGCCAATCAGGTTGACAAACTTTAGATAAAGAGTGCGGTGGATGCAACGTTTAGTTGTAGTCAAGCATTGATCGATTAGTTGTGGTCAAGCATTGATCGATCGGAGGCTCTACAGTCTACATTGTCATTTTGTGGTCTCGATCGCCCTATGCAAGTGCTTGTGTTAAGAGCCGACCAAATTCCCATTGACCGCCTGACGAATCTCTGGTAAACGGACAGTCCTGCCGCCTTCAGTACCGGGGCATGCTGTCGCCACGCGATCGCGGTGTCCCATGATGCGTGGCAAATTGCGGGTACCAAAATCACCTGTCGGTGTTGGAATAGGGGTAATTGTGTTAGTAATGCCGTAACGCTTACAGAGAAGTGTGCAAAGCGCCACCGCTGAGTTGTACATTGCCTGATTAATTGTGGCGCTGGTATAAACGCCGTCAAACGCAACGCCCAGTCCATCATTCACCACATCATGCGCGCCTCGCTTCGTCTCACTCCGGGCTGCATAGACTCGACCACTGGGCATGATGATGAAGTGATAGCCAATGTCTGACCAGCCATTGCCATTGACGTGTCCGTTGTAGATCACTCGCATACGGGCGGCTTCATCTGCTACCGAAGCACTGATTGCAGGCGGGCTGCCGATAAAGGTGTGGTGCAACGTAATGCCTTTGGGTTGTAGTGCAGGCAGAGCGGACGAGGTGGGAGTGCTCGTCCAGGTATTACGGGGTAGCGCTTGAAAGGTGCCTGAGGCAGCGCCGATGACCTCAATGACCGTTTGGGCTTTATCTTGCTCAGAACCAATGATTTCGATGAGACGTTTCCCGGTTTGACGCAACACCGTTTGAGCCTGCCACTTCCCATCCTGCACTCTTGGGCGTGCGAGTTCTAGCTTTTGGTCTACCCGCAAAATGAGCTGGTCACCATTGCTGTAGTTGGTTGCTGCGCCTGCTAGAGTGATGGTCGCTTCTACCTTCACCTGCTGCGGTGGATTGGTGAAACTCACGCGGGGAGGACGTGGTTGGACAGCAACAATATCGACTTCAGCCTGAGCACGATCGCGCCCGTCAGAGCTAATAATTTCTAAAACGCGCTTACCCGGTTGATTAAACCCAATGGTGGTTTGCCATTTGCCACTGCGCACAAAGGGCTTTGCCAGGTCAAACTGTTGATCTGCCCGCAGAATGAGCGCGCTGCCATCGGGAAAATTTGCCGCTGTGCCCTCTACTGTGGCGGACTGTAGCACAGGCAACCGGGTAGGCACCTGAGTAAACTGGAGTTTCCTCGCTTCAGGCATTGTGGTGACAACGGGTATAGTCAGTTCGGCGCTGTCGGTGCCAATCTCAAGTTTCAAGCGCCGATTTCCCGCTTGCTGAAACAGAAAGTCGAGCTTCCAGGTGCCATCGACATCAATGACAGGTCCCGTGGCACGAAACTGTCCATCGATCGTCAACATCAGGTTGCTGCCCGCGTAGGACGGCGATGCCACGCCCAAAATGGAAAACCGCTGTTGCACCACAACCGGAGCTTGGGGGGCTTGAGTAATCTGAAGCATATGGCGAAATCCTCAAAACGAGAGCACATTCCCTGCTGAACCAGTTTGCTCAATGGGGCTGCAATGGTCAAGACTGGTGTTAGGGTCAACGTCAACCTGATGCAAAGCACTTTAAGGCAAAACGAGCTGGCAAGTCACTGCCATCAAAGGCGGCGATCGTTGCTACCAACACTAGCGATGATCGAGAACCCTTTACCAGTCGCTGTCATGCCTTGCACTGATTTATAGCTTCCCAAAGCGTCGATCGCGCTGCTGATAGGCAGAGAGTGCCTCGTGGAAAGCGGTGCGATCGAAATCGGGCCACAGCGTATCGGTCACGTACAGTTCTGCATACGCCATTTGCCAAAGCAAGAAATTACTCAGCCGCATCTCGCCGCTTGTGCGAATGAGTAAGTCAGGATCACAAATGCCTGAGGTGTAGAGATGCCGTTCAAACACAGCTTCATCAATCTGGTCGGGTTGGAGCAGTCCTTGCTGTACCTGAGTGGCGATCGTCCGACATGCCTGTAAAATTTCTTGTCGCCCACCGTAGTTAGTTGCAACCGTAAACCGAATACTCTGGTTGTGCTGCGTCAACTCAACCGATCGGGCAATTTCTTCCTGGAGCGATCGAGGTAACGCTTGCAGGTTGCCCACGAAACGAATTTGCACATTTTCCTGCACCATTTCCCGCAGTTCTTGACGCAAGACCCGCTCAAACAACGTCATCAAAAACTCAACTTCCTCTGAGGGTCGTCCCCAATTTTCCGTCGAGAAGGCATAGGCAGTCAGCGCTTGAATGCCCCAATCCCGACAGCAGCGTAGAAGATCCTTCAGCACATCAACGCCGCGACGATGCCCCATAATTCTGGGCATGCCGCGCTGCTTTGCCCAGCGCCCATTGCCATCCATAATTACAGCAACATGTCTAGGCAGTCGTTCACACTTGAGGTCAGCAGGTAACTCTTGCAAAACAGTTGGCTTTACGGTCATGGTTTCTCCCAGCGGCACACAATTGGATCTAAACAGTGAACATGAACCATAAAAAGCGAGGCGTTTGCGGTTCTTTAACCTTTACCTTTGCGATGCCTCAAAAACCGTGAAAAGAACGCTAATCCTTGACTACCAAGCTGACGCACCAGACTCCGGAGATTAGGAGCAACCGTGTCACGATCAGCCGTTTGGGAGAAGCGCGCCCCCAGTAATTCCTTGAGCTTGCTGCTGGTGAGTGGACGATTTAGAGTGCCCCGCTCCGCCAGTGAAATTGACCCTGTTTCCTCCGAGACAACGACGCACACGCAGTTTTCGACCCGCTCGGTAATCCCCATTGCTGCCCGATGCCGCGTGCCTAGCTGACGGGAGGCACTACGTTCAGATAACGGCAAAATCACCCCTGCTGCCACAAGGCGATTGTCGCGAATTAAGACGGCTCCGTCGTGCAACAAAGTTGTCGTTTGAAAAATCGTTTGAATCAGCTCTTTTGAGACTTCAGCATTGAGCCTTACTCCCGGCACGGAAAAATCACGTTCATCAATGGGGCTACTGGTTTCTAAAATCAGCAGAGCACCGATGCGGTTTTGTGACAGCTCTTTGACCGCATCAACAATTTCATCCGTGACACTACCAGATTTAAGTGTGGTTCTTCGTGAAGATTGGAACAACTGTAGGAGTTCACCCCGACCCAACTGTTCCAAAAAGCGCCTAAACTCTGATTGCAGAATAAATGCCATGGCAACGGCAGACCCAATCACTAGATTACCCAGCACAAAGCTCAATAGGGTCAACTCTAAGCGCCTGCTGAGGGCTGCTGCCAGCATAAGCACGATGAAACCGCGTACCATCCACAGAGTACGCCGCTCACCAATAATGACCAGCATCATGTAGGTGAGGGCAAGCACAAGCCCAACATCAATGAAAAATCTCAGGTTTTGAACGATGAGAAGCGGTAGGGACTGCATCCAGCTAGGGGTCGTCAGCAGCCATTGCCTCCATAGATATCCCATTGATCTGGATTAACCTTGCGCTTCTACACGTTCTAAACTCGATAACCTGAGCGTTCAATTTAATGTACTTGAGGCTTATACCTGTTGCAATCAGGGTCACGCCTGTGGAGCATTTAACCGCTCTGGCAAACAGTCCTGCCGCATCAAATCCTGATAGGTCTCTCGCTGTAAAATGATGTTAGCTTCACCATCGTTGACTAACACAGCGGCTGGTCGGGAAATGCGGTTGTAGTTGGAAGCCATGCTGTAATTGTAGGCTCCAGTTGCCATTACTACGAGTAAATCACCTGGTTGAGTTGTGGGTAAAGATGCCTCTTGAATGACGATATCGCCAGACTCGCAGTGTTTGCCTGCGATCGCCACTCTTTCTGTAAGCGGTGCTGACATCCGGTTTGCCACCACTGCCCGGTAGACTGACTGGTACGTAATCGGTCGAGGGTTATCAGACATGCCACCATCCACAGTGACATACGTGCGAATGCCAGGGACTATTTTTTGCCCACCGATCGTATATGCCGTTACGCAAGCAGACCCGATGAGCGATCGTCCCGGTTCACTCAAGAGTTTTGGTAGAGGTACATGCTGCGCGTTGCAGGCAGCCGCGATCGATTCGCTTACCACCTTAACCCATGCCTCAATACTGGGCGGATCGTCTGATTCGGTGTAGCGGATGCCTAAGCCACCACCAATATCCAGTTCTTCGATCGCCAACCCGTAGTGAGCCGCCTTGCTCAGCCATTGCACCATAACTGCACCCAGATCGTGGTGAGGCTCTAGCTCAAAAATTTGGGAACCAATGTGGGCGTGTAGACCAATGCACGCCAGACTGGGCTGCTGAGCGATAAATTGAAAAACTTCATCAAGCTGATCTAGCCCAAACCCAAACTTGCTGTCGATACTTCCGGTGCGAATGTAGTCATGGGTGTGGCATTCAATGCCAGGGGTGAGGCGGAGCAGGATGCGAATAGGGTGTAGGGTTTGGGGTATAAGGTGTAGGGTAAGTTTTGAGTTTTGGGTTGGCTCTGACTCCTGACTTCTGACTCCTTGCTCCTCTGCGATCGCCACCAGCGTCTTCAGCTCATGCCAGTTATCAACCACGATCGTGCAACCAGACTCGACGGCTAGCTGAAGCTCAGCACGGGACTTATTATTGCCATGTAAATAGAGCTTAGTCAGACTGACACCTGCCTGTATCGCTGTATAAAGTTCGCCACCAGAGACGATATCAATACCTAAGCCTTCACTGGCGACGATCGCGCACACTGCCAAACAGTTCCAGGCTTTAGAGGCATACAGCACCTGTGATGCGCCTGGATAGTAACGGACGAATGCGTCACGGTATTGCCGACATGCCGATCGCAGGGTTGCTTCGTCCAATATATAGAGAGGTGAACCAAAGTTCTGCACCAGGTCAACCACATCGCAACCGCCCACTTCTAAATGATCGTTCTGATTGACTGTTGCGGTCAATGGCAGCAAATGCTGATTTGGCGATCGCTCCACCAATGTCTCTGTCGTGTCACTTAAATAGTGATGACCAGTCAGTTTAGCCGCTGTAGCGTGAGTCGATCCCATTGCGTCATCCTTACGTTTGGTTGGGTGGCATACCTACGATGATCTCTAGTTTACAATCGAGCCTTGCATATCCTGAGCAGATAACGTACCTTTTGTGACCTTTCTCGCACTTCAGCCTTTAACTGTAGCTTTACTTCCTGCCGCCTTAGAGCTTGATCAACGCTGCTTTGGTGGACTCTGGACATTAGATGGTTACCAGCGAGAATTGGAAAGTCCCAATAGCGAACTGCTGGTACTTGTAAAGGAGTCAGAGGGGGCAGGGGAGACAGGGGGAGCGGAGGGAGAAGAAAAATCTAAATTGGGTAGAGTAACCCTGGTGCCACAAGAACAATACGTCTCCTCTGCCCCTACTTCCCACGCTGCCCCTGCTTCCCACGCTGCCCCTGCTTCCCACGCTGCCCCTGCTTCCCACGCTGCCCCTGC